>NZ_DEXN01000049.1:0-32233 GCF_002364155.1 Alcanivorax sp. UBA3183
GCACTTATTATCCGAAACCGCGGTCGATTGCTGGCTGTCAGAATTCAATAATAGGCGTGTTATTTAGGCGTGGGTCAAATATGTGAGTATATTCTTCATAGAAAGAGTAGGTAGCCTGAATGCTTAGTTGAGCTCTAGATGTCACTTGGAGCGAAAACTCCCATTTAACGCATCAGCTATCATCTTGGTTCTGTCAGATCCTGGAGCCGGGAGCCCAATTTCTCCCAAGCCTCGCTGCATTCCTTGGTATAGCTATGGCGTTGATAGGTCCTTTTAACCCTATTTTCTTCGGTGTGGTTCAGGCAGCGTTCTGCGACTTCAGGAAGTACGCCTAGAGCGGTCATCATGGTTGCGCCGGTTCTGCGAAGGTCGTGAGGTGTCCACTTGCCACCGGGTAAACAAAGAGCTTGCGCGTTGTTAGTGCGATTGCTCATGGTGCCACTATTTGACGGGCGCTGTCGGTCAGAAAGCTGCTTGGTTATGGTTTTTGAGCAGAGAGGGCCGGTTTCCGCTCTGTTCGGGTAGCACCATGGGGACAGGCCTGTCATTTCCTGCAGCTGTTGGAAGAAACTGACAGAAAAGGCTGACAGGTGTACTTGATGAGGCTTGCCGTTCTTGCTGTTTTCGGCAGGAATAAGCCAAGTTCTTTGCTCTAGGTCAATATACTCCCAGCGTGCCGCCAGAAGTTCACCAATGCGGCAACAGGTGGAAAGTGCTATCCAGACAGCCAATTCAGAGGTTTTCAGCAGGTTGGCAGAGGGTAGGGCGTTTGTCAGTTGTCGAATCTCGTCCTCGGATAGCACTCGGTCACGTTCAGTCTCCTTACCTCCGATTTTGGCTTTCCGAATACTGCTGCTGGGGTCGAATTCAATGATGTCTCGGTCCACGGCAAAGCGGAACATCTGTCGCATCAGGCTGAATACGACTTTCACCATGCGGGTGACACCCCGTGCCGCCATGGCATCTGTCACCTGAGTGATGTGCCCTTTACGGATGTCTGCGACAAAGACTTGGCCAATGAGGGGGAGAACGTCCTTCTCGAACATGCGCCGGACTTCTGTACCCTTGTCTTTCCGGTGTGACACGTCAATTTCCATCCATCGCTCAAAGAGCTGGGAAACGGTTTGCCGAGAAGCCAGTGCAGCGGCCTCGGCCTCTTTTTGTGCCGCTTCTTGCTCAAGGCGTGATAGCTCTGCTTGCCTAGCGGCCTCTCGAGCGGCCCGTTCTGAGTTAAGGTGCTCTCCAATGTTCTTGATGCCTGAGACGTAGAGCCGCGATAACTCGCTGGCTTGGGTGCGGGCTTGCTTGAGAGTGAGCCCGGTGGTGCCAGTGCGTGAGTAAACTCCAAGCGGGTGAAACTGGCGTTTACCTGTCTGGTCACTGTAACGGAAGTAGAAGAGATGCTTCCCGTTTGGCTGAAGTCTGACCATGAATCGACCATGCCCACGTGGGCCGTCTTCGGTTAGCCAGGCATCTTTGGGGTCTTTTGGAGTGAGGTGTCTATCTGTGATGATGCCCATGTATGCTCCGAAATCTCGTCACCGTTCCGTCACCGTTTCTCAATCGCTTTCGGTGGATTCTAGTGGACGTTGTTGGACAATGCAAAGATGTATTTTTAACTAACTTACTGATATTTAATGGTTTATAGATTCTGTTGGACGGCGACGGACAAGCTGTAACCTTTATGGGGTGCAAGGGGCCGGAGGTTCGAATCCTCCCGTCCGACCAATCGAGAGTCAAAAAAGCCCGGCTGAAAACAGCCGGGCTTTTTTGTGCCTGTCGTTGCGATGTTTGGCTAGTCAGGCTGCACGTAGCCAACGCACTCGCCTCAGATTGCTCTCCTCACTTCTCACACCCTACGGCAGGCTGTACTCCACCGTGCAGCCATGAAGTTTCAGGTTATTGCCCGCAACGGCCGCATTTACATCATCTGCATAAAGAGCAGTAACCATCACCGTGTAGGCATACTGGCTATTGTCGATGATCAGGTCTTCCGCCGTTGGTGTAGAGGGGATGCCCGTCAACGTTTGCAGCCCGCTGTTGGATGAGACTGTGCTGGTCGAATAAATGTTGGTGGTATTGGCTGTCGCCAGATCAAGCCGACGCAGTGAAATCGGGTAAAAATTACTGTCTTCCGTAGAGCCATAGAGTTCGTCGTCCACCAGACAGGCAAGCCCAGTAACCGTTGCTCCCTGTGGCAGATGAGCCGGAGCCGTCATGCTGCAGGTGGTCGATTTTGCCCAGAAAAGATCAAAATAGGCATAGTTAACAATCCGCAGCATCTGACACTTGGAGCTGCTGTTATTGCTGTCGGTCCACTCCGAAAACGCAAACGCCGACAACGACACCGCCCCATCCGGCGTCTTCGCCTCCAGGTCGGTAATCCGCTGATCATTATCGTCAACGGCCGACTTCACCGCATCGAAGTTGCCGTTCACTTCTTCTGCCAGCGCGGGCGTATTGGGCACAAAGGTGGTCAGCCCGCTTACCCCGGCGGCAGACAAAGGCGCGGCCAGGGTGAGTGACAACAAAGCCAAAGAGCCTGTCAGGGTTACTGCCATTGGTGAAATGCTCATTGCCATTCTCCCTCATTCCAGTTGCTGTTATTCCATTCGGCATCGGTGCTGCTATCAGGCGGTGTTGTTGTTGCCGGCGCGGCAGAATCCGAACCGGACGAGCCGCCACAGGCAGTAAGCAGAAGGAGGCTGGCAGCCATTACCAGCCCCAGGCATTTATGGTGATGCTGGATTGTCATGATTAACCCATCCCTGTGAATAACGTCATACCTTCACTCTATGATACCCCGCTGAAGCCCGCGTGGCGGGGCGTCACAGTTTTCTGGGCGGCAACGGCAGGGGAGTGGCAGGTGATTTACCCAAATCAGGAATAAGCAGAATTGCACTATCCAGGCTTTTTGCGGTGGTTATGTGTTTCCCGCCAGCCTGATGCCAGAATAAAAACACTTACTACTGAGTAGCGGTTAGCTAGTATTCAAGAGAGATTAGCCGCGCGTCTCGTCAGCCAGGTACGAAAAAGTGGTGAGAGAAGCCTGGCAGCTATTTAGCCTTGTGATAAGGTTCTCAAATAAGAATGAACAGCCTTCAGGCAGGGAATGCCAAGGCAGTAGAAGGGGATGGCAATGCTAGAGTGTCCATTTTGTACCGTGCCGGACGCAGTACCGGATGGCCCGAGCCTGCAAAATGCCCTGGCCTATGTGCGCGAAGACAAATTCCCCATCTCCCCCGGCCACCTGCTGGTCATCCCCAAACGCCACGCCAACGACTGGTTCTGCCTCACCGAGCAGGAACAGACCGCCGTCATGCAGCTAATCAACCAGGCAAAAACCTGGCTGGACCAGCGCTATTCTCCGGATGCCTA
This sequence comes from Alcanivorax sp. UBA3183, assembly GCF_002364155.1. Lineage (NCBI taxonomy): Bacteria > Pseudomonadati > Pseudomonadota > Gammaproteobacteria > Oceanospirillales > Alcanivoracaceae > Alcanivorax > Alcanivorax sp. UBA3183. The sequence continues at coordinate 3,379 of NZ_DEXN01000049.1, forward strand.
CAACATCGGTATGAATTGCGGCGAAGTAGCCGGCCAAACCGTCCCGCACATGCACTGCCATATCATTCCCCGCTACCAGGGTGACAGCGAAGACCCCAAAGGGGGAGTGCGTTGGGTGAAGCCGGGACAGGCGGATTACTGGAGTGAACAATGACTCCCGCCCGGTATCTGGACCAGCTCAGCAGCCTGCGTATGGATCGCACCAAAGACCGGCCGCGCCCTCACAAGGTGTGCCTGTTGTTGGCGGTGCTGGATCTGATCCGTGCTGGGGCCTTGAAGGAGAACCGGATTCCCTTCAATGACTCTCTAAGGCAGGCATTCACAAAACGCTTTGAGCGGTTAAAGCAGGACAATGACCGGGACAACCCGGAGTTTCCGTACTTTTATCTACGCTCATCCGGTTTTTGGCACCACAAACCCGCCGCCGGAAAAGAGGAGGAGTATCAACGGAGGGTAAGAGACCATAAAGCCCCGGGCCCCCGTTCAACACCGCAGTTGATCGACTATGCCTGGCTGGACACACCGTTATTCAATCTGTTCCGGGATCCTGCCATGCAGCCGCAAATCGAAGCGGCCCTGTTTGCCAATCTTCAGAATCGACGCAAACACTTTTCCCACTGGGCCGATTCCATTGGCAAAAGCGAGCGCACCATCAAAAACTACGCCGGGGCATTGAACAACACCCTGCCGAAGTTGTTGCAGGGCGAAGGGATGCGGATCGAATCCTTCTTTGATGTGGGCTCGGTGGAGCAATACCAGCAGCTCAGCAAACACATCGAAAGCCAGCCCGCCTTTCAGGTAAAAGATGACACAGGCCACGGTATGTACAGTGCTGCCCTGCGCCTGTACGGCCAGTTTTTGAAAGACGCCACAGATTATGAATTAACCAACGATCTGGCAGATCTGGATAACGATATAACCCTCTCAGAAACCGAACGCAGCACGCTGCGCACCACTCGTCTCGGTCACGGCAAGTTCAGAGAGGGGCTGGTGGGCTATTGGCGCGGCTGCGCCGTCACCCAGTACCCGGATGTGCGCCTGCTGATTGCTTCCCACATCAAGCCTTGGCGTGAGGCGGATAACAGGGAGCGGCTGGATCCCTTCAATGGCCTGTTGCTGGTCCCGAACTTGGATAAGGTATTTGATCGACAGTTAATCAGCTTTGACAAGAGCGGTCGCATCTTGATTTCCAGTCACCTGGAAGACCCTGGGAAGCTAGGTATTAACAAGGACATGGTCGTCAACCTGGATGACAGTCACCAGGCTTACCTGAATCATCATAGAGAGCATTTTCGAGAAAAGCAGGCGGGGCGCGCCTAGTGCCCGTGGTGTTCATGGCGGCCCAGCGATAAAAGAATAATTTGAAAGGAGCGTGTAATGGCAAGGTATTGCCCAGGGTTTGAAACCGATTCCATGTTCGAAGTGGCGAAAGCCATAAAGGATCGCTGTTTCAGGGAAGATCTATCGATTTTTTCAGATGAAAAGGTGTGGACAAAAGACAACGCTCGCAGCCTTCTTGATCTCTATACGAACAATATCGACAAGGGGGAAGGTGGCTATCTGGAAAAAATGGAAAGCCAGATTGAAGGTACCTCGCCGGAACAGTGCCAGCTAATGGCAGAAATGAATTACCTTCTAGTGCTTCCCCAATCGAACATCAGTTCGGGTAAAAAGATAGAAATTGTGGAAACGATTCTGAAGTGGTGCGGGAAGAGCGTAGACCGGGATGCAGTCTGGTTTAGTGATGACGCATTACAGGGTGCGTTTAATCCCGGTCTCGCTTACAACACACAGCGATGGCGTGAATTGCTCTATTTGATGCGTATTGTCGCGGCATTCAAATCGCTAACCACAGAGAAGAGGGAAGCTATTCTCTCTGAGCCTTGGGGGTTTAGTAACTGGCTAATAGAGATTGATCAAGAGGGCTACAGACAGTTTCAGCATGTCATTAAATTTCTGTTCTTCCCGGAAAGCTTTGAACGGGTTGTGTCATTGGCGCACAAGCGAGATTTTGTCGCTCGTCATCTTGGAATTGCGGCACCTGAGTTTTCTGACATGACTGAGACGGAACTTGATATGTACCTTTTAAAGGCCAGAGAACAGTATGAAAAGGCGCATCCAGGTGTGCCTTTTGATTTTTACGAGCATGGTGATGCTGAACGGGCGGCGGTTGAAGAGCAGGATGCCGAATATGCGGTGGAAGCGCCTCCCGGGTTCCAATCTGAATACTCGCTGAATGTCATCCTTTATGGCCCCCCAGGAACAGGTAAAACCCATCATGCCCTACGTCGGGCGGTCAGGATTGCAGACGGAGAAGCCGCCAAAGAGCTGGACAAGCACCAACTGAAGAGTCGTTATGATGCGTTGGTAGAAGATGGACGCGTCGCCTTCGTCACGTTTCACCAGAGCTTCAGCTATGAAGACTTTGTAGAAGGCCTGAAAGCCAAAACCGTGGATAACACGATTCGTTATTTTATTGACAAGGGCATTTTTCAGAATATTGCGGAAAAGGCACAAGCTGACCCGAAGAATGGCTACGTACTGATCATCGACGAGATTAACCGGGGTAATGTCTCCAGCATCTTTGGCGAATTGATTACCCTGCTTGAACCCAGCAAGCGAGAAGATGCATCGGATGCGGTGAGTGTGATCTTGCCTTACTCGAAAAAGCCCTTTTCGGTACCTTCCAATCTATATCTGATTGGCACCATGAACACGGCAGACCGTTCGCTGGTGCACCTGGACACAGCGCTACGCCGTCGGTTCACCTTTGAAGAAGTCCTTCCAAAGCCCTCTGTGCTTGAAGCACTACCTAAGATTGAAGGGATTGATATCGCCAAATTGCTGAACACCATCAATCAGCGGATTGCGGTCGTCTATGATCGTGACCACACCATTGGTCACTCCTACTTCATGCCGCTGGGTGATATGAAGGAGCCAAAGATATCGGACCTGGCAGCTATTTTTCAAAACCAGATCCTGCCGCTGCTGGAAGAATATTTCTTCGAAGACTGGCAGCGTATTCGCCAAGTGCTGGCGGATGACAGGAAGCCACAAGGCGTGTTGCCGATTTACTCCCAGGCCATGAGTGATCAGGACTTCTACCGGTTAATGGGTGATGACTGGCAGGGCGCACGCAGTATCGTCTGGGAGCGCAATCATCAAGCGTTAGCGTCCCCTGAGACTTATAAGTCCATCTACGAGTAGGCCGGATCAATGGCGATCACGATTCGTGAATTCGGCGTGCTGACAGCCACCGGGGCGTCCTGTGGGTTGGATGCCCAGTGCCTTGCAGATGCGGACTTTGCGTTGCTGAAGCAGGAGGCGTTGGCAGGGCAGCCCTACCTGAGCCTGATATCACGGGCGGGCAATGAATGCGTACGGGTAGGGAGCCATGTGGGCGTGATCACCCTGTCAACCGGTACGCAGATTGAAGTGCTCCCGAAAATGACCGAGGGAGAGCAAGGCGCAGACCGTGCCCGTGGGCTTTTGCTCAAGATGCTCACCACCGTAATGGACATCCCGTTCAGGGAATCCGGCATGGCGTCCCTGAATACCGCTCGGCGCCCCTGGTTGCAGTCACTGATCGATTTTGTGCTTGGCGAATTCGCCACCTTCCTGCGCGGGGGGCTTCGCAGTCACTATCAGCAGACGCGTGCCAGCCTGACCAGCGTGAAAGGCAAACTGGATGTGGCGGCGCAAATCCAGCAACGCCCGGGCAACGAAACCCGCTTTCAGGTCTGCTATGACGAATACACCCCGGACCGACCGGAAAATCGCCTGCTGAAAAGCGCATTGCTAAAGTTGTTGCGCTGGTCAGAAACCCTGGATAACAACCGCAAGGCCCGTGAGCTGCTCTATTATCTGGATGCGGTTCCCGCCTCCGGTAATACCAAGCGCGATTTGCAGGCCTGGAAAGAAGGCCGGGAAATGCAGCGTTACCGGGTGATCAAACCCTGGGTGGCGTTAATTCTGGAAAACCGTCTGCCCTTTGTCTCACAGGGCGAGCACCAGGGACTGTCGCTGCTCTTCCCCATGGAGCGGCTTTATGAGGCCTATCTGGGTAAAGTGCTGAAGGGTGGCTTGCCGGCGGGCCTGCAACTGCGGGAGCAAATCAGCCGCCATTACCTGGCCGGTCAGGGCGGCCAGGGTTGGTTCCGGCTCTGCCCGGATCTGGCTATTCTTCGCGGCAATACCCCGGTCTGTATTCTCGATGCCAAATGGAAGCTGCTGGATAGCAGCCTGGATAATGGCCGCGACAAATACGGCTTGAGCCAGGCAGACTTCTACCAGCTGTTTGCCTATGGGCACCGCTACCTGCCTCCGGGAGGGCATCTGTTCCTGATCTACCCGAAAACCGAGCGCTTTAATGAGCCCTTGCCGGTGTTTGATTTGCAGGGCTACTGGTTGCATGTGGTGCCGTTTTGCCTGGAACAGGAGACGCTCGTGTTACCTGATGGAGCAGCAATCGAGGATTTCGTTATCGAGCCCGCTTTCACCGTCAAGGAATGGGCGGAAGGCGGGAGCATGGCGCCATGAAACTATCCACTGATGCCTAAAGAGGGAACATCCGGCGAGGCGGGCTGTAGCAGCCTTGTTTCATGGTCCCCCACCCGGTATTTTCCCGGGACAAGATGCCGCGGTTGCGTATCACCCATGCCGGGTCAATGCGGAGCAAGAACACCCAAGGAGTCGCTTTGAATACCGAAAACCATTCCCAGACAGCCGCCTTTATCTGGTCGGTTGCCGACCTGCTGCGTGGCGATTTCAAGCAATCCCAGTATGGCCGGGTGATCCTGCCCTTTACCCTGCTACGCCGCCTGGAATGCGTGCTGGCGCCCACCAAGGGCAAGGTGCTGGATGCTGCCAAGGCGAATCAGGACAAGACCGACGCCGTGCGCGAAAAGCTGCTGCTGCGCGCCGCCGAGCAGCAGTTCTTCAATGCCTCTCCGCTCACCCTGGGCCAGCTCTCCGATACCCAGACCAGCGATGATTTGATGAGCTATGTGCAGGCCTTCAGCGCCGATGCGCGGGAAATCTTCGAGCACTTCCGCTTCGAGGAATTTGTGCAGGCCCTGCACAGCGCCGACTTGCTCTATCAGGTGGTCCAGCGCTTCGCCAGCATCGACCTGAGCCCCGACACCATCAGCAACTTCGGCATGGGCATCATCTTCGAAGAGCTGATCCGCAAATTCGCGGAAAGCTCCAACGAAACCGCCGGGGAGCACTTTACCCCCCGCGATATCGTTCACCTCACCACCTCCCTGGTGCTCACCGGGCAGGATGACAAGCTCAAGCCTCACAGTATTGTCACCATCTATGATCCGACAGCGGGCACCGGTGGCTTCCTCTCGGAAGGGGAGGAATACATCCAGCAAATTAGCCAGCAGGTGTCCGTGCGATTGTTTGGCCAGGAACTGAATCCCGAGTCCTACGCCATCTGCAAGGCGGACATGCTGATCAAGGGTCAGGAAGTGGACAGCATCAAGCTGGGCAACACCCTCTCCGACGACCAGCTCGCCAGCACTCGCTTCGATTACATGCTCTCCAATCCCCCGTTCGGGGTGGAGTGGAAGAAGGTCCAGAAGCAGGTCACCGACGAGCATAAGACCAAAGGCTTCGAAGGGCGCTTCGGCCCCGGCCTGCCACGGGTATCCGACGGTTCCCTGCTGTTCCTCATGCACCTGGTCAGCAAGATGCGCGACCCCCGCGAAGGTGGCTCCCGCATTGGCATCATCCTCAATGGCTCGCCCCTGTTCACCGGCGGCGCCGGTTCCGGGGAATCGGAAATCCGCCGCTACCTGCTGGAACATGACATGGTGGAGGCCATCGTCGCCCTGCCCACCGACATGTTCTACAACACCGGCATTGCCACCTATGTGTGGGTGCTCTCCAATAACAAGCCCGTCGAGCGTCAGGGCAAGGTGCAGTTGATCAATGCGGTGGACCGCTACAGCAAGATGCGCAAATCCCTGGGTTCCAAGCGTCAGTACATTGATGATGCCAATATCGACGCCATCGTCCGCCTCTACGGTGCCTTCGAGGAGAACGAGGAAAGCAAGATCTTCCCCACCACCGCCTTTGGTTACCGCCGCATCACCGTGGAGCGCCCCCTGCAGCTCAACTTCCAGGCCAGCCCGGAACGTCTTGCCAAACTGGCCGACGAAAAGCCCCTGCAGAAGCTGGACGACGATCAGCAACAGGCCCTGCACGATGCCATCGCCACCCTGGATGCCGACACCCTCTACCGCAACCGGGATGCCTTCAGCAAAGCCCTCAAGGCCGCCCTCAAACCGCTGGATTTCAAGCTGGGCGCCCCACAGCTCAAGGCCGTGCTCAATGCCCTGTCCGAGCGGGATGAAGAGGCCGACGTCTGCACCGACAAGAAAGGCAACCCGGAAGCGGACAGCAGCCTGCGTGACAACGAGAACGTGCCGTTAAACGAAACCGTGGAAGACTACTTCCAGCGCGAAGTGATTCCCCATGTACCTGATGCCTGGATCGACCAGAGCAAGTGTGACGAGCAGGACGGCGAAGTCGGTATCGTCGGCTACGAGATTCCCTTTAATCGACACTTCTATGTATTCCAGCCGCCGCGCCCGTTGGAAGAGATTGATGCAGATCTGCAAGCCTGTACCGACAAGATCAAGGCCATGATTGAGGGGCTGTCGGCATGAGTTTTCCTAGGTACGACAGCTATGTGGATTCAGGTCTCGAATGGCTTGGGTTAGTACCTTCTCACTGGAAAGTGAAACGACTTGGACATTTCTTTGAGGAGCGAAGGGAAAAAGTTAGCGATAAAGACTTCGCCCCTTTATCGGTGACAATGAAAGGAATCGTTCCTCGACTGGAGACGGCTGCCAAAACTCAAGACGGGGACAACCGGAAAAAAGTTCTGGAAGGTGATTTTGTAATCAACAGTCGCTCGGACCGTAAAGGCTCATCTGGAGTGGCTCCGCGGGACGGATCGGTGTCGTTGATTTGTATCGTGGCTCGACCGAAAGGGATAGAGCCGTACTTTGCACATCACTTACTGCGAAGCGTTCCATTTCAAGAGGAGTTTTATCGGTACGGGAAAGGAATTGTTGCAGACCTATGGAGCACGGGATATTCAGAGATGAAGAATATCGTCATTCCTGTTCCACCTTCTCCAGAACAGCAAAAAATCGCCGCCTTCCTCGACCACGAAACCGCCAAAATCGACGCCCTGATTGCCGAGCAGCAGCGCCTGATCGAACTGCTCAAGGAAAAGCGCCAGGCCGTCATCTCCCACGCCGTCACCAAAGGCCTCAACCCCAACGCCCCCATGAAAGACTCTGGGGTGGAATGGCTTGGCGAGGTGCCGGCGCATTGGATGTTGTGGAAACTTTCGCATGCTCTTAAGAAATCGCCAAGAAATGGGCTGTCTCCTCCTCTGGCAGAAGATGAAGGTGGAGTGCCAACATTCTCTATCGCAGCGATCAGGGATGGTAAAGTATCGATTAAGGGAAACTTAAAGTTTGCGCAAGTTTCTAGTGCTGAGGCTCATTCCTTTTTTCTTAATAATGAAGATATTCTAATTGTTAGGGGAAACGGCAATATCAAGATGGTTGGTAGAGCTGGAATAGTTGAAGAACTTCCTCGAGGTAAAGTGATTTATCCGGATATTTTGATTCGTATAGTGCCTAATAAAAAATTATATGATCCTAGTTTTCTAGTGATGCTAATTAATAGCGAAGTAGCAAGGCGGCAAATAGAGGATATGGCGAGAACGGCTAATGGAACGTACAAAATTTCTAACGAAGATGTCAGATTTTTGAAATTGCCGATTCCTCCCTTGTCGGAGCAGAAAGAAATTTCTGCTTTTGTAGGAAGCAGTATCATGCAGCTAACCAAGTTACTTGGTGAGGCAAGTAGGCATATTGGATTGCTAAAGGAGCGGCGTGCCGCAACTATTTCCGCCGCCGTCACCGGAAAGATCGACGTAAGAGGTTGGCAGCCCAGCGAATCCACTAGCCCGGAACCCATATTGAAAGCCGCAGAAGAAGCCGCCAGCTAGGGTTGATCGATATTTTTGTAGGAGCGGCGCTTGAGCCGCGAATGTCGACGGACCAGGATATGGTTCGCGGCTCGCGGCAGCTCCTACATAAGAAAAACAGAAACAAGAAAAGGACATCCTATGACCCAGGGCCGCAGCATTGGCCTGTTTCTGGTAGACGGCACGCCCAGCGGCCTGCTTACTGCCGAAATCATGCACTGGACCGGCCATGTGCTTACCGGGCCCTGTTCCAGGCGCTTTGCTAGCGGCCACGCGGTTATCTGCCGGTATTGCTGTCTCTGCCGGTATGTGTCGCTGCTCCGTTTTGTCCTGCCTAAGGCTGGCCGGCCGGGATCCGGTCATGGAACCGGACATTGAACCGGCCATGGGGTGGCCTTTTGTGCCCTTATGGAATCTATAACTTTCTGGTATAAAAGGGAAAAGCTCCATTGGGAAGCGGACATGAAACCGGACATTGATGTGCAAGAAGCCGCGGCGGAGGATCGCGGGGAGAGCGTCTCCCTGATGGAGCCCATGCGGTTTGCTGAGGGTTCAGCGCGCCGTGCGCCGCTGTCCGAGCTGGCTTTTCAGCTTGGTACCCGCTCTACCGGGTTCAAGAACAGCCTGCCGCCGGAGGTGGTCGCTGCGCTGTCGGAACTGGTGCGGACCATGAACTGCTATTACTCCAACCTGATTGAGGGCCACAACACCCACCCGGTGGATATCGAGCGTGCCTTACAGGGCGATTATAGCGACGACAAGCAAGCCCGGGATTTGCAGCAGGAGGCCCGGGCTCATGTGGCGGTGCAGCAATGGATTGATGAGGGCGGGCTTGATGGGCGGGTGATCTCCGCCGAGGGGATCTGTGAGATCCATCGCCGGTTCTATGAGCAACTGCCTGATGAGCTGTGCTGGGTAGACGATCCGGAATCCGGGGAGCGTCACCGGGTGGAGCCGGGGAGGCTGCGTACTCGTGATGTGCAGGTGGGCAGGCATGTGGCGATCAGCCCCGGCGCAGTGCCGCGTTTCCTTGGCCGATTTGAAGAGGCCTATGGCAACCTGGGGAACCAGGAGAGTATTGTCTCGGCGGCGGCCGCGCACCATCGCCTGCTCTGGATTCACCCCTTTATGGATGGCAATGGGCGGGTGGTGCGTCTCATGTCCTACGCCATGCTTCGACAGGCCATGGAGACTGGCGGGCTCTGGTCGGTGGCGCGTGGGCTGGCCAGGCAAAATGACCGCTATAAAACACATCTAATGGCCTGTGATCAGCCTCGCCAGGGGGTAACGGATGGGCGTGGTGCCCGCAGTGAAAGGGCAATGGCTGAGTTTTCCGCGTTCTTTCTGGAATCCTGTATTGATCAGGTCCGTTTTATGGAGGAGCTGGTGCAGTCGGGCCGGCTTCGCGAGCGGATTCGGCTTTGGGTGGAAGAAGAGATTCGCCTGGAGGCCTTGCCTCAGCATGCCGGCAATGTGCTTGACGCCATTCTCTATCGCGGCGAGTTGCCACGTGGGGAGGTGGCCGGGACGGTGGGTAAAGGGGATCGCCAGGCGCGCCGTATTGTCTCTGCGTTACAGGATGCCGGCGTGGTGACCTCTGCCAGTACCCGGGCACCGCTGAAAATCGCCTTCCCGGCACGGCTGGCCGAGCGCTGGATGCCGGGTTTGTTTCCGGGGAAATGACGACAATAAAAAACGGGGCTTGCCCGTGGGGCAAACCGGGCTCAGGAAAAAAATAAACCGATTCACCAAGGAAAAGGATATTCCATGACTCAAGGCCGCAGCATTCGCCTGTTTCTGGTAGACGGCACGCCCAATGGCCTGCTCACTGCCGAGATCATGAACTGGACCGGCCATGTGCTCACCGGCCCGCGCTCCAAACTCAGCGAACTGGTGCAGCGCCCGGAAGTGGGGCGTACCGGTATCTACTTTCTGGTGGGGCCGGACCCGGACAACAGTTTTCGCTCACTGGTGTATATCGGCGAATCCGACGATGTGGGCAAGCGCCTCAAGCAGCACAATCGCCCGGAAGAACAAGGTGGCAAAGACTTCTGGGAAAAGGTCTGTTTGGTCACCAGCAAAGACCAGAATCTGACCAAGGCCCATGTGAAACACCTGGAAAGCCTGTTAATCCAGAACGCCCGTGATGTGGCCCGCTGTACCCTGGTTAACGGTACCGCCCACGACTACATCAATTTGCCGGAAGCGGACCTGGCCGACATGGCCTTCTTTCTGGAACAGATCCGTACCGTGTTGCCGGTACTGGGATTCGACTTTCTCCGCGACAGCACCCGCCCCACCAGTCAGCCAAAGGTGCAACCGGCAACGCCGCAGGAATCCCCCTACTTTGTACTGGAAGTGCCGAAATACCAGATCAAGGCCCGCGCCCAGGAAGTGGATGGTGAATTCTTTGTGCTGCAGGGCTCCCTGGCCCGGGAAGAGTGGGTTGGCACCGACCGTGGCTACAAGACCCTGTTCAACCAGCTGCTGGAAGATCGCATCCTCACCCCTACCGAGAGCGGCCTAACCACCTTCACCACCGACCAGGCCTTCTCCAGCCCCAGCGCCGCCGCCGCGGTTATCTCCGGCCGCAGCGCCAATGGCCGTACCCAGTGGACAGTGGAAGGATCCGGCAAGACCTATGGGAATTGGCAGGATGAGCAGGTGTCTGCCAGTACAGAACAGGATTAAGGACGGACAATGAAGATCGGTTTTGACTTTGGCACCAGCTTTTCTGCATTGGCTGTTTATCGGGAAGGTGAAATCCATCGGATCATGTTCGATGGCGAGCCGCAATTCCGGACGGCCATTTATTTTCCTGCTTATGTTCCAAATGCAGATCAGTTTGATGCTACAGAGCATGGTGCAGAGATCGCTTCCATCCGGTCGGCACTGGTTCGCTCCGAGGTGGAAGCGAAGAAGAGCTATAAAGAGAGAGTGAGCTCTGAACGTGCCAAAGTTACCAGTCAGGCTCGGAATGACCCGGCGGGTTACACAGAAGGAAGGGTGCTTTCTCCTAAATATGAACGGCTGCTCGTAGAAGCAGTGAATCGCATTCCTGCTCCAGTTGAAACTTCACCAGAAGAAAAGGATCAGCAGGCACTTGAGACAGCCCGTAGGCAATGGCTTGAGGCGGAAGCGGCCAGAGACCGGGTGCTTGGTAATCTTGATCAGAGTCAGCTGGACGATGTCATGTTCGGCAATGCAGCGGTTGATGCCTACCTGAATAATGATCGTAAAGGGTTATTACTCTACAACCCGAAGGCTTTCCTGGCTCATGACTTGTCATCTCGTCTGACTGCGCCTCTGGAAAGGGCACTGGGAAGCTTGTTCAGGAAGGTTGCAGAAGCCGTAGAGCTACAGTTTCCTGGGGAAAAAGTGAAGGGTGTTATCATAGGCCGTCCCGTCAACTTCGGGAAAAAGCAGAGCGATGTAGAGAATAACCGGGCGATTTCCATTATTACCCATGCTGCCGTGTTGGCGGGCATGCCCAATGTTTCCTTCATGTATGAGCCGAGCGCCGCGTCCTATCAATTCCATGTTTCTCAACACTCTCCGAGAAAGGCTCTGGTGGTTGACTTGGGCGGTGGTACGGCAGATGTGTCCCTGGTTACTCTTGGAGGCGCTGAGCCTGCTCCCATTCCGCATCGTCAGCAGGGATACCTATTAGGGGGGAGTGACGTAGACCGTGAGCTTAACAAGGCGGGGTTTATGCCGTTCTTTGGCAAAGGGGAAGTGGTGACAGGTATGCCGGCCCTGAATTCCTACTTCGCCTATGCCGCGAATGTGCAGCACATTGAGTACCAGAAAAAATTTATTGAGGCGGATTTTCGATTGATGCCGGAGCCATTCAAAAATCGGCTACATCATCTAAAAAAATCAGGAAATACTATTCGCTTAAACCGATTGGCCGAAGAGAGCAAAATTGAGCTGGGCCAGTCAGACCGCAGCCGTAAAGTGGTCGACTTTATCGGTGAAGAGCATGAAATCGATCTTGATGGCGCAATCTACTCAGATGCAATGGCCTTGTATCTGGTGAAGCTTGAGGGGCTGTTAAATGAGTTCTCTGATGAGGACTTCGAGATGGTGTCTCTTACGGGCGGTATGAGCCGTGCAAAAGGCGTCAAGGCACTGGTCGAAAGAGTTTTTCCAGACAAGGATGTGCAGAGTTCCGATTCTACCCTGGATGTGGTTTCAGGGTTGGCGATCTACGCGGCTCAGCAATAATTTAGGGGAAGTCATAATGGCCGATAGCCGAGAAGCGCGTTTTCAGCAGGATATCATCGACCAAATGGTGTCAGAGGGGTGGCTAACTGGCCCGGCCAGTGGCTACGACCGGGCCGCTGCCCTCTATCCGGAAGATCTGCTGGCGTATTTCAAGGACGCCTGGCCAGAGCGCTGGGAGAAGTTCTGCAAGAACAATCCTCAGAAGTCGGAAGAGGCGTTTCTCAAGGCGGTGGTGCGGGAACTGGACAGGCATGGCAGCCTGGAAGTGCTGCGTCATGGGTTCAAGGTGCCAGGGGTCAAGATCGACCTCTGCAGCTTCAAACCTGACCATGGTATGAACCCGGAATCGCTGGCCCGCTACCAGGCGAATCGACTCCGGGTGGTGCCTGAGGTGTCCTATTCTCCGCATTTCCGTGAGGGCGACTATAATCCTCGCCTGGATCTGGTGCTTTTTGTTAACGGTATCCCGACTGCCACCCTGGAGCTGAAAAGCGAGTTCAAGCAGTCGATTGAGAATGCCAAGCGTCAATACCGCTATGATCGCCCGGTAAAAGACCCTGTTACCCGCAAGCCTGAACCGTTGCTGACCTTCAAGCGCGGTGCGCTGGTACATTTTGCGGTGAGCCAGGATGAGGTGGCGATGACCACCCAACTGAAGGGTAAAGACACCTTCTTCTTGCCGTTCAATCAGGGCTCAGAGGAAGGCGGTGCAGGTAACCCTCATCCTGAGGATGACAGCCAATATGGCACGGCTTACCTGTGGCAGCGGGTATTCCAGACGGATGCCTGGCTCAAGATCCTGGGTCGCTTCCTACATCTTCAAAAAGAAGAGAAGGAGGACTTCGGGGGCAGGAAATACACCAAGGAAACCCTGATTTTTCCCCGTTATCACCAATGGGATGTGGTCAATCAGCTGCTGGACTCCACCCGTAAAGAAGGCGCGGGCAACAAATACCTGATTCAGCACAGTGCCGGATCCGGCAAGTCCAATTCCATTGCGTGGACGGCTCACCAGTTGGCGTCCCTTTACGATGCTGAGGGCAATCGCCTGTTCAACTCGGTGGTGGTGGTGACTGACCGCACCGTGCTGGATAGCCAGCTTCAGAACACCATCTACCAGTTTGAACATGCCAGCGGGGTGGTGCGCCCCATCACTCGTGATATCGGCAGCCAGAGCAAGTCTGAGCAGCTGTCAGAGGCGCTGGCAGAGCAGACTCGGATCATCATCGTGACGATCCAGACCTTCCCGGCCCTGTTTGATGCCATCGATAAGCGCCCGGAGTTGGCCAAGGGCCGCTATGCGGTGATTGCCGATGAGGCACATTCCTCCCAGACGGGTTCCTCCGCCACCAAACTGAAGGCCATCCTCGGTGGAGACTTGCCAGAGGGAGAGGAAATCAGTGCTGAGGAGCTGATGGATGCCGCTGTGGCTTCACGGAAGCCCAGCGAGAGCATCAGTTATTACGCCTTTACCGCCACCCCAAAGGCGAAAACCCTGGAGCTGTTCGGACGCCCGGCTGATCCGGCCATGCCGGTCAGCAGCGATAACAAGCCCGAGCCCTTCCATGTGTATTCCATGCGTCAGGCCATTGAAGAGGGCTTTATTCTCGATGTGCTGCGCTGCTATACCACCTACAGCACAGCCTGGCGTTTGTCTCACCCCAAGGGGGATGATACCGAGGTAGAGTCCAAGAAAGCCTCGGCGGCTCTGGCGCGTTGGGTGCGTCTGCACCCACACAATATCAGTCAGCGTGTAGAAATTATCGTCGAGCATTTCCGTGAGCATGTGCGCCATCTTCTGGATGGCCAGGCCAAGGCCATGGTAGTGACTGGCAGCCGTCAGGAAGCGGTGCGCTATACCCTGGCCATGCGGGCCTATGTGCAGGAGAAGGGCTACCAGAACGTTTTTCCGCTGGTGGCGTTCTCTGGCAGTGTGCCGCCGGATGGGGTTATCCCTGAGGAAGTAACGGAAACCAGCGTGCTACTGAATCCGGGGCTGAACGGCCGGGATCTGGCCAGGGCTTTCGATACCGACGACTTCAACGTGATGATCGCCGCCAACAAGTATCAGACTGGCTTCGATCAACCCAAGCTGTGTGCCATGTACGTGGACAAGAAGCTGCAGGGGGTGGATTGCGTACAGACGCTGTCGCGCCTGAATCGGCTGTATCCGGGGAAACAGACCTTCGTGCTGGACTTCTACAATGACAGCAAGGACATCCTTGACGCCTTTGCGCCTTACTACAACAAAGCCGAGTTGGAGGATGTGTCGGATGCCAATGTGGTCTATGACCTGCAGAAAACTTTGGATGAAGAGCAGATCTATCATTGGGAGGAAGTCATCCAGTTTGCCCAGGCCTTCTTTGATCCTCGCGCGGCTTCGACCAAGCTGAACTATTACTGCAAGCCAGCGAAAGATCGTTTTGCCACGCGTTACAAGGCTGTGGGGGAAGATATTCGCGTATGGAAAGAGTCTTTAAAAACGGCTGAGCGAAATGGTGACAAACAGGGGATGCAAAAGGCGGAGCAGGAGCTTAAGGAGGCGGGGGAGCAGAAAGATACCCTTGATCTGTTCCGCAAAAACTTACAGTCCTTCGTGCGAGCTTATGAATTTCTCTCCCAGATTGTTCACTATGACGATACCGAACTGGAACAGCTCTGCGTCTTCGCAAAGCACCTCTATCCGCTACTTCGGGTCGACAGGCTGGAAGATGACAAGGTAGATGTCTCAGAGCTGGAGCTCACTCACTACCGCATGACCAAACGCACCGAAAAGGATCTGCGCTTGGGCGAAGCCGAAGGTGACTACAACCTTCAGCCCGGTAATGCCGTAGGCACCGGCAAGCCCCATGATCCTGAGAAGAAAACGCTGGCTGAAATTATAGACAGGCTAAACGATCTCTTCGGTGCGGAGGTGGGAGATGACGACAAGCTGCATTTCGCTAATGGTATTGCCGACCGTATTGAGCGTGACGAAGAGGTCATGCAGCAAGTCCGTAACCATAGTTCCGAGCAGGTGATGCACGGACTATTCCCTAAGAGGGTTTCAGATGCAGTTCTGGACGCATTGGGAGATTATGAGAAGCTGTCAGTACCGATTCTGGATAGTAAAAATATGACAGATCAGTTTGCTTTGCTGGTTTTGAAGATTCTTGCTTCCAGGTCTGTTACTGCTTCAGGCACTGGAGACAGTTATAGTTGATAATGTTTGCTGGTAGTTAATGATAGGTATAAAAAATCATTGAACTAGCTGCGGGGTGATGGCGGTTTCTCACCCCATCGAATATTTCGGTTTATTAGATTTGCCTTACATTATTTTGCGCTGAGGTAGTTGGGGCTATCAGTTCGGCCCTTGCTGCCCCTTCGCCTTATACGCCGCCTTCCTGGCCTTCTTCTTCGCCTCCTTTTCCTCCTCTTTTAACCTGCGAATCTCCGCCACCTTCACATGCTCCTGCTCCGCCATGGCCGGGGTTTCCAGGGTGAGCTGACCGAGTCTGCCGCCGCGGTATTCGCTGATCAGTAGTGTGGCGGCGCGGTCGAAGTCCACGTGGCCGCCGCTGCCCAGGCAGCCGCGTTGTTTGCCGATGGTTTCCAGGAAGGGCACGCCTTCTTCGGGCAGGTCGTCGCGTTTGAAGCGCTCTTTCATTTGTTGCGGGTAGGCCTGCATGAAGTATTCGGCGGCGAACAGGGCCACGTCGTCTTCCTGCATGGCGGTGGCCTTGATGGCACCGGACAGGGCCAGGCGGTAGCCGCTGTTACGGTTTTCGATTTTCGGCCAGAGGATGCCGGGGGAGTCGATGAGGATCAGGCCGCCGCCCAGTTCGATGCGCTGCTGGCGTTGGGTCACTGCCGGTTCGTTGCCGGCCCGGGCCACCTGGCGGCCGGCCAGGGTGTTGATGAAGGTGGATTTGCCCACGTTGGGAATGCCGGTGATCAGGGCGGTGATGGTGGTGGCCCGGTCCCGTTTTTTGTGGACCATCTGCTGGCAAATATCGGCCAGTTTGCGCATCGGTTCCGGCTGGTGGGTGGTGATGGCCAGGGCGCGGACGGTGGGGTCTTTTTGCAGGTGCTCGAGCCACTGCTGGGTGATGGCCGGGTCGGCCAGGTCGCTTTTGCTGAGCAGTTTCAGACAGGGTTTGTCGGCACGGAAATTCTCGATCACCGGGTTGGAGCTGCTGTAGGGCAGGCGGGCGTCGACGATTTCGATGATCAGATCCACCTTGGGCAGGATCTCGCGGATCTCGCGGGTGGCCTTGTTCATGTGGCCGGGGAACCAGTTGATGCTCATAAGCGGGTGTTGCCTGTCTGCATGGAATATCGGCGCAGTATAGCTGAGTTGGTTCGTTGGAGCCTTGTTCACAAGGCGAAAGCCCGTGCCGGCATCAAGCTTCGCCTTGTGAACAAGGTTATTCGCTTCGCTCACCCTGTGGGCCGCCCTGACGGGCGTTACTCTGCTCCGCTACGCTCCAACGGGCAGGGAGAGGATTTGGCGCCTTTGACGCTTTGCGCCAAGGGCGTGATACGAATCGTCATTATTGTCTCATCAGGCCTGCCGTACACTGGTTCCACTGAGTCTGATAACAGCGGAGTAGGGTATGGATCTGCAGGTGCCGGAGCAGGAGAAGGCGTTTCGCGATGAGGTACGCACCTTTCTGGAGGAGAGCCTGACCCCGGAGATCCGGGAAGCGGGCAAAATGGTGACCTCGGTGTTTGCGCCGGTGAAGGAAGCCCTGGCCTGGCAGCGCATCCTCAACGACAAGGGCTGGGCGGCGCCGCACTGGCCGAAGGAATTCGGTGGCACCGGCTGGAGTGTGACCCAGCGGGCCATCTTTGCCGAAGAACTGGTGCGGGCCGAAACCCCGCCGCTGATTCCCATGGGCCTGCACATGTGTGGCCCCTGCCTGATCGGCTGCGGCACCGAGGAACAGCAGAAAGAGTATCTGCCCAAGATTCTCAGCGGCGAACACTTCTGGTGCCAGGGCTATTCCGAGCCGGGCGCCGGTTCCGATCTGGCATCGTTGAAGACCTTCGCCGAGAAGGATGGCGACGACTACATCCTCAACGGCACCAAGATCTGGACCACCTACGCCCACTACGCCAACAAGATGTTCGCGCTGGTGCGCACCAACCGCGACGGTAAGCCCCAGCAGGGCATTACCTTCCTGCTGCTGGACATGGACCTGCCAGGTATCACCATCGAGCCCATCGTCGGCCTGGATGAAGTCAGCGAGCAGTGCCAGGTGTTCTTCGACAATGTGCGCGTGCCGCAGAAGAACCGGGTGGGCGCGGAAAACGATGGCTGGACCGTGGCCAAGTACCTGCTCACCTTCGAGCGCGGTGGCCAGGAATATGCGCCGGGCCTGAACGTGATGCTGGAAAAGATTCGTCTGATGGCCGAGAAGCAGCAGACCGCCTTTGGCCCGCTGACTCAAGACCCGGTATGGCAGCACAAGTTCGCCGCCCTGGAAGCGGATGTGCTGGCGCTGGAATTCACCGAGATGCGTATCAAGTCCGCCCTGTCGGCGGGCAAGGATCCGGGGGCGCTGTCGTCCATGAGCAAGATTCTCGGCACTGAGCTGTTGCAGAACGTGACCGAGCTGCGCATTGAAACCCTGGGTAGCCAAAGTGTCATCTGGCAGCCCCAGGCTCTGGTGCCGGGCCAGGAGCAGCCTGTGATCGGGCCGGAGTATGCACTCACTCCCATGCCCCATTATCTGAACTCCCGGGCCTGTTCCATTTATGGCGGCTCCAATGAAGTGCAGCGTGGGATTATCGCCAAGGCGGTGTTGGGGTTGTAAACGATAGCGTTGGAGCCTTGCTCGCAAGGCGAAGCGCGTAGACGAGGGTATTCGCCTTGCGAGCAAGGCTCCAACGGTGGGGAGGGGTGAGACCCCGCCCGGGAATGGAGAACAACGATGAATTTTCAGTTGAGTGAAGAACAGCAAATGCTGGCGGATAGCGCCAAGCGGTTTGTGCGCGACAACAGCGATGTGGAGACACATCGCCAGAATAAAACACTGATGCCGCTGGATGCGGCCACCTGGCAGCAGTTTGCCGATCTGGGCTGGCTGGCGGTGCCATTCGAGGAAGCGCATGGCGGCCTGGGCATGGGGCCGCTGGAAACCATGGTGCTGCTGGAAGCCCTGGGTGAGGGCCTGATCATGGCGCCCTATATCGCCACCGTGGTGCTGGGCGGCGGTTTTCTGCGCCGGGCCAGCGCGGCCCAGCAGGCGGAAACCATTCCCGCCTTGCTGGAAGGCAAGCTGCAGGTGGCCTTTGCCGCGGAAGAGTACCAGCGGGTATTCACCCTGGAAAACACCGCCATGAAGGCGGACGTGCAAGGCAGTGAGGTGGTGCTGAACGGCACCAAGTGCTGCGTCATGAACGGTGACCAGGCGGATCAGCTGGTGGTGCTGGCACGCACCGGCGGTGAGCCCGGTGACCAGGCTGGCCTGAGCCTGTTTCTGGTGGATGCCAACGCCGAGGGCGTGGAGCGTGTGCCACACCGAACTGTGGATGGTCGTCAGGGGGCAGAGATCCGTTTCCATCAGGTCACGCTGCCGGAAGCTGCCCGCATCGGTGAACTGAACGGCGGCTATACCATCGCCCGGGATGTGCTCCATGACGGCCTGTTGGCCCTGTCGGCGGAGTCCGTGGGCAGTTTGTCCGTGTTGCTCAACGAGACCGTGGAATACAGCAAGACCCGCCAGCAGTTCGGCGTGCCCATCGGCAAGTTCCAGGTGCTGCAGTTCCGCATGGCGGATATGTTCATCGCCATGGAGCAGACCCGTTCACTGCTATTGGCCGCCACCCTGAAAACCGTGGAAGGCCATGATGATGCGGCCAAGGCCGTGCACGCCATGAAAGCGCAGCTGGGGCGGGCCGGGCGCAAGATTGCCCAGGAGGCGATCCAGATTCACGGTGGGATGGGCATGACCGATGAGCTGGGCGTGGGCCATTATGTGAAGCGGGTAACGGCGGCAGATGGGTTGTTCGGTAATGCGGATGTGCACCTGATGGCCATCGCTCGGTCGGCGTAAATGGATTTACTACAGAGGGCACAGAGAACACGGAGAAAAGCGGTTTCTTATGCCCCTTGGTCTAGCCATGTTGTAGGAGCTTGCTTGCAAGCGAACCGCGCAAACCGCTATTCGCAGACCGGCGCAAACAGCAAAGGAAAGCCTGTTCATCCTCAGTGAACTCTGTGTCCTCTGTGGTAAAAAAAGGATTTTAAATAACGCCTCTACGGAGCAACCGGGGCCGAGGAATTTGCCGACCACGGTGGCCATGGGGTATAAGCCATGGACACCACCGGGGATACACTGGGAGTCTGAATGTCACGTAACACGGCCGCGTCGAAAACCCTGCTGAAAAACCTGCAGGTGCCGGAAGGCGACAAGACCTACGAGAAAATCCTCGATGCGGGTCTGGCACTGTTTGTGGAATTCGGCCTGCGCCGTACCACCATGGAAGATGTGGCCGGCAAGGCCGGTATTGGCCGGGCCACGGCCTACCGTCGTTTTGCCGACAAGGACCAGTTGATCCAAGTAGTGATCCTGCGTGAGTGTCAGCGGGAGCTGGCCCGGATCGAAGCAGACCTGGCGCAGATCGATAACGGTGTGGAACGGGTGCTGGAATCCTTTGTCCTGGCGACCACGCGCGCTCATCGCCACCCGTTGCTGCAGCGGCTGCTCACCTCCGAACCGGAAACGATCCTGCCCATTCTCACCCAGCGCCTGTGGCAGATGATGGGGTTCTTCCGCGTCTATATGGCCGGCATGCTGGACCAGGAGCAGGAGAAGGGCGCGATCCGCAAGCAATCTTCCGAGGCTCTGGCCGAGCTGATGCTGCGCCTGACCCAGTCCATGGTGTTGTCGCCGGACGGCGTGATGAACCCGGCCAACGAGGCCGGTGTGCGCCAGTGGGCCAATGATTATCTGCGCCCGCTGCTGACCCCCTGACATTATTTTCCCTGGCCTGACCAAAACGCTCTAAACAGAAACGCGAAAACTGTGTGATGCGCTTGTCTGCGTGATCGATTGAGACGTATTTTAATATTTGTCTCAAACGGATATGTACCAAATGACATGCCATCGACAGGATTTGCCATGACACAGACGGCCACTGACACACAGCGCGAGATCCCCCAACCCCTGGGTCCGGATTCCTATACCTGGCAGGATTTCGGTTCCTGGCGTTTCCACCTGATGCTGCCCCAGGCCTTCGTGTTGCAGGTGGCGCACCCGATCATTGATGCCGGGGTAGGCGAACACTCGGTCTACAAGACTGATCCCTGGGGGCGCGCCAAGCGGTCCACCGAGCTGCTCTGGCCCATCGTTTACGCGCGCCCGCAGAAAGCCATCGAGATGGGCATCAAGCTGCGTGACCTGCATCGCACCATCAAGGGCGTGGACAAGCACGGCAAAAAATACTTCGCCCTGGACCCGGAAGCCTATAGCTGGGTCCACATCACCGGTTACGACGCCACCATTCGTATGCACGAGATGCTGGGCAAGTCGCCCACCGCCGAACAGCGCCGGGCCATGTTTGTGGAGTGGCGGCAGCTGGGCAAGATGATGGGCATCCGCGACCAGGACCTGCCCGCCACGGAAAGTGACTACTGGGACTATTTTCACGGCATCATCCGCGACCGCCTGGAGTGGGGCGAGGTGGTTCAGGACCTGATGAGCCCGGAACATTATCTGGAAATTCCCAAGCCGCCGGGCAGCCGGATTCCCGATACGGCCTGGCGCCTGATTCTGATTGTTATGGGGCGCTTCATGCGTTTCAACCTGCGCGCCACCTTGCCGCATCAGTTCCGGGAAAAATTCCATATCCCCTGGAGCAAGACGGACCAGCGATTGTTCCGTGCCTGGTGTGGCGTTTACCGCGTGCTGCATACGCTGACACCGAAAAAGCTGCGGCTGATTCCCCTGGCTCGCAATGCCTACCGCGACGCCGAGCGTCACCCGGACGCCTATAACCTCAACAATATTCCCGAAGGTGCCCACTATGACATCGGATAACCGCCCCTGGCTGTCCACCTATGAATCCCTGGGTTACGACTGGCATACGTTGCCGGCGTTGCCCGAGAAAACCCTGTCCAATTATGTGCGCGACTATGCGGAACAGTTTCCCGACCGGGAAGCCCTGGTGTTTCTGGGCCAGGCGATTACCTACCAGCAACTGGATCACCTGGCCGACCGTATGGCCGCGCTGTTTACTGCCCAGGGTGCCAAGGCCGGCGATGTGCTGGGCTTGCAGATGCCCAACACGCCCCAGTATGTAGTGGCCTTTATCGCGGCGGCTAGGTTAGGCATGGTCAGCACCAGCATTTCTCCGCTGATGACGGCGCCGGAAATTACCCATCAGGCCAATGATGCCCAGGTGAAAATCCTGCTCACGCTGATGCCGTTCTGGCAGACCTCGGTGCCGCCGGTGCTGGGCAAGGTGGAGACCCTGAGCACGGTGATCGTCTCCGGCCCCATGGACCTGATGACCGGGCAGGGCGAGGCCCTGGAAGAGACTCACGAGGGCGTGCAGGTGATGTCCCTGCATGATCACTTGCCGGACACCGCCGAGCCGGTGAACACGCAGGTGGATATGGATACAGTGTTGTATCTGCAGTACACCGGCGGCACCACCGGCTTGCCCAAGGGAGCGAAGCTGACCTCGCGCAACCTGTTCATGAATAACCTGCAGGCCAATGTGTTTTACGGTTACCGCACCGGCGAGGAAACCGTGGCCTCCGCGTTTCCGCTGTTTCATATCGGTGGCGCGGCGGTGGTGTTCAACGCTCTGCGTACTGCGTCCACCTTCCTGTTGATTCCTGACCCTCGCGATATCGATCACTTCGTGGCGGAAATGACCGCGCGCACTCCCACGGTACTGGCGGCAGTACCGGCGTTGTATCAGATGCTGTGCGCTAACGAGACCTTCAAGGGACTGGATTTCAGCAGCCTGCGCATGGCTATTTCCGGCGCCGCACCCTTTGCCAGGGAAGAAGTGCAACGGCTGGAAAGTGTGATCGGTAAAAACAAATTCTGCGAAGTGTATGGCATGACCGAAACCAGCCCGGTGCTTACCCTCAATCCGGCGTCCTACTTCAAGGAAGGCCATGTGGGTATCCCGCTGCCCGGCACGGAGGTACGCATCGTGGATGTGGACACCGGCAAAACGATGCCGCTGGGCGAACCCGGTGAAATCATCGCCGCCGGCCCCCAGGTGATGCAGGGCTATCTGGCCATGCCCGAGGCCACGGAAAAAGCCCTGCAGGAGATCGACGGCAAGCGCTGGATGCACACCGGGGATATTGGTGTCATGGACGAAGACGGTTTTGTCCGTGTCTGCGATCGCAGCAAGGACATGCTGATTGTCGGTGGCTACAAGGTGTTTTCCGTGGAAGTGGAAGGCAAGGTGCAGAGCCTGCCCTGGGTGG
The DNA here is from genome assembly GCF_002364155.1 of Alcanivorax sp. UBA3183. Lineage (NCBI taxonomy): Bacteria > Pseudomonadati > Pseudomonadota > Gammaproteobacteria > Oceanospirillales > Alcanivoracaceae > Alcanivorax > Alcanivorax sp. UBA3183. The sequence continues at coordinate 26,061 of NZ_DEXN01000049.1, forward strand.
GTATGTGCGCCGTGGTCGGCCGCCCGGACAGTAACCGCCCCGGCAATGAAATCGTGCAGCTTTACGTGGAACGTAGCGCAGACTGCGACAAGAGCGAAACCGACCTGAAGGCAGATCTGGACAGTTTCTGCCGGGAAAACATGTCGCCCTACAAGGTGCCGAAAGAAGTGTTCTTCCTGGATGCCATTCCGCTCACCTCGGTGGGCAAGATCGACAAGAAGGCATTACGGCAAACCGCCTAGCGTAAACGTAGGGTGCACTGAGCCTAAGGCGAACTGCACCGATCCAAGGCCTATGTGGTGCAGTTCGCCCTAGGCTCAGTGCACCCTACGGGAAAGGCGGGCGATATTTATAACCCATACCAATAACGATAAAGGGTCACGACCATGACCGTAAAAGCGCGACAACATAGCAAGGTGATCCTGCTGGGCATGCTACTGGTGCTACAGGGCTGTTCGGCGTTCAAGGCTTCTCATTTCGTGCCCGAGTCGGCAGAAAACATGCGCGAGTGGGAAGTGGAAGGGCGCTTTGCCCTGCGTGCTGACAGTACTGTCAGCAAGAGCTATTTTTCCTTCCGTCAGATCGGTGAGGAATACGCCCTGTCCATTCTTATGGACGAGCCGGTAGGCGAACCCAGGGCCATCATTCACGGCAACGTTTATGAGCCGGGCAGTGAAACCCTGGATGTGATCGGTGGGGCAGAGGCCATGAAAGTGGCCGAGCATCTGCAGGCACACATTCGTGCCGGCAACCTGTCCTACTGGCTGCGCGGTTTGCCGGCCACTGCCGATGCGGTGGTGTACCAGGAGGACCTGGACCGGGTAGATCGTATCGAGGAAGCCGGTTGGGATATCGACTACAAGGAATACATGGCGGTGCAGAATTACCTGTTGCCGTCGGAAGTGAAGTTAAAGGGCGAGCCGGGTTCCTTCACACTGGATATGGTGCGCGCGGAAACCGCTTATCTGACCAGCCCCTGTGGGCAGAATGTGTCGGCCAGTGCGCTTGAGTCGCCGCCGGAAAATAACGCCGTACAGGATGCAGTGAGACAACTGGTACCCAGCGACGGTAGTCCGCCGATTCCCCGCTGGGTGGACGAAGCCGCCTTCTGCCGGCAACTGGTGAAGGTCCACGGCAAGATCCCGGACTCCCGCGTGGGTTTGTACGGGCCGGATTCCATGATGTGGAAGCTGTCCCGGGCGGGGATGCCGGGAGCCTTCGGTGCCGGCCGGGCGCTGCTGTTGCAACTGGCCCATCCCTGGGTCACTGCCAGCATCGATGAGCATTCGGTAGTGCGCGATGATCCGCTGGGCCGGGCTCGTCGCACCTTCCAGCATGTGGGCACCATGGTGTTCGGCAGCATGCCCCAGGTGATGACCTCGGCCAATCAGGTGCGTGATATCCACGAGGAAATCGAAGGCGAGGTGCCGATGGATTCCGGCGCTTTCAAACGGGGCAGTGAATACCGGGCCAACGAAGTGGCGGCCATGATCTGGGTCCATGCCACCCTGTGGGAAACCTTGGCCTACATGTACGAAAAAATGGAAGGCGAGCTGACCCTGGCAGAGAAGGATCAGTTCTACGAAGAAACCAAACTGTTTGCCATGCTGTTCGGTGTGCCGGAACAGGCCCTGCCGAAAGACTGGAATGCCTTCATGGCATACAACCGCGCCATGTGGGCCAGCCCCCAGCTCACCGTGGCGGAAAACGGTATTCGCCTGAAGGAAGACCTGTTCGACCCGCGCTCCATCTGGATGATCTTCCCGTTGTGGGTGCAGGAGCAAGTCACCGCCGCCAATCTACCGCCGCGTATTCGGGATGAATTTGAAATGAAATACGGCTGGTGGCAGAAGTTCAACAACGCCTGGATCATGGGCGGCGCCAAGGTCACCCAGTGGATGTTGCCCAAGAGCCTGGAGCGTAACCCGCTGTACCATGAAGCCAATGCACGGCTCGAAGGCGAACGGGTGGGGGGCTATAACCAGTTCCTGATCGAGGCGCTGCTGGACAAGGAGCGGTTGGTTAACTGATGCCAAGAGTCATCGCACTGCTACTGATGCTCGGGCTGGCAGCAACGCTGCCGGCCTATGAGGTGCAGATCCGTCATCTGAGTCAGCCGGATTTTCTGCAGCAGGTGTTTGCCGATCAGGAGCCGCAACCGGGCTTGCTGCCCTTGCGTGGCGAACTGCGCGAGCGGGTGACAAAGGTGCTGGGTCACCCCTACCGGGGTATGCGTCTGCGCTATTGGCATAGCGATACAACCAGTGCCTGGATCATCGACGAGAAAAGCAAGGACATGCCCATGACCGTGGGCGTAGCCGTGGGGCCGGAAGGGATCGTGGATCTGGAGATCCTGGTTTACCGGGAACCCCGTGGTGGCGAAGTGCACCAGGCGTTTTTCCGTCGCCAGTATCGCGGTATGACTCTTGGTGAAAACGATGCCCTGTCCGGCCAGGTGGACGGCATCACCGGCGCCACTCTGTCCGTGGACGCTACCAGTCGGGTAGCGGCCATGGCATTGGTGTTGCACCAGGCGGTGATGGAAGGCGTCTCTTCACCATAATCACACTACCCCCCCCCTCCCCGTTGGAGCCTTGCTCGCAAGGCGAAGGGGGTCGGGGTTGCTTCGGGCCTTCGCCTTGCGAGCAAGGCTCCAACGGGAGGGGGTAGGCAGTTGCCAGAACCGCGCCAAGCCACCACTATCGAACCATTGTTGCTGCACTGGCTCTAACCCACATGGTTCGATTTTTTCCGCCTGTTGTTCGAGGCCTTGGTTATGCGTTGCTACTGGTGCTGTTTTTGGCACTGGTGGCGGCGGGCTGGCTGTATAGCCAGGGGTTGCGTGTGGGCAAGCCCGGCTGGGACAAGGGGCTGACACTGGCCCATTGGCGTTGGCAGCCGGACGATTGCGCCCCCGTGGCGGGTGAGAACCTGGTGCTACGCGATCTCTTTCCCCTCACCGTCCACACGCGGACGGTCACTCTCATCGCCTGTGATTCCGCTACGGACGATGACGGTTTTGTGATGCCGGACTCCCTGCCCTGGACGCCGCCTTTTGCACTTTCCATCGATACCTTGTTGTTGCCCGCGATGGGGGAGGTGACGCCACCGCCGTTGCAGCTAACGGCTCGGCAGCAACAGCAGCACTGGTCTGTTCAGGTAGCGAGCTCACAAAGCCGCATGCAGGCGGAGTATGTCCGCCATGACGGGCAGTGGTCGTTGCAAGGCGATGGCGAGCTGCAGGAATGGCAGACCCACTGGCAGGGTGCCTGGCAGCTTGCGGGCGAGGGACGCTGGCAGGGGCAGCCCGCAGGCAACCTGGACGTAACACTGCAGAACGCCGGGCTGGAATCTCAGCCGCAAAAAGCCGACCTGGCGATGAAGGCCCGCTTTGCCGGTGAGCAGTGGCAGGCTGACATGAGCCTCACCGAGCCCTTGTCGCTCAATGAGCAATGGCTGCTGGCGATTCCGGAACCGTTATCCCTGCAAGGGGAGGGTGTCGCCCTGTCTCAAGCCCGTGGGCAGTTTCAGTTTCAAGGGCCACAAGGGCAGATTCATGTTGCCGCCCGCAGCGATGACAGTTCCGTGGAGCAGGGTGCCGGACAGGTCACGTTGACGGGGCCGCAGCTGGATGGGCAGCTAGATTTTCAGTGGCAGGATCGAATGCTGACCCTGTCGCCGGCAAGCCTGGCGTTACCGGAAAAGCTTTCCGCCCGTTGGGAGCAACCTCTGAGCGTGCCCATGACGCTGGAGGGCGGCACGGAGTTGCCGGTGGTGCTGGGTTATCAAGACCTGCGCCTGCAAGCCAGCCCCAGCCGGCTCCAGTGGCAGGGCAAACACTGGCAGTGGCAGGGAGCGCTGGGGCTACAGGGACGTTGGCAAGGGTTCCGGCTGGATGGCCACTGGCAAGGTCAGGCCGCCAGCGATGGTTTGCAGGGCAAGCCGATTACCCTCAACGCTCGTAACGGCGACGATCGTCTGGCCTTCCGCTTGCCACTGGAATCTCTGCACCGGGCACCTTACGGCGGCAAGGCCACGGTGAAAGGTCAGTACGCGGGCTATCCGCTCGATGGCAGCGTGTCGTTCCGCCAGGCGGCGAGCGGCTGGCAGGGCACGTTGTCGGCCGCCTCGTCCATTCCTGACTATGACCGGGGCGGCGATGTCTCCCTGCGGGTGCCATGGCACCTGGAAGACAGTGCGGTGGTGCTGGCCAATGGCAGCCAACTGTCCGTCAGCGAAGGGCTGGTGGGGCAGGTGTTGCTACGCCCGTTCACCGTAGCGGCCAGTGGCCCGGTAACGGTGAGCACTGCCGGGGCCCATGGTCAGGTGCAACTGCGCAGTGGTGGCCTGCTGGCGGCCCGCTGGCGGTTGCCGGTGGTGGCAGGCAGTGCCCGGCTGGTCGGTAAAAAAGCCACGGCACGGCTGACCATTGCCGATTGGCAAAGTGAGCTGACGGCGCAAGCCTCTCTGGCAGGGGACGTCCCTCAAGGCAGTTTTCAGATCGATAGCAAGTTGATCCCGGCCATGGGCCAGGGCCTGGCAATGACGCCGCAGGAAGGTACGCTCACAGGCAAGGGTAGCTGGCAATGGCGTGACATTCTGTCTGCTCAAGGGACAATCCGCCTGGCGGATACGGGAGTGGACTGGGGCAGCGTCACGGCCCGAGGGATCCAGGGAACTCTGCAAGGGCACTATCGTGATGGCGCAGTGTCTCTAAAGAGTGAGGGGCCGGTGACGGCGAACACCCTGGATATCGGTACCCCGATTACCGGCCTGTCCCTGCAGATGGAGAGCGATCTCAGCCAATGGCAGTTCACTGATATCAGCGCGGATCTGCTGGGAGGCTCTCTGCGGGCACCGGCACTGGACTGGCCGTCACCCCGTCCCCAGCCGGTGGTGATTACCCGCATTGATCTGGAGCAGGTGGCCGCCTTGCAGAACCCGCCGGCGGTATTTCTGGATGGGCGTGTTGGCGGCTATGTGCCGCTGCAACTGGGTACGAATTTTATGGTGGTGGAAGGAGCCCGGCTGGCCAATGAGGAAACCCTGTCCCTGCGAATCCCGCCGTCGTCCAGTGTGCAATCCATGGCCAGCTCCAACCAGGCCGTGAAACTGGCCCTGGAAAGCCTCAGCGTGCTGACCATTCCGGATTTTCAGGCTCGCATGAATATGGATAAGGAAGGCTGGCTGGAGGCCGCGGTAACCATCAAGGGCGTGAATCCGCAGAGAAATAATCTGCCGGTGGTGTTTAACTACACTCATCGGGAAAACATGCTGGTGCTGATGCGCAGCCTGCGTATTGGCGATGACATTACCGAGAAACTGCGCACGGAGAGAACCCAATGAAAAACCTCGCGCCGGGTCTGTTGCTGGCGGCGGCCATGTTGCCCGCCTGCACACCGACGGTGGCCCTCAAGGCACCGGAAGAGCCCATCACCATCAACCTGAACGTGAAGATCGATCATGAAATCCGCCTCAAGGTGGAAAAGGATATCGATCAGTTGTTCAGTGAAGACAGCGACCTGTTTTAAGGAGTAGGGACCATGAAAATTGTAAAGACCATGATTGCCACCCTGACCCTGCTGTTGAGCATGGCGGCGTTTGCGCTGGATCTGGATGCGGCAAAAAGCCAGGGGATGGTGGGTGAACAACCTGACGGTTATCTAGGGGTGGTCAAGGCGACCCCGGCGGCCGTGGAACTGGTGGCGGATATCAACCAGAAACGCCGTGATGCCTATGAGCGTATCGCCAAACAGAACGGCATTACCCTGGATCAGGTGGCGCGCCTGGCCGGCCAGAAGGCCATCGACAAGACCGATGGCGGTGACTACGTACGAACCCCGGACGGCCAGTGGGTCACCAAGTAGTGGTAATGCAAGGTCCGCGGTGACCGCATCAGCACCGAAGACTTCGGCGAGAACAAGCCGGTAGCGGATAACAGCACCCGCGAAGGTCGCGCCAAGAACCGCCGTGCGGACATCATCGTGAAAACCGAAAGAAGAAAGCGGAGTTCAAGTAACCGCGTGATTCGGGAAACAAAAAACGGGATGCTTCGGCATCCCGTTTTTTTATGGTCGTTGGTGGAGTTTACGTCTCACTTTTCTACCAAGCGCTCTGTTTGTAGGAACTATGCTTGTCCCCCCAGGGGATCTGCGACATGCGAACCGCGCTTG
>NZ_DEXN01000049.1:32410-46867 GCF_002364155.1 Alcanivorax sp. UBA3183
GCTCGGTTCGCCATGCAAGCATGGCTCCTACAATCTATTTAATTAGCCGCTCAGCCAACCCGGATGCCCGCCAGGTACGTTTCTTGACGGCGCTGTCCAATACCGCCGGTTTGCCGAATTCCAGCAAGGTGAAACGGTCCCGGGCGCGGGTGACGGCGGTGTAGATCAGTTCCCGGGTGAGCAGCGGATGGGGGGCGTCCGGTAACACCAGCAGGGTATGCCTGAATTCCGAGCCCTGGGATTTATGCACGGTCATGGCATAGACGGTTTCCACGCCATCCAGGCGGCTGGGCAGTACCCACTTGATGCGACCGTCCGGTAACTGGAACGCCACTCGCAGCAGCAACTCCGGTTTGCCATTCCGGTCTTCCAGCAGCGGCAGGCTCAGCCCCACATCGCCGTTCATTAACCCCAGCTGATAATCGTTGCGCGTCATCATCACCGGCCGGCCCGGATACCATTCCCGTTCCGGGGCCAGGTCCTGTTGTTGCAGGTGGCGGGTAATGCGCTGGTTCAGTTGCTGCACCCCAAAAGGTCCGCTACGCAGGCCACTGAGCAGTTGCTGGTGGGTGAGTTGCTTGAGTAATCCGGCTGCCCAGGCATCGAAATCCTGTCGTTGCGCAGGTGGCGTTGCCATGGCATTAAACAGGGCGCGCAAGCCATGGTGATCGCCGCTGCCGTTGAGTAGTAGTGTTTCCAGTTGCTGGCCGTCACTGCGCAGGGGATGGCGATGCAGGCTGTCGTTGTACTGTTGGAACGCCTTGCGCACCTGCGGCAGGTTTTCCTCGTTCACCGCTCGGGCCAGTTCGCCGATGCCGGGGCTGTCCTTGGACCGCCAGTTGGTTCGCAGCATGGCGGTCTGCTGGGCGAGGGCGTTGCCCGGGGCCTGTTCGGTTTCCTGGTAGTTGCTGATGTCGGCGCCGCAGGTGTCTTGGACAAAATCGATGGTGCTCTGTTTATAGCGGCCCTGGTGGGCATGGCGACACAGATCGCCCATCACCGCGCCGGCTTCCACGCTGGCGAGCTGGTCCTTGTCGCCCAGCAGGATCAGCCGGGTGTGCGGACTCAGGGCTTCCAGCAAGCTGGCCATCATGTCCATGTCGATCATGCTGGCTTCGTCCACCACCACCAGATCCGCGTGCAGCGGGTTGTCGGCGTGGTGACGGAAGTGGCGGCTGTCTGGGCGGGTGCCTAGCAGGCGGTGCAGGGTGGTGACTTCCGTGGGGATGGCGTCGCGTACCGCGGTTACCACGTCGAGTTGCTGCACCTGTTCGCCGATGGATTCGGTGAGCCGCGCCGCCGCCTTGCCGGTGGGGGCAGCGAGGCGAATACGCAGGCGCTGGTTGTCCCCCATGGCCAGGCTTTGCAGCAGCCCCAGCAGGCGCACCACGGTGGTGGTTTTACCGGTGCCCGGACCGCCGGTGATGATGCCAATACCACTGCGGCTGGCCAGGGCGCAGGCCACCTGTTGCCAATCGGTCTGGTCGCCGGCGTTCGGGAATAATCGGGTCAGGGCGTCGCGCAGGCGCTTGACAGGCAGCGCGCTGACGGTGGCCAGTCGCTGGTCGATGGCCTCGGCGACAGACACTTCCCGGGCCCAGTTACGGCGCAGGTAAAGGCGGCTACCGTCCAGCACCAGCGGCGTGTTGCCATCCTGACTCACCAGCGGACTTTGTCGAAGGTCATGCAACCAGTCGTCCGGTTTTCCGGGCAGCAGGGTCACCAGTTCCGGCGGCGGGCTGGTGCCCCACAGCTGGGTGGCCAGCTGCCGGTTTTTCAGATCCAGACAGAGGTGGCCGCTGGCTTGTTGATTGCTGGTAAAGGCGGCGAGCAGCAGCACTTCGTAGCTTGCCTGGGGGCATTGCTGGTTGAGGAAACGGGCAATGGCCACGTCCAGATCGCGCAGCAGATTGTTGTCGCGCAGCAGGATGAGGGCGTCTTCCCAGGTGAGGGCGGAGAACAGGTCAGTTTGCATGGCTGGCCCCTGCGGCCAGGGAGCTTTTGTAGGAGCGTGCTTGCACGCGAATCCGGGGCCATTCGCTTGCAAGCAAGCTCCTACAATAGGTGGTAGGGATCTGTGTCACGATGAGCCTCCAAACATGGTATCCAGCGCTTCAATCAACCCTGTCTCCGGCCGATCAAACACCGTGCCCGCCGCTGGCCCTTGCAGGCCGCGCAGGAACACATAGACGGCGCCGCCCAGGTGCTGGTCGGGATCGTAATCCGGCAGGCGGCTTTTCAGCAGGCGGTGCAGGGCCAGCAGGTAGAGCACGTATTGCACTTCGTAGCGTTTTTCCAGCACCGCGTCGGTCATGGCGTCCAGGGTGTAGGCGCTGTCATCCACGCCCAGCCAGTTGGATTTGTAGTCGAGCACGTAGTATTTGCCGTCGTGTTCGAACACCAGATCGATAAAGCCCTTGAGCATGCCGTTCAGGATATCCGCTTCCAGTCGCGGGCGCGGATGCGTGGGGTGAATGTGTTGGCGGATCAGGGTATCCATCTCGGCCACTTTGACCTGGTGGGCGGGGAACACGAATTCCAGTTCCGGCACATAGGTGTGCAAGGTATTGAGGGCGATCTGGTCGTTTTTGAGCGGCAGGGCAGTGGTGACGGCCTGCTTCCACCAGTGGCGAATGACGTCCATGTAATCCTGCCAGCCCCGGGCCTGCAGTTTTTCTTCCACGCTGGTTTCAAACTCGGCGGGGTCGGCCAGGGTTTGCGTGAAGCGCTGGTTGGCGGCCTGCTCGAGTACATCGTGGAGCAGGGTGCCGGGTGCGGCGCCACGGGGGAAGGCGTGGATGGTATCGGGCAGGGGCTCGGCGTCATCGATAACGGTGTCGTCCTGCTGCTCGGCCAGTTGATCGCCACGCGGGTCTGCCGGGGCCAGGGTTTCCTGTACCTGTTTGAGCGCACTGTAGCTGGCAATCCACCAGGGTTGCCGTCGCCGGGCCACAGGAATCAGAGGCGTACGCAGGGTCCGCGATTCGGCTTTGGGCTGATAGCATTCCGCGTTGCTGTCCGGCGCCTGAATGATGCTGATCGCATCATGGGCAACCGGTGTCAGCGCGGCACGCAGGCCGTCGTTGGGCACACCAGTGCCGAACAGCAAGCGGCCGATGGCGCTTTTCTCCAGCTGGTTCTGTTTGCCGCGGCCCTTGATGTAGGGGGCCAGTCCCAGGGTGCAGGTGTGGCAGGCGCGGGTCAGGGCCACGTAGAGCAGACGCATGTCTTCGGCGAGCCGTTCATGGTCCGCCTTGTTTTCCACCGTCTCGTCCGGTTCCAGCGAGACATTGAGATGATCGTTTTCGTGGTAGCGCAGCGGCGGCTTGTTCTTGTCCGCCGGGCGGAAGCTGCAGATAAAGGGCAGGTATACCAGCGGATATTCCAGGCCCTTGGATTTGTGGATGGTGATGACCTTTACCCGGTCGTCATCACTTTCCAGGCGCAGGATACTTTCCTTGCTGCTGCCGCGGCCTTTTTCAACGGTATCTTCCAGATAACGGATCAATGACTGTTCGCCATCGAGCTGGGTGGCGGCCTGCTGCAACAGCTCTGCAAGATGCAGCAGGTTGGTCAGGGCCCGCTCGCCGTCCAGGCTCTGGCTGAGCCGGGCGGGCACATGAAAATCCATCAGCAGGCTGCGCAACATGGGCAGCACACCCTGGGTCTGCCATTGCTGGCGATAGCCGTGAAACTGCTCCACGGTTTCTTCCCAGCGCACTTCATCCTGATTGAGGGTATCCAGTTCCGCATAGGCCAGGTCCAGCACTGCACAGGCCAGGGCGCTGCGTACCCGGGTGTCGGATTCCGGGGTGGCGCAGGCGTGCAGGATCAACAACAGGTCATGGGCTTCGGGCTGGGCAAACACGGAATCCTGGTCGGACAGATAGACGCTGCGGACCTGGCGTTCCATCAGCGCATCGCGGATGGCTTTGGCTTCGGTGCGGTCGCGTACCAGGATGGCAATGTCGTTGGGATGCAGGGGCCGGAAGCTGTCGGCTTTCTGGAAGCCGGTGACGCCGTTGGCGGCACCGTTAAGCAGATGGGCAATTTCACTGGCACAGCGGGCCGCCTGCTCATCCCGGTACTGGCCGGCGCTCACCGGTTTTTCCTGCTCGTCAACCCACAGGGTAATGCCGGATGTTTCTTTTTTGTCGACTAACAGAACGTCCTTGCGACCGTTGGCTGTTACCGCTTCAAACGGAATGGCGTTGTCCATCATGAACACATCGCCAAAGGTGTTCTGGCTGTAGGTGAACAGATGGTTCACCGCCTTGACCATGGCGTTGGCGCTGCGGAAGTTTTTATCCAGAGTGTAGTGGTTGCCTTCGGTGGCCCGACGGGCTTTCAGATAGGTAAAGACGTCGGCACCGCGGAACGCATAGATGGCCTGCTTGGGGTCGCCGATCATGAACCAGCCGGTGCCTTCTTGCCCTTCATAAAGCGCGGAAAAAATGCCGTACTGGGTCGGGTCGGTATCCTGGAATTCGTCGATCAGTGCCACCGGGAACTGGTCGCGGATGACCTGGGCAAGCCGTTCGCCGTTACCGCCTTTCAAGGCATCGTGCAGGCGGCTGAGCATGTCGTCGAAACCCATGGTGGCGGTCTGGCGACGGACCTGGTCCACGCGCCGGTCAATCCAGGCGGCGGCATGGGCGAGCAGGTCAGTGCGGGGCAACTGTGTATTTGCCCGGCCTTCCATGACCGCATCCAGCTGCTGGCAGAAGGCAAAGTCCGGGCGGTGTTCCTCCCCGGCCTTGGTGAGCTTCATGCCTTCATGGGAAAACTTCGCCAGGGTGTCGTAGGCCTTGTCGTTGAGTCGTTCGCCATTGGCGTAGCGTTGCAGGGTTTGCAGCATGCCCGGCAGGCTGGTGGTGCGGTAGCTGTTGCCGTTGAGCCACTTGTTGTCGCGGGCAGCGCGCACCCATTCGAGAAAGTCCGGCAGTTCGGCGGCCAGTTGCTGGCGGGCTTGTTGATCCTTGTCCGCCTGGGGGCCGGTTTGTGCGAGCCAGTGAGTGACGCTTTGCGGTAGCTCCTCCGGGTCGGCTTCTTTCAAACCGAGCAGGGGGCGGCAGGCCTCCAGCAGCGCATCCGGGTTGCCCAGGTTGTCGCTTTGCAGGGCATTGGCGGCGCTCACTGGGAAATCGGCAATTATCGAGCGCCAGTAATCCCGCGCCGCCATTTGCTGTTCGTCGCTGGCGTCCTCCTGCAACTCCAGGCTGAACAGGCTTCCGGAATCGAAGGCGTGCTGTTTGAGCATGCGATTACAGAAGCCGTGGATGGTGTAGATGGCGGCTTCGTCCATCCACTGGGCGGCGGCATCCAAACGCTGGGCACAGCGGGCGCGGTCTTCCGGCTCGCGGTAGTCGTTGAGCAATTCGGCCAGTACCGGGTCGTCGGCGTCTGCATTGGCATCGGCAAAGATGCGCGCGGCATCGGCCAGGCGGTCGCGGATCCGTTCGCGCAGTTCTTCGGTGGCCGCTTCGGTGAAGGTCACCACCAGAATTTCCGGCGGCAGCAGCGGCCGCGAGAAGGCATTGTCTTCACCATGGCCGAGCACCAGACGCAGGTAGAGGGCGGCCAGGGTAAAGGTCTTGCCGGTGCCGGCGCTGGCTTCGATCAGCCGGGTACCGTGCAACGGGAAGATAATCGGGAGAGGACGAGTGTTGGTCATGAACTGCCCCCCTCTCCCTGTCCCTCTCCCGCAAGGGGAGAGGGGACCCAATAGAGAGCGCCTCTCAAGGCTGAGAGCAGGGAAGTGACACCAGGCCTTTCTGAGCGGTCCCCTCTCCCTTGAGGGGAGAGGGACATGGAGAGGGTGAAGCTACGAAGCAGCGTAAGCACAGAAGGCTCAATTCGCCCGGACTTTCTGCCGAAAGAAAGCCGAAACTTGAGTACTAACGCCGTCACAGTAAACCGAATCGCGGCTACGGGACAGTCAGCCTGGTATCGCACTCTCCCGCGTTGCAGCTTGTAGCTTGCAGCTTGCCGCCCATCAACGGTGCAGTTCGCCTTAGGCTCAGTGCACCCTACGAAAACAGGAGAAAGGGTGCGTTCAATTGTCACCATGTTCACTCCATTGGGCGTGCTGGTAGAGCGGGGCATAGAGTTGCTCGGTCCAGTAGGCGAAGGCGCTATCGTCGCCATGGCGGGCAGCCAGCATGCTATCGAAGTCGGCCCAGGCGCGGGCAATGGCCGGTTCCTTGTCCTGCTCGCCGGTGTGCATAAAGCCGGATTCGAACACCTTGCGTGCCTCGTTGTCGCCGTTGTCTTTTTCTTCCCCTTTCAGCCAGGCAAAGGCGGTGGCGCAGGCGATGGGCAGGGGCTCGCACAGGGCTTGCTGCCAGGCGTGGCCCAGTTGATCCAGGCAGTGCTGGGCATCGCTGCGGTTCAGGTGAGGCAGGGTAATGCGGCCATCCTGTCCCTGGATGTGCGTGTTCAGCGGATGCCCGGCGGCGCAGGCGGCCAGGTGCAGGGTCCAGTCCCGGGTGAGCTTGTCGAAGCGCTCTTTCAGCTTGCCGGTGTGCAGCACCAGACGCTGGGCATTGGCGGCGGAGCCTCGCAGGTCGGTGAGCCAGTCTTCCAGTTGTAACGGGCCGGCGCTCAGGCGGATTTCCTGTTGCGGTTGCGGCGCGCCGCTGTCTGCCAGCAGGGCAAAGTACTGTTCCAGTGGTTGTGACAGTGGCATCAGCAGGCTGTCGCGGCTGCCCTCGTCAAAGGGCGCCAGGGGCAGGTCGCCGCTGCCGGCCAGTCGATTCATGGCCTCCGTCATGGCCCCGCCGGCATGCTCCGGGCCAGCGCGCAGGGCCTCGCTGAGCAACTGGTCCTGTAGCTGGAAACGTTGCAGGCCATCGAAGGCGAAAGGTTCGCTGTCGTCCAGTACCTGGCGCTGTTGTTTCAGGCGGGCCTTCAGCCGTTGCTCGAAAAAGTGCGCTACCGGCTGCTTGAGAAAACGGCCGAGGGCGGCGCAGGTAATTGGCTCGTCGCTGTCCAGTGGTGGCAGGGGCTGGTCATTGCTGACACGGGTGGCCTGGCCATCGTGGAGGGCACGCCATTCGTTGGCATAGGTGTGTAGGGACTCGTTTAGCTGGATGTCGTTGGCTGCATTCTGCTCAGTGTGGAAGAAGTAGCGGGCGCTGAACGGTTGCAGCGGGTGGGCCACGGTGAGGGCATCCACCGGTTCGCCCTGGTCGGCGTGCCAGCGCTGGTTGATATGATCGCACAGTTGCGCCACCAGCACCGAGGGCGGGCGTTCGCTATTGTCGCGCACGTTGCGGCCGGTCCAGCTGATGTAGAGGCTGTCGCGGGCACTGAGCAGGGCTTCCAGAAACAGGTAGCGGTCGTCGTCGCGGCGGGAACGGTCGCCGGGTCGATAGTTCCCCCATTGCCGCATCAGATCGAAATCCATGGGCTGTTGTTGACGGGGGTAGTCGCCGTCTTTCATGCCCAGCAGGCAGACATGGCGGAAGGGAATGGCGCGCATGGGCATCAAGGTGCAGAAGTTGATGCGCCCGGCCATGAACCGTTGCGACAGGCTTTCCGCATTCAGGGCATCGAGCAGGGGGCGGCGGGCCACGGTGAGTGGCAGGGTGCTGTCGAAGTCGGCTTCGGCGCAGGCAGCCAGCCAGTCGTTGAGGGCGTCGCGCAGGCCCGCATCCAGGGTCTGGTCCGCTTCGTCCACCGGGGCGAACAGGTCATCCAGTAACTGGGTGAAGCGTTGTTGCCACTCCCTGGCGCTGGCGTCCTGACGGGATTGCTGCCAGTGGTGCTCCAGAGTGTCGAGCAGAAGCGACAGTCGTCCGGCCAGTTCCGCACCGAGCCCAGCCACTTCGTCCAGGGGCTCGATGCCCATCCAGGCCGGGCCGTCACCGAGCAGGTAGCCGGCCAGCATCCGTTTCAGGCCAAAGGCCCAGCTATTCTGTTCGAAGCCGGGTACGTCCAGGGTCTGGCGTTGCTGGCTGTTAAGGCCCCAACGGATGCGGGCCTGGTCGATCCAGCGAGCCAGTTGTGGCAGGTCGCCTTCGTCGATGCCGAAGCGTTCGCGCACGGCGGGCACATCCAGCAGGTCGAGAATGTCGGTGGCGGTGAAGCGCCACTGGGGCAGGTGCAGCAGGGATTCCACGGCCTGGGCCAGGGGGGACGCGGCACCGGCACTGCGGTCGCTGAGGGTATAGGGCAGATAGCGCGGATCGTCCCGTTCCAGCCGGCCGAATACGGCGTCGATGTGCGGTGCATAGGCTTCGATGTCCGGCACCATCACGATCACGTCGCGGGGCTGCAGGCTCGGGTCGTTGCTGAAACGGTCGAGCAGTTCATCCTGGAGGATTTCCACTTCCCGTTGGGCGCTGTGGCCGATGCGGAAATGGAGGGAGCTGTCCACTTCAAGTGATGGACGCTGGTCCGGGGCCGGCAGCGGTTCCAGATCGAGAATGTCCTGCTGCAGGTGTTGCAACAGGGTGTGCGGTTCGCGGTTTTCAAACAGATCAATCTGGTTCTGGAAGGCGCTGCGATAACTGTCCGGGTCGTCGTGGTCGTAGAGCAGACCGATAAAGTCCCGGCCCTGTTTGCCCCAGGCGGCCAGCAGTGGATTGACGCGGTTTTCCGGCAGGGCGGTCAGGTGGCGTTTGCGGTTATCCAGTTGGCGGCGCAGCAGTTGTTTGTCTTCGACGATATCCGCCCAGTAATGCTGGCAGGGGTTTTGTACCAGCATCAGGATCTGGCAGTGCTGGCTGAGCGCGGCCAAGGCTTCCAGGGCCTGCTGGGGCAGGGCGCTGATACCGAAGATGATCAGCCGGCGTGGCAGCCCCGGCGCTGTTGTGCCCTGTTCCTGTTGTAGGGTGAGCGCGGCCATGAAATCCCGGTGGATGGCACTGCGGCTGAGGCCTTGCTTACTGTAATCCATGTCCGCCAGCAGGGCGCGCCACAGATCAGCCTGCCATAACTGGCTGGTGGGGAAATCATCAAAGGCGTCGCGATCCTGAGCCTTGCGCAGGCGGTCGTTACCGCTTTCCCAGTCCGCCAGCCAGTCCGCCCGATAGACTTGATAGGCATCGAACAGATCCGCCAATCGCTCGGCCAGCTGGTGGCGTTTGCGGCCATCCACATCGTCGGCAAGAAAATGCCGTAGGGGGCCGAAATGCTCGTTATTGAGAAGCGTCGGCAGTAACCGGTACAGACGCCATAGCAGCCGGGATTTATCGAAGGGCGAGGTGCGTGGCACCTGGGCTTCGCCGAGCACGGTGCGATAGGCACTCCATAAAAAGCGGGCCGGCATCTGGAACTGGAAACCGGCGCTGATCCCCAGAGCATCCGCCAGTTGCAGTTTCAGCCACTGGGCCATGCCGTTGGACTGCACCAGAAAGGTTTCCGTTTCCAGCGGTGACAGCGGCTCACGCTGCAGCCAGTCGGCCACCAGCTCGGTGAGGGTTTCCAGACGGTTGCCGTGCAGCACCATCAGCCCGTTTTGCATGGATATTCCTTGAGGATAATTACCAAGGGGTAAGCCTAAGGGAGTCGGGGGGAAGGAGGAAGGGCCAGACCGATAAGAGATTTGGCGACACGAAAACGCAAGAGGCCGCGCCCACACTGCGGACGCGGCCTCTTGGCTTTCAAATCAGCCCCACGCTCGCTAGCGTAGCGGCGAACTGATCCTTACTCGTTCTCCATCTCTGCCAGCTCGTCTTCGAAGAAGAACTTGTCTTCGCCGAAGGCGGGTTCCAGATGATTGAGCCAGGTGGCTTCTTCGTTGTACTTGGCGAAGAAAGGACGCTGTACCCAGTCGTGGTTACGGCCCTGGATAAAGCGCAGGGCGAACACCTTCTCGCCGTTGATTTCGGTGACGCCCTGGATTTCCACCTTGCCGGGGTGGCTGGACATGCTCGGGCCACGGGCGGTGCGGGCGATACCGGATACCTGTTTCATGGCATCGCGGTAGATGTTCCATGCCTTGGCCAGCGGCACTTCAAAGTAACGGCGCGCACCGGTGTCCCGTTCCACAAACATGTAGTAGGGGATGATGCCCAGCTCTACCTGGGTCTGCCACAGGCGGGCCCAGTCGTCGGCGTTGTCGTTGATGTGGGCCAGCAGCGGACCTTGGGCACGAATCACGGCGCCGGTGGCACGCACACGGCGCACGGCTTCCCGGGCGATGTCCGTTTCCAGTTCCTGCCAGTGATTGTAATGGGCCATCAGCGCCAGGTGTTTGCCCTTGGCCTGCACTTCCTGGAACAGGTCCAGCAGGTCCTGGGCGTCGTCGTCGGACACGACACGTTGGGGCCAGAAGGTCAGCGCCTTGGAACCGATGCGGATGGTGCGGATCTGTTCCAGTTCCAGCAGCGGCTCGATATGAGCGCGCAGGTTCTTGGTCTTCATTACCAGCGGGTCGCCACCGGTGATCAGCACATCGGTGATTTCCGGGTGCGCCTGGATGTACTTCTTGAGCTGGCCGGCTTCCTTGGTGGCGATCTTCAGATCGTTGTCACCGATGAACTGGGCCCAGCGGAAGCAGAAAGTGCAATAGCTGTGGCACACTTGCCCCTGGCTGGGGAAGAACAGCACGGTCTCGTTGTACTTGTGCTGGACGCCGTCGATCTTCTCGCCGTCCACTTCCGGCATGTTGTGTTCCATCTGCCCGGCGGGGTGCGGGTTCAGGGCTTCACGGACCTCGGCGATGGCTGCCTTGATTTCCGCCTTGTCGCCACCGCGCATGGCGTCAGCCACCTTGTCGAAGTGTTCCGGGGCCAGCATGCCTTTCTGTGGGAAGGTGAGCTGGTAGATGGGATCGTTGGGCACTTTGTCCCAGTTGATCAGTTCGTCGATGACGTATTCGTTGACCCGGAAAGGCAGCACATTGGCAACGACTTCCATGGCAAAGCGGGTCTCGTCGTCCAGGCGTTTGAGTGGCTCGATCTTGTCGAGCTGACGCGCGGTGAATACCTTGAAACGGCGCGGTTCATCAAACTGCGGTTCCGTGCTCTGATGCAGCGGAATGACGGCATTGGTTTCGGGCATGGTATCGCTCCTCATCATGCGCCGGCATGACGACAGAATCGCCAATACCGGTACACTGGTTGCCTACACCAGCGGGATTCGTATTCGGTACTACAGATGGCCAGCGGCAGCTGACGCTGAGTTGGGCCTAATGCCCGTTAACGTGCGCCGATCAGGGTCGGCGCTGAGGACCCGGGACTCACGTCTCCCAGCCTTGTCGGGGAGGACGTACAGCGCGTGGCGGCTGTGGTTGTCCCAAAAAAAGAGGGCGTATTTTAGTGACTTGGGCTGCAAAGCGCAAAGCCGTTGATCTGACTGGTTTTTTGTCGCAATCCGCGGGGCGGCGGGGGATATGCTATGTTGGCCAGATATTGCCGCCCTGGGCGGATTTGAGCTCGTCAGGCGGTAGCTAGGCAAGGAGCGGAAAAGCGTTGGATCTGACATTCTGGAAAAGCCGTTATGACCAGGGGCTGGCAGTGCTGGAGCCGTTCTGGCCCTATATTGCCGCTGCCATCAGCCTTTTCCTGGCGATCTATGTGACTGCCCATGTGGCGCAAAACAAGCGCGATGCGCGGGCGGCAGCGGCCTGGACCGGGCTGGTGTGGCTGGTGCCCGTGGTCGGCGCAGTACTGTATTTCATGTTGGGGGTGAACCGTATCCAGCGTCGCGCCCGGCAACTCACCGGCGGGCTGATCGACACTGATGATGGCTGGCGGGTGGCCGCAGAAGCGGTGCCCACGGTGCCGCACCTGCAGGTGCTCAGCCGACTGGTAGGGCGCCTGACTCATTTGCCGCTCACCGACGGCAACGAGCTGGCACTACTGGATGCGCCGCAGACCTATCAGGCCATGCTGGACGCGATTAACGGTGCCAGTGAAAGCGTCTACCTGGTGACCTATATTTTCGGCAATGACGCTGCCGGCAAGCCGCTGGTGGATGCCCTGGCCGCCGCGGTTAAACGGGGCGTCAAGGTGAGGGTGCTGATTGATGGCATGGGCGCCCACTACTCCCTGCCGTCGGTGTTCTGGCGCTTGCGCCGTCGCGGGGTGCCGGTGCAGCGTTTCCTGTACTCCCTGGCGCCCTGGCGTATGCCTTATATCAACCTTCGCAACCACCGCAAGATCATGATCGTGGATCGCTCCCTGGGCTTTACCGGGGGCATGAATATCCGTGCTGGCTATCTACATAAACCGGCTCGCACCACGGATCTGCATGCCCGACTTGAAGGGCCGGTGGTCGGCCAGCTGTTGCGAAGCTTCGCCGCCGATTGGGTGTTTACCTGCGGGGAGGTGCTGGAGACCAGCTACCGTGGCCCTGCCCAGGTGAGCGAGGTGCAGGCGCGGGGCATCAGCGCCGGCCCGGATGCGGATTTTGATAAACGCCGGCTTACCCTGCTGGCGGCCATTGGCAGCGCCGAGCAGCGTATCCGGATTGTCACTCCCTATTTCGTGCCGGATCTGACCCTTATGGCGTCCCTGCAGATGGCGATTCTGAAGGGCGTGCAGGTGCAGATCGTGATTCCCCGCAAGAGCAACCTGCGTATGGTGAACTGGGCGAGTCTGCATGCCTTGCGCTGGCTGGTGGGCGAGGGCGCCGAGCTCTATCTGTCGCCGCCGCCGTTTGATCACAGCAAGGTAATGACGGTGGATCAGCACTGGCTGATGCTCGGCTCCGGTAACTGGGACGCCCGCAGCCTGCGCTTGAATTTCGAATTTGATCTGGAGTGTTACAGCGACACTCTGACCACCCGGGTGGATAAGATGCTGGATCGCCATATCTTGCTGTCTACCCGCATGGAGCCGGAGCATTTCCGGGACATGGCGCCCTGGCGTCGTTTGCGTAACGCCCTCTCGCATCTGATGGAACCCTATCTGTGACCTGAACCCGTGCGTCAGTTGCCGCCATGACGTACCGGTCAGCGGGGTTTCGAGCGCACCGACTGTGCGACAGGTCGCATTTCCAGATTGTCTGTGTCACATTTTTTTCCGTCAGGCAGGTCTGGCGCTGTCAGGCAGGTTATAAAGTGATCACTCGCCGGGCTGTCTCAGGGGCGGCGATGGGGATGCGTCAGGAAAACAGAATGATAATAAAACGACTTTTACTCGGCCTGATCCTGCTGGGCGGCTCCGCCATGTCCATGGCTGACCCGTCAAAATGGGTGCTGGTCACCGACCGCGATGATATCCAGGTCTATCGCCAGGATGACGACAGCTCACGGCTGAAAACCTTTCGCGGGGTGGGTGTTGTGCCGGTGGCAGATTTTAATGCCATTGGTGCCCTGATGGACGATTACGAGGCGGTGGCGTCTTTTATGCACATGGTCTCGGAAATCCGTGACCTGCATCGGGCGTCCCCTTATCAGCGTGATGTCTATGTCACCACTCGCCTGCCGTGGCCGGTGAAGGATCGGGATGCGCCTTTGCGTGTGACTTTTTACCAGGAGCCGGACAGCTACAATCTGGTGATGCCGTTTTCCCTGAATCCGCCGGTATTTCCCGAGCAGTCTGATTATGTGCGCATGCCGCAGATGGAAGGCTATTACCGATTCGAGCCATTGTCGCCGGGGGAGGTGAAGGTAACCATTGAGGTGATACTGGACCCGGGTGGCGCTGTACCGGCCTGGCTGGCGAATATCATTTTGCGGGATATTCCCTATTTCTCACTGCGTCGACTGCGCCGGGTGGTGAACCTGCCCCGTTTTCAGGGAATCTCCCACGGCTACTACCAGACTCCGGAGAGCTGGCAGAAGCCACAGGAAAAGCAGTCGCAGGAGGTCGCTAACGCTTCAGCGGCGAGCCCGGCCCCATCAGCCCCCAGATAATCAGCCCGACAAGCGGTAATACCAGCACCAGCAGCACCCACAGCACCTTGTGCAGGGTTTCCGCGCCGGACTGGATGATCATCACAATGGCATAGATCGCCAGGGCAAGTTGTAGCAGTCCCAGGATTTTCATCAGCAAGATCCTTCTTGTACCCGAATGGAATCCTCAATCTAGAGCAGCCGCTCCATCGGGTAAATCACTGATATGTAAAAGAAGGTCTGATGGCGTTGCGGGTTGTGCCGTCAGGACATCGGCGGCGCCGACCGACCAAACAGTGCGATGGTGGCATCGTTGAATCCCCTGGGTAACGCACAAGCAGCCCGGCAATGGAGCCGATGTGATACGGAACCAGAAAAGAAATGGCGCCCCGAACAGGAGTCGAACCTGTGACCTAGCGCTTAGGAGGCGCTTGCTCTATCCAACTGAGCTACCGGGGCTGAAGAAGTGACGATTGTAAGGACTTTTAGTTGTGGTGCCAGTTTCCGGGGAGCAAGCGACTATTTTACCGGCGCTTACTCGCCCTGCGGGCGCCGGCAAAGCGGCGGTATCCGCTTCGCGTTCGTTCGGCCAAAGCACGCTTTGGAAATCCCCGACCTCACCCAACTGAGCTACCGGGGCTGAAGAAGTGACGATTGTAAGGACTTTT
>NZ_DEXN01000014.1:0-41683 GCF_002364155.1 Alcanivorax sp. UBA3183
GCCGCTCCTACGGGGGATTCTTACAGCGGCTGGATACGATCCATCAGCTTGCCGCTTTCCGCCAGCTCCAAAAATTCGTCCCCCAGCCGCTGACTCTCCCCCACCGCCTTACGCCAGTAGGCCTCGCGGCCGGCATCGTCGCCCAGGTAATGCTTGAAGTCGGTCCGGTCGGGCAGTTTGCCGTGAGGCAGACTGGCCAGGTATTCCCGCGATGGAGACACCAGCAGCAAACGACGCAGACGCTTGGGGTCGCCGTTGCGCCAGCGCAGGGGCTTGTCGAACCAGCCGGGGATCACCCGGTCGGTGAAGTGCGGATAGAGCACAATGCCCGCACTCTGATAAGGCAGGTCCAGGTGGTAATCGAGCATGCCACCATCCCGGTAAACCCCATCCGGCGCCCCGGGCAACTCGCTGACCCCATCCAGCACCATGGGGATGGCCGCACTGGCCAGCAGGGCCGCGCGCAGGTTCTCTGCCCGCATGGAAATATGATGGGTGGTGAAATCATTGAGCGGCCCCACCGGCAAGGGGCTGCCGTCCGGATACACCAGGCCACGCTCCATGAACAGGCCAGTGGCCTGGCGGCTGAAGAAGTTGGTGCCGATCAGTCCGGCCAGTCCCAGGCCAAGACCCAGACCGCCGTTGCGAGCCATCAGCCCACGGCTGCGAATCACCACGATCACCAGCCGGTAGTCCTGGTTATGCAGGATGTGCTGGTCGCGATCTTGCAGCAGCTCGGAGAGCATCGCCGCACAGCGACGACTCACTTCCCGGGAGGTAATGCCCTTGGGAAATCGCTGGCTGGTGTAGAGCTCCGCCAACCGCTCCAGCCCTAGGGCCGGATCCTGACCCATGGCGATAGCAGCAAAACGCCAGCTACCGATGGAGGCGCCGATCAGGGTACGACGTCGAGGCGCCCGGGGTAGAAAGTCACCGAACACCGCCCGGTCCAACCCGTTGATACCCAAAGCCTTGGGACCACCGGCAGCACCGGGAACAATGTCCACATCCTCGGCGCGTAACCCGTACTCGCGCAAATGGGCAATGGCATCAGTGCCTGCACGCACCGTTAGCGCGGAGGCTCTGCTGTGAATGGCGACCACCTGCTCTCTCCGAAACCGACTCAGGAAAGTTATGCATGCTACCCGCTATTGCCAGATTTCCGAAGTTGCATTCTGCTGTAGATTCAAGGGGCCACAAACCAGACGGGTTGGTGCAGTTCGCTTGAGCTCAGTGCACCCTACGCAACATCGATGCTTGTGCCGCATCCATTCTCACGATCACTCAGTGCCGGCCAGAAACTCGCCCAGCGCCCGGGTGAATGCCAACGGCTGGCTCATCAGCGGCACGTGGCCGGAGCGCGGTAGCACCACATGACGGGCACCCATCAGTTTGGCAAAGGCGGCCTGCCCTTCAGCGGGATAGAGGGGTGAACGGGCACCGGTAATCACCGTGGCCGGTACCGGAAAATCTGCGGCGGAAGGCCGGTAATCATGACTACCGGACAAATACGCCTGCAGGTAGGCGCGGATATCCGCCAGCTCCGCCACCGGCAGCAGGCGAGCCCACAGCCCGGACCAGCGGGAGGTAGCCCGAAAGGCGGAATGCAGCTCCGGGCGACCGGCTACCTGGGCGAGAATATGGGTCAGCTGGCGCAGTACAGCCTCGCGCATTCCGGCGGCCAGGTTGGCGATTCGCCCGTGATCCGGAGCCGCGTCCAGCAATACCAGCAACTCCCGCAATTGCGAAAAGAAGTGTTCCTGACGGTCACCGAACAGGCCATGTGCCCAGTCAGGCTGGTTGGCAATGCAGGGGGTCTGATCAATATGAAGATAACGGCCCACCGGAGAAAAATCCCCATGGGCATGCCAGTGCAGGCTGGTGGTAGCACCGAGGGAATAGCCCACCAGATGAAAATCCTGCAGGCCAAAGTGGCTCACCAGGTCTTCCATGTCCTGCATGTGGTTATGAAACACATCGGCCTGGTTGAAACGGGCAGCAGCAGAATTCCCCGCCCCACGCAGATCCGGCATATAAAACTGATAACAACGCAGGTATGGCAGCACAAAAGGCAGCCAGTCGCGCCCCTGCATGCCCAGCCCGTGCAACATCAGCACCGGCTGGCCACGCCCCAGAATTCTCACATGCAGTGACTGGCCGTCCCTGGCAGGAAATAACGGCATTCCGATCCCCCGTTCTTCCGTGTTGTTATTCGCCGTACAGACACAGGTAGGCGGTATCCACTGCCACCTTTACCTGAAAACGGCTATCTGCCACCACTTCAAAGGTGTCACCGGCAGCAAATGTCTGCCAGTCGGCAGCGCCGGGCAGCTTCACGGTCAGTGCGCCGCTCACCACCGTCATGGTCTCGTGTTCGCTGGTACCGAACTCATAATCCCCGGGCGCCATCACACCCACCGTGGCGGGCTTGGTTTCGGCTTGAAAGGCAATGGATGCCACCTTGGCATCGAAGTATTCGTTGACCTTGAACATGCAAGGGCCTCCGCTGAGTCAATGGAGGCGCGAGTATGCCAAAAGCGTCGACACCTTGCCGCTTATTTCCAATCCGTGGCAATCGGGGTGCCCTGACGCACGGCATTGGTAGCGGGTGTTTTGGCGGCAATCTCCAGCAGTCGCTGGCGCTGCTCATCGGTCAATTCACCACTGCAGGCCAGGGTGCGATCGATATATTCCTTGCCCGCAACATCCCGATAAACGTTTAAACCCACCTGCAGGTCGGTGAGCGGTATTCTCTCGATTGTGGCCGTGACAGCCTGATGCTAACCGGGTGACGCTGCTGGGCGGCGAGCCCCTGACCTGGATCCATCAGTACGACTGAAAAAATGCGGATTGGGCTGTAGGAGCTATGCTTGCATGGCAAACCGGCCAACAGTTCGCCATGCAAGCATAGCTCCTACAAAACAAGGGGAGCTGCTCAGGATCCTTCAACCTGCTGGCAGAATATTTCTACGACTTCACTACCAAGTACCAGCCGCTCAGTTGAACGGCTGGCAGTACAGGGCAATCTGGTCATCGTCGCTGTCGAAACGACGGTAGGCAATGATGGCATCGTAGCTGCGGCCACTGCTGACGCTACAGCTTACCTGATCGATCTCCAGACCCTGGGTTTCGTTATTGACCGTCACCTCGAGGGTGCCACTGGCATTGACCGACACATAGTTGCTGCCTTCGGCATACTCCAGACCGGATACCAGCGACTGGCCGGCGGGGCCCGGTGTCGCAACGCTGAGTTCATCGCCGGATAGGCGCGACAGGGTATTGATGAAGCGCACCCGGATCTGGCCGCTGGTCACGGTCATTTGCTGATGTCGGTAGGTGCGAAGCTGACGGTTGTCCAGGGTAGTGTCGCCCATTAACACCACGGTATAGCGATCACCCGCGGTGAGGGTGCGATTCAACGGGCCGTTCACCAGGGTACTGCCGGAACTGCTGCCACGCACATCGAAAGACAGAGACTCGCTGTCGTCGTCCAGCTCGATGGATTCGGCGCTGACATTGCCAGTAATGGTGTAGCCCACATCGTTCTGCAACGGACTGTTCTGGTTGTCCACGAACAGGTCCACGGTGACATCGTCTTCGCTGCCACCACCCACCTGGGTCAACTGGTTATGGAAATAGATTCTGGCGTTGTCAGAAAACAGACTGTTGTCGTCGTCCTCATCGCAGCCGAAGGTAGACAGGCCTGCCACGGACGCGGCCAATACCAGACGCAGGAAAATCATGATGCCTCACTCCCGGATGGTTCCTCGCTGCTGCCCTGCTGCTCGAGCAGGGCGGCGGGGCTTTCACCCTCATTGAATTCGCGTATGAAAATGCCCCAGAAGGCCACAAACAGTGCGGCCAGCAGAGGCCCCAGCGCGAAGCCGGTGATGCCGAACATGGCCAGACCACCCAGGGTGGAAAACAGCACCACATAGTCCGGCAACTTGGTGTCTCGTCCAACCAGGATCGGACGCAGGATATTGTCCACCAGCCCGATGACAAAAACACCAAACAACACCAGGATGGTAGCGTTCAATACATCACCAACCGCATAGAGGTAGAGTGAAACCGGCAGCCAGATCAGGCCCGCCCCCACTGCGGGAATCAATGACAACACCGCCATCACCACCCCCCACAACAAGGCACCGGGTATGCCCAGCCACCAGAATATCAGGCCACCCAGGGCCCCCTGGGTGGCCGCTACCAGCAGGTTGCCCTTGATGGTGGCACGGGTCACTTCGGCAAACTTGGCGAACAACAGTTTCTCGCGCTCGTCGCCCAGCGGCAGGGCCCGAATCAGCATGTTGACCATGGCATCACCATCACGAATCAGGAAGAACGCCAGATACAGCATCAAGCCCAGGTTGAGGAAAAACTGGAAGGTATTCTGGCCCACCGCCAAGGCACGCTTGGCGAGGAACTGGCCGGCACCGGTGAAGGCTTCCACGGTCTGCGACTTGATCCGCTCCAGGTCGATATCAAAACGTTCCGCCAGGGACTGCAACCAGGGAAATGCCTGCTTGATGCGGTCCACATAGTCGGCCAGGTTGAGCTCGCCGCTCTGCACCTTCTGGAACAGGGACACCCCTTCGGTGACGAAGGAGGAGGCCACCACCAGTACCGGGATCACCACCAGCACCACACACAAAATCAGGGTGCACAGGGACACCAGATTACGACGATGGGGCCACTTGCCGAGCAGGCGTTTCTGGAACGGATAGAAAATCACACCAATGGCGCAGGCCCAGAAAATGGGGGCGAAGAAGGGTTTCAGCAACAACGCAAACGCCACGCTGACCGCCACCAGCGTAAACAGAAACGTGCCCCGCTCCAGCTTTACCGATATATCCGTATCCTGCATCGCCATCCATTTCCTTTCTGCAAATTCACTAGCTGGATCAGCTGGCAGCCATCAACACGCCACCGCCCAGGTAACTCATATAGGCCACAAAAACCACCAGCAGACCGATACCATTGCCGCGGGTAATCTGCCCCTTGCGACCCCACAGACCAAAACCCATCACAAACAGGGCCAGGGTCAGCACCATCATCAGGCTCCAGTCACGCTGCAACACCACCGTCTCTACACTCATGGGCTGGATGGCACCGGCGATGCCGACGACCGCCAGGGTATTGAACAGGTTCGAGCCTAGCACGTTCCCAAAGGCAATATCGTGCTCGCCCTTGCGCACTGCGGCGATGCTGGATGCCAGCTCTGGCAGGGAGGTACCGATCGCCACAATGGTCAAACCGATGACCAGGTCACTGACCCCCAGGGACTGGGCAATATCCACTGCCCCCCACACCAGCAGCCGGGAACTGGCCACCAGCAGGGCCAGGCCCACCACCAACCAGAACAGGGCGGTTTTCAATGGCAGGGGATGCTCGGCCAGATCGGTTTCCACTTCCCCCGCCAGTACATCGCCCTTGCCGCTCATGGCAGCATAAATAGACCAGCCCATCAGCAGCCCCAGCACGGCAAGCAACACCCAGGCATCCACCCGGGAAATGCTGCCATCCAGCAACTGATAACCCGCCAGCAGCGTGACCAGCGTCAGCACTGGCAGCTCTTTTTTGAGAACCGCGGAATTCAGCGCGATGGGGCTCATGACGGCGACCACCCCGAGAATCAGCGCAATGTTGGAAATATTGGAGCCATAGGCATTACCCAGTGCCAGGGAGGGATTGCCATCCAGCGCGGCCATGGCAGACACCACCATCTCTGGTGCCGAGGTGCCGAAGCCGACGATCAGCATGCCGATCAGCAACGGCGGCATACCCGCATGGGCCGCCGTACCGGCCGCCCCTTCCACAAATTTGTCAGCACTCCATACCAGCACAATCAGGCCAGCGATCACGGCGGCAATAGCCAGCAACATGGGGACTCCTTGGGATAATGGATCGTGTCAGGCGGGCATTGTGGCAGAGAGCAGGAAGGCTGGCACCTGTCATTGAACTGCTTGCTTCTAGCTCCTAGCTGCCAGGCGCGAAATTGCACGGCGCACCCGTAAAGGATGCGCGCCGCGCATTAACGCCAGAGCCGGTCTCTTCTAGCTCGTAGCTCGTAGCTAACCATGCTCCTCCCGCCCCGGCTTGATGCCATAGGCCAGGGTATATAGCACCGGCACTACAATCAGGGTCAAAATCGTGGCGAAGCCCAGGCCGAACATGATCACCACCGCCATGGATTCGAAGAAGGCATCGAACAACAGCGGGATCATGCCGAGGATGGTGGTCACCGCCGCCATGCACACTGGCCGCACCCGGGAAATGGAAGCGATCATCACCGCCTCGAAGGGCTCCAGGGTTTCCATTTCCAGCTTGATCTGCTCCACCAGCACGATGCCATTCTTCACCAGCATGCCGGACAGGCTGAGAAAGCCCAGTAACGCCATGAAGCCGAAGGGCGCATTCAGCAGCAGCAGACCCAGAGTCACGCCGATGATGGCCAGCGGTACGGTGGCCCAAATCACAAGCGGCTGTCGCAGGGAGTCGAACAGCAGCATGGTGATGATGAACATGAACAGATAACCCATGGGCAGGCTGCCGAATACCGCCGTCTGGGCATCTTTCGATGCTTTGTATTCTCCACCCCATTCCAGTGAGTAACCAGGCGGCAATTCCAGCGCGGCAATGGCCGGGCGAATCCGGCGCAGCACCTGATCGGCGGTTTCATCGCCGAGCACATCCGGTTCCGCCTGCACCGTCAGGGTGCGCTTGCGATCACGACGCAGGATCAGCGCATTCTCCCACTCGGTGCTGAAATCGGACACCACCTGGGTAATTGGAATGTAGGTGGCGTACACCGGCGACCACACCTGCACATCGTTAAGGTTGTCGGCGCTGAGTCGTTCTTTCTCCGGCGGGCGGGCGATAATGGGCAGCAACTGACTGCCGTCACGATAGAGACCCACATTGCGGCCACTGAAGTTCAGCGCCAGGGTATTGTCCAGATCTTCCCGACTGATCCCGGCACGGCGCGCCTGGGCTTCCTGGAACTGGGGCCGAATCACTTTTTCCTGTTGGCGCCAGTCATGGCGAATGCTTTCCAGGCCACCATCTTCACGCATGATCGCCTGGGCCTTCAGGCCCAGCTCGCGCAAGGTCTGCGGGTCCGGGCCGCTGAAACGGGCCTCGATGGACGCCGGCGGGCTGGGGCCGATCATCAGCCGTTTCACCTTGGCAAAGGCCTGCAGGTGCTCTTCGCCAATCAGTTGGCGGGTGGCAGACAGGGCCGCATCGATCTGCTCCCGCTCGCTCACCTGAACAATCAGCTGGGCATAGCTGGGGTAACTCTTTTCCGGGTTGTAGGGCAGCATGAAGCGCTCGGCGCCACGACCGATGGTGCTGGTCACCCCGGTGACCTCGTCCATTTCCAGCAGCGACGCCTCAAGGCGCTCCACCGCTTCGCGGGTGGCACGGATGTCACTGCCCTGGGGCAGCCAGTAATCCACCAGAAACATGGGTGTATTGGAGGGCGGGAAGAAGGCCTGTTTAACCGCCCCGAAGCCTACTACCGCCACTACCAGCAGAATGCCCATGCCGGACAGGGTCAACACGCGATGATGAATGGCCCGGTCCAGCAGGCGCCGATAGATCACGAACAGTTTGCCCTTGTAGGGATCTTCGCCCTCCCCGCCAGCGCCGCCCACATCCTTGTCGGAGAAAAACAGGTCCGCAAAGAAAGGCACCAGGGTCACCGCGGTGATCCAGCTGAGCAGCAATGAAATCAGCAGCACCCAGAACAGGGTATTGGTGTATTCCCCGGTGGCATCCTCAGACAGGCCGATGGGCGCGAACGCCATGATGGCGATCACCGTGGCCCCGAGCAGCGGCCAGATGGTCTGGCGGACAATATCCACCGCCGCCTCCAGCTTCGACATACCGCGCTTCATGCCCACCAGGATGCCCTCGGTGACCACGATGGCGTTATCCACCAGCATCCCCAGAGCGATAATCAGTGCCCCCAGGGAAATCCGCTGCAGATCAATGGCCAGCACTTTCATGACGATAAAGGTGCCAAGGATGGTCAGCAGCAGCACGCCCCCCATCAGCAGACCGGAACGCACCCCCATGAACACCAGCAACACGGCGATGACGATGGCAATGGCCTCGCCCAGATTGAGCAGGAAGGCACCCACCGAGCTATCCACTTCCTGGGGCTGGTTGTACACCGTGGCCAGTTCCATGCCCGCCGGCCGCTGGTATTCCAGTTCAGCCAGGCGCTGCTCTACCCGCGCGCCTACCTCCACCACATTGACTCCCTTTGAAAAGGAAATCCCCAGGGTCAGAGCCGCGTCACCGTTGAACCGATAAAGGTGATCCGGCACTTCCGCATAGCCCCGTTCAATGGTGGCAACATCACGCAGGTAGACCAGTTCATCGGCGCCCGGGTCGGAAATCAGCAGATCACCCATGTCCTGCACAGTGGGGAATTCACCGGTAGGATAGATGCGGATGTACTCGTCCCCCACCCTGACTTTGCCCGCGGGGCTGACCGTATTCTGGGTCTGCAGCAGGGAAAAGATCCGTTCCGGGCTGATTCCCAGAGAGGCCAGCCGGGTGCGGGAAAGTTCCACCAGCACCTGCTCCTGGCGCTGGCCACCCACCACCACCTTGCCCACGCCTTTCACCAGCACCAGCTCCCGGGTCAGGTAGTCGGCGTAATCCTGCATTTCCTGGTAGCGATAACCGTCTCCGGTGATCGCCATCAAAATCCCGTACACATCACCGAAGTCATCCAGCACCTGAATGGTGCCGACTCCCGGAGGCAGCTCCGGCTGCAGGTCAGTGAGCTTGTGTCTCAGCTCGTCCCAGATCTGCTTGAGCTGGCTGGCCCGATAGGTGGGTTTCATCTCCACCTGCACCTGGGACAAGCCATTGCTGGAAATGGAGGTGACGTAATCCACGTAGGGCAAGTTCTGGATTGCCATTTCCACCGGCAAGGTGACTTCTTCTTCCACCTGACGAGGCGACGCGCCCGGGTAACTGGTAATCACCATGGCAGTCTTGATGGTGAACTCCGGGTCTTCCAGCTGGCCGAGGCGGGAAAAGCTGACGATCCCGCCCACCAGCAGAATCAGGGTGAACAGCCAGCTCACCACCCGGTGGCGAATGCTGTATGCGGCGATATTCATTACAGCCCCCGCTCTTTCACCAGCTCACGTACCGTCTGCCCCTCTTCCAGATGATGGACGCCGGCACTCACCACCCGGTCTCCGCTGCTCAGACCGTCGAGAATTTCCACGCCTTCACCGACCACTTCGCCCAGGGTTACCGGCACCGCCGACACCGTGCCGATATCGTCCTGCGGCTGATAACGCCAGACAAAGGCACCCTCCTTGCCATCCTGTTTGAACACGGCTTCCACCGGCACCTGCAGGCGGTCGGCGGCGGCCTTGCGAATCTGGCTAAGATCAATGGCCACGTCCACGCTCATGCCCGGCAGCACCACCTGCCCTTCCGGGTTGGCCATGGTCAGGGTGATGTTGTAGGTCTGGGTGCGCGCATCGGCGCTGGCTTCGTGTTCCTTATAGCTGGCCTTGAAGGTGCGGTCCGGCGCCCCCTCAAAACGCACCGTAGGTTCATAGTCTTCCCCCCCCTTGCGCAGGTTGGTAAAGAAGCGTTCGGAGACGGCAAACTCGATATCGATGTTGTCGTCTCCCTGCAGATAGAGGATTGGCTCCTTGGCCTGCACAAACTGGTAATTTTCCACTTCGGTGCGCGCCACAGTACCCGCATAGGGCGCCTTCAGCCTGGTGTATTCCACATTGTCGCGGGCCATGCTCAGAGCGGCCCGGGCCTGACGACGTTTGGCCTGCAACTCGTCAAACTGGGCTTCGGAAATCACCCCGCGCTCGCGCAGGCTGATAGCCCGCTGATACTGACTTTCGGCAAGATCGTACTGGGCCTGACGGTCGGCCAGCTGGTTATTGAAATCCGCCGGATCCAGGGCCGCCAGCAGCTGCCCTTTTTTCACCTGTTCACCGGCACGCACCGGCAACTTGACCAGCTGCCCGGATACCCGGAACGCCAGCTGCGATCCTTCCGTGGCGACCACCCGCCCCGGGTAATGGCGCAGTTGCCCGGCACTGTCACCGTTCACCGTGTACAGCTTCACCGGCTGCGGTAAAGGCGCCTCCGCCGGCGGTTCATCCCCACATCCCGCCATCACCAGAGACAGGCCAACCAGTGCCCAGAAACGTCCCATGCGTGCTCTCCCAGCATTACGGTACTTGTCAGTACCAATTATCACATATCTGACTACGGTGTCGTGAAACCTATTCAAAACCCTACTGGATTCTGACCTGAAATGACTGTGGTGTCTTTGTATAGGGAAACGGCTTCCGAATAATGGGACTTTAACCCTGAATCCCTGACCGCCAACGCCGACTGCGTAGGGTGCCACTGAGCCTAAGGCGAACTGCACCGACCCGGCGCTTGATGGTGCAGTTCGCCTTAGGCTCAGTGCACCCTACGTCTCGCAAAGCCGCGGGGATTTACCGTAAAAAAAGGGCCGACAGATGTCGGCCCGAGGGGGGATCAAGGTGCACGGCGGGTGGGTCCACCCGACCTGCCGCGCGATGACGGTGAGCGCGTCACGGGGTTGCTCTTTACGATGCCTGCGGCCTGATCAGGCCTTGAGCCAGGCGTCCAGCTCGTCGGCGCCGCCAATGCGTTCGCCTTCGATATACACCTGCGGCGTGGTGCCGGCACCGGTTACCGCTGCCAGGGAGCTGTAGCTCAGGCCCCGGCTGCCCAGTTCGATTTCTTCAAAGGCGTAGCCGTTTTCTGCCAGAGCCTTCTTTGCGCGGCTGCAGTGTGGACAGCCCGGCTTGGTGAAAACGGTGACCCGCTTGGGAAGGGCCGCTTCACCATTGATGTAGTTGAGCATGGTGTCGGCATCGGAGACTTCGAACGGGTCGCCGGGCTTCTCCGGCTCAATGAACATACGGTCGATCACCCCGTCTTTCACCAGCATGGAATAGCGCCAGCTGCGCGGCCCAAAACCGAGATCCTGCTTGTCCACCAGCATGCCCATCTTGTCGGTGAACTCGCCGTTACCATCCGGAATAAAACGGATGTTGCCGGCAGACTGGTCACCGGCCCAGGCGTTCATCACAAAGCCGTCGTTCACGGACAGGCAAACAATGTCGTCCACACCATTGGCTTTCAGTACCGGCGCCAGCTCGTTGTAGCGCGGCAGGTGTGTGGAGGAGCAAGTCGGAGTGAACGCGCCCGGCAGGGCGAATACCACCACGGTTTTTCCCTTGAACAGGTCATCGGTGGTCACATCCCGCCACTCATTACCTTCACGGGTACGGAAGGTGACTTGGGGGACGGGCTGCCCTTCACGGTTGTCCAACATATTGGCTCTCCTTAAACATGGATAAGAGGGTGACTCGATGAGTCATACCCATATGATAGCCATCCACTTACCCATCTTTAAAACGTATTAACTCTATCTCAATGATTGCTATTGGCTATCAATCAAGATGAGCGGAAAGCATCCAGGCCGCTTTTTCGTGAATCTCGATCCGGTCGCTGGCTACTGTGGAGGAGCCTTCATCCTCATGCTCGCCGGCAAGCTTCAGCACCCGGTTGGCCTGTTCAGCTACGGTGCGATGATCCTCGGTAAGTTCACGGATCATGTCACTGGCAGACGGATCGCCCACCGCATCCTTCACCGTGGACAACTTGGCAAACTCCGCATAGCTACCCGGCGCCTTCCAGCCCAGCGCACGAATACGTTCGGCAATGGTGTCCACCGCCAGGGCCAGCTCGGTGTACTGTTGCTCGAACAGCAGATGCAGGCTGTGGAACATGGGACCGGTCACGTTCCAGTGGTACTTGTGGGTTTTCAGGTAAAGGGTGTAGCTCTCGGCCAGCAACTTGCTTAACTGCTCGGCAACCTGCTTGTTGTGTTCAATCATTGCGTGGCTCCTTGCTGTGCAAATGTGACGCGGGATTTTCCGCTCTGCTTTACAGACATGGCCTTGAGAACAGGAACTTCAACCCTGTTTCGCCATGGATCAGGATTACCGTAACGCCGCACCCGCGCTATCAACAGAAAATTGCTTTCATTACATCGATAGAAAACACTGATGTGCACATCTGTCCGAATTGGCGCTTTACAGGCGCCTTTGGCGCTCGGCATGATGCAGTCTCCTCCAGCCGCAAGAAGACCTCGTCAATGACCGCAACCCCGCAACCGGAAACGGATTACTCTATTCTGGAAGAATGGTTGAACGGCTTGACGCACGGCATCGGCGCCGCCCTGAGTGTCGCCGGCACGGTGATACTGATTGTTGCCGCCAGCCTGCAGGGCGACCCCTGGAAAGTGGTCAGTTTCAGTATTTTCGGTGCCAGCCTGATTCTGCTCTACAGCGCCAGCGCCCTGTACCACAGCCTGCGTAACCCGCAATGGCGGGCGGTGTTCAAGATGCTCGATCACTGCGCCATCTATGGGTTGATCGCCGGCACCTACACGCCCTTCCTGCTGGTGAATCTGCGCGGCCAGACCGGCTGGATCCTGTTTGCGGTGATCTGGACACTGGCGCTGATCGGCATCGGTCTGAAGGCCATGTACGGGCACCGTTTCAAGCTGATGCGGGTGGGCATTTACCTGGCCATGGGCTGGTTGATCCTGTTCGCCTCCGGGGAACTGACCACTAAGTTGAACGAGGTGGGCTTCTGGCTGATCCTGGCCGGCGGTATCACCTACACCGCCGGGGTGATTTTCTACCTGGCCGACCGCTTTATTCCCTTCAACCACGCTATCTGGCACCTGTTCGTGATGGGTGGCAGCATCTGTCATTTCTTCGCCGTCTATTACGGTGTGCTGCCGGTCTAGCCTCCGCAGCCGGGAATTCTGCACAGCAAACAGGTCAAGGCGCGCGGGTTGCGTTGGAGCTTTGCTTGCAAGGCGAAGCGGGGGGGCGTCCATGATTTCGCTTTGCAAGCAAAGCTCCAACGGATAATCAAACGACGAGGTACTGGTTACGCGTCAGCCTATTGCATGCCCCAACCATTCATTATATATTTTATTTAAATATATTTTATGGAAGTATCATGCAAACTCTGGATATGGATGCCCTGCGCGATAACGCCACCGAAGCCAGCCAGCTGCTCAAGGCGCTGTCGCACCCGGACCGGCTACTGCTGCTCTGCCAGCTTACCGAGGGCGAGCGCAGCGTCAGCGAGCTGGAAGAGTTGGTTGGCGTTTACCAACCCTCCCTGTCCCAGCAGCTGGGCGTCCTGCGCCGGGAGGGGTTGGTGGCCAGTCGCCGGGACGGCAAACAGATGCACTATTCCATTGCTGACCCCAAGGCCCTGGCCGTGCTGGAAACTCTGTACACCCTTTTTTGTGGAGAGCCCCAATGACTATCGACTGGAATGCCTTTACCCCCTGGTCGGCCCTGGCCGGCGGCGCCCTGATCGGGCTGGCCGCCGCCCTCTTTATTCACGCCAACGGCCGCATTGCCGGCATCAGCGGCATCGTCGGCGGGCTGCTGCGTCCCGCCCCCGGTGACCGCGCCTGGCGACTGGCCTTTGTACTGGGCATGGTTGCCGCCCCGTTATTGTGGAGCCTGGCGGCCACCCTGCCCCCGCTGATCATCGCCGCCGACTGGCCGCTGCTGATTGTCGCCGGGCTGATTGTCGGCATCAGCACCCGCTACGGCGCCGGCTGCACCAGCGGGCATGGGGTCTGCGGAATATCACGGCTGTCTCCACGCTCACTGGCTGCCACCCTGGCCTTCATGGGCAGCGGCTTTGTCACCGTGTTTGTGGTTCGCCATTTGCTGGGAGGTGCGGTATGAAGCGGTCGCAACTGAGCGCCTTTGTCGTCGGCCTGATTTTCGGCGCCGGGTTATTGTTGGCCGGCATGGCCAACCCGGCCAAGGTACTGGCCTTTCTCGATCTGGCCGGCCCCTGGGACCCGTCCCTGGCGCTGGTGATGGTAGGTGCTATCGCCGTAGCGTCGGTGGGCTTTGCCCTCACCCGGGGTCGCAGTCTGGCCTGGAGTGGTGACCCCATCCAGATTCCCGGCAATCGCAAACTGGACCGGCGGCTGGTCCTCGGTTCTTTGGGTTTCGGGGTTGGCTGGGGACTGGCGGGCTTCTGTCCTGGACCGGCGCTGGTCGCACTGGGCACCGGCAGCCTCAAGGCAGTGATATTCGTCGCCGCCATGATGGCGGGGATGGCGGCCTTTGAATGGCTGGAAAGGCGCAAGGGCTAAGGCTACGTAGGAGCGGCTCTCTCTGTGCCCTACGAGTATGAGCCGCGAAATTGCCTACGATGCCGTACTTGGTACGGTTCGCGGCTCGAGCGCCGCTCCTACAAACACCGCTTCCTACAACAGCTTTTCAATATCCTTGCGGATCGCTTCCGGCTTGTCGGTGGGCGCGTAGCGCTTGATGACCTTGCCATCGCGGTTGATCAGGAACTTGGTGAAGTTCCACTTGATCGCCTTGCTGCCCAGCACACCGGTGGCTTCGTTTTTCAGGTAGGCGTACAGCGGATGGGTGTTGTCACCGTTCACGTCGACCTTGTCGAACATGGTGAAACTGACGCCGTAGTTCTTCTCGCAGAAGGCACCGATCTCGTCTGCGGCACCGGGCTCCTGCTTGCCGAACTGGTTACAGGGAAAACCGAGAATCTCCAGGCCCTTTTCCTGCAGGTCGTCATAAAGCGCTTCCAGGCCCTTGTACTGAGGCGTGAAACCGCACTTGCTGGCAGTGTTAACAACCAGCAGTACCTTACCTTTGAAGTCGGCCAGCGCCTTATCTTCACCACTCAGGGTAGTGGCGGTGTAATCGTAAATCCCCATTGTGTCTCCCATAACAAAGCGAACGCCCAGCGGCGCGATGTCGTAACCTTAGCGCAGGCATCGATGCCCGGCGACCTATTCCCGGTATAACGCCTCGACCATGGCGTCAGCCACAGCCTGGCTCGATTGCGGGTTCTGCCCGGTGATCAGTCGTCCGTCCGCCACCGCATGGCTGACAAACTTGTCCGCCAGGTCCAGTTTTGCACCCAGCTCTTCCAACCGCGTAGCGAGCAGGAACGGCATCACTTCATCCAGCCCCACTTCCTGCTCCTCCTCATTGGTAAAGCAGGTCAGGGTCTGGTTCTGCACCAAAGGGGTGCCATCTTCATTGCGTAGCCCCACCAGCGCTGCCGGACCATGGCAGACTGCGCCAAGCAAGCCCCCCTGAGCCCAGGTGCGCTCCATCACCGCCGCCACCAGCGGATGATCGGGCATGTCGAACATGGCCCCGTGACCGCCGGGCACAAAGACGCCGGCAAAGCCGTCTTCCCAGATGTCTTCCAGGGGCCGGGTATCCTGCAGGGCAGAAATGGCCTCGGACCACTGCGCCTTCTGCTCATCATCCGGCACGGAATTAGGGTCCACCGGGATCTTGCCACCTCTGGGGCTGGCCACGACCACCGGGATATTTTTCTCCCGGAACAGTAACCAGGGTAACGCGAATTCTTCCAGCCACAGGCCAGTCTGTTGACCCTGGCCCATTTGCGCTGCGCTGGTCACCAGCATCAGCAGGGGTTTATCCAGATTCATTACGCCTCCCGTTCGTGTTCAACTGCGTTGCTGTTCTGTTCATCTCAGCACGGCCCGTGGCAACATGCTGTGATTGATTCTTCTCACGTTGGGTGCGACGGCGTTTTTCATCAAGCCCGCAGGCGGATTTTTTTGTATGGATTGGCACCAGTTACTCAATAAGGCCCGATTGGGCGGACGCAGCGCCAAGGATGAAAGCGGCCGCACCGCCTTCCTGCGCGACCACGACAAGATCATCTTCTCTGGCGCCTTCCGGCGTCTGGCACGCAAAACCCAGGTACACCCGCTGGCCACCAACGACCATGTCCACAACAGGCTTACTCACTCTCTGGAAGTGTCCTGCGTGGGCCGCACCCTGGGCATCCGTGTGGGCGAACGGCTGCAACAAAGGAAGCTGCTGCCGGACACGGTCAGCGCCACCGACTTTGGCGACATCGTTCAATCCGCCTGCCTGGCCCACGATATTGGCAACCCGCCGTTCGGGCACACCGGTGAGCGCGCCATCCGCGCCTGGTTTCAGGAACGGGGCCAACGCTTCCTCGCCATGCTGGCGCCGGAGCAACAAAGCGATCTGACCTTTTTTGAAGGCAATGCCCAGGGCTTTCGCATCATCACCAAGAGTGAATATCACCAGTACGACGGCGGTATGCGCCTGACCTATGCCACCCTGGCCACCTTTCTCAAGTACCCCTGGCTGTCCGTCGATGCCACCGACAGCAACGGAGCCAGCAGCAAGCCCGGTAAGTACAGCGCCTTTGTGTCGGAGGCCGATGCCTTTCGGGAAGTGGCCGTTGCCACCGGCTTGCGGGAAATTTCCTCTGGCCGCTTCTGCCGTCACCCGCTGGCCTATTTGATGGAGGCCGCCGACGACTTCTGCTACGCCATTATCGATCTGGAAGATGGCCTGGAAATGGACCTGCTGCACTGGGACGAAGTCTATGCCCTGCTGCAACCGGCTTTGCCGGATACCCCCGAGGTGCGAGACCTGATCCATTCCGACCTGCGCGACGGCCGCAAGGCCGCCTTGTTACGGGGCAAGATCATCGAGCGATTTATCGAAGCCGGCGTGGAAGCCTTTGTCGCCAATCACGACAACCTGCTGGGCGGCAGCATGGAAGGCGACCTGATCAGCCATTGCGAACCGGCGGTGCGCGATGTGGTGGAAAACGCCAAGCAACTGGCACGCTCGAAAGTGTTCGAGCATCCACGAAAAATCGAATTGGAAATCGGCGCCTTCGAAGTGATGGGCGCGCTACTGGACGGCCTGATTGAAGCGGCGGTATCCCATGCCTGTGATAGCGCCCGGAACTATCGCCATGAACGGATCATCGACCTGATCGGCCGACACAGTTTTCCTGAGAATCTGGCGACACTGCCGGAACAGGAAAGGATTTATCAGTGCATCATGCGGGCACTGGATTTTCTGGCCGGCATGACAGACAACTATGCCACGTACTTGGCAAAGCAGTTTTCCGGGATGGCGGAGACGCGTTACTAGGAAGGAATAAATAATCGAGCAGACTATCAAAGTCCGCTCGATTATATTTCATAGCTATATTACTGGGTTGAGCTCTGACGAATACCTATCAATGTGCCACTTTCGAAGTAATCACCCTGGCAAATGGATCCATTACAAGTAGCAGAGCCGGTAGCATCATTTTCTTCTACCTCAGTGTCTAAAGCGTAAATAACCCCAGCGCCTTCGGCCACAATAAACTCTACCATAACATCGCCACCCAAGTCGTCGGAAAGGGCAACCCTATTTCCATCCTGGCTCCAGTAAAACTGGTCACTATCTGGCGAGTTATCCTCGTCGAAACGGATCGAACCATCGTCCCATAGATCAACTTTCAATTCACTTTCAAATTCAAAATCAACTGTTTGATTAGTGTCATCGTTGAAGACTAGGGAAAACTTTTCTGAATAGGTCTCGATGTTCCAAGCCCCAGAACTTTCCGGAGTATTATTAGGATCATCATCAAACCTCTGCAATTGTATTGCCGATCTCTGTACGGCATAGCCGGAACCTGCCACATCTACAGAACTTGCTTTACTCAACTCATTTTCCAGCTCTGCAATTCGTTCATTGCTTTCTTCTATCGCAGCCACCAGTGCACCAAAGTTGGCATTAACTTCTTCCGCAACTGCATTTTCACCTTGCGTAAAAGTATTTGGCACGGATACTTCCGCCACAGCCACGGAACTTGCCATTGCAGCAGCCACAGCACTCATCATAAATTTTTTCATT
Source organism: Alcanivorax sp. UBA3183 (assembly GCF_002364155.1). Classification (NCBI taxonomy): domain Bacteria; kingdom Pseudomonadati; phylum Pseudomonadota; class Gammaproteobacteria; order Oceanospirillales; family Alcanivoracaceae; genus Alcanivorax; species Alcanivorax sp. UBA3183. The sequence goes on from NZ_DEXN01000014.1 coordinate 17,832, forward strand.
GTGTCGTTCCTTCTTCCGTAATTAGTTGGCGAACCGGCTTATTGCCAGTTCGCTTCGTTCCATTTGGTTTCACCCCATACTGCCTCGACAGTCGTACCGGTACAGGCACTAACAGTGGTACTGGGTACACAAGGGTCAGTGGGATCTGGATCAGCTACGTTGTCACCAAAGCCGTCACCATCGGCATCTTCACTTTCGGTAAAATCATCAGGGAAGGCATCTGAATTATCGCCGACCCCGTCGCCGTCAGAGTCGGCGCTTTCATCGGGGTTCTCCGGGAAGGGATCAGTATTATCCCCCACACCATCACCATCCGTATCTGCCGTTTCTCCTGAGTCGTTCGGGAAAGCATCAGTGTTATCGCCGACACCATCGCCATCGGAGTCCACGGTCTCGGTCTCGTCTTCCGGGAAGGCATCCGCATTATCACCCACGCCATCGCCATCAGAATCAGCGTTTTCTTCCGGATCGTTCGGGAACACATCAGCGTTATCACCGACACCATCGCCATCGGAGTCCACGGTCTCGGTCTCGTCTTCCGGGAAGGCATCCGCATTATCACCCACGCCATCACCGTCAGTATCAGCGGTTTCTTCCGGATCATTCGGGAACACATCAGCGTTATCGCCGACACCATCGCCATCGGAGTCAGCGGTCTCGGTCTCGTCTTCCGGGAAGGCATCCGCATTGTCGCCCACCCCATCGCCGTCAGAATCAGCGGTTTCTTCAGGATCATCAGGGAAGGCATCATCACCATCGACAACGCCGTCGTCATCACGATCAGGGTTGCCAGGTGCAGAATCGTCGGCGTTCAGGACACCATCACCATCGATGTCAGGATCAGTACTATCCGGGTCACCATCGCCATCAAGGTCACTCTCGACCTTCGCTGGGGCGGGATCGGCAGGGGCAGCTGAGGCTGTGCTGGTATCCACTTCAGCCTGCCCCGTATCCGCCGTTTCACCGGCCACGACCGTGTTTGTCTGACCAACCGTGACGCCATCTGTGCCGGGAATAACCAGCATTGACGGGTCCTGAGTGACTTCTGTCGCCAAGTTAGGGATGTCACTGAATGCATTCAGGGCCTGATCACCTGACTGGCCGTCAATCGTCCCATCAGAGAAATCCTGCAACAGCGCAGAAAACATGCTGTCAGCAGACTCTTCACTGGCGGCATTTTCCTCTTTCGCTTTCCTGGCGAGTTCTGCAGCCAATGCAGATACAGCCTCTACAGCCGTACGCAGCTGAACGACTTTTGCCTGGTCATCGTCGGAGGAGGTGATCAGAGGGGGGCTGGAAAACAGATCAACATCATCACCCAGCAGGTCAAACCCTAAAGAGCTCTTGACCTTTTTCTGAGCGACATCCAGAGCCTGAAACCACTCATCCTGGGAAACATTACCGTCATCGTTACCGGCAAAGCCTCCGTCTGGGCTGTCTGCATTTTTCAGAGCCAACTGTAAAGCCAGCGTACTGAGGGGTGTAGGGTAATTAGAGGCACCGTCTGCAATACCTTCCGCAGTAGATACAGACAGTAATCGGCTAATCACCGGCGCCTGGCCTGTGGTCAGATCAATGGTGTCAGCATCTGCGACAACTTCAACGATCACGGTGCCTGTAGTGCCATCGGGCACCGAAACCCCTAAGAACGCGGCGCTACCATTGGTATCGCCTCTATCCAGCAGTTCGCCAAGACCATCAGGCTGATTCGGATCAGCGGCATACAGCGAGACCGCCGCGTTGGCCAATGGGCCTTTCACTGCAGAGCCCTTAAGAGCCGTGCCTGATGACCCACCGTCATTGCTTGAGGAGCCTCCCCCGCCACTACTGCCTCCGCCGCCACAACCGGCGATCAATAGCGCAGCAACGAGGGGGGTGAGGGCAAAAATTCCCTTCATATATGTCCCTTCCCTGAGTTGGTTTTGATATTCCAAGGTGCGAAGCTAGCAAAATGCGATATTTGTCTCAATTTTTTTGTGGCAGGAAACACAATTCATTTAGCATCGCTACAAAAAGCCTACTGAGGCATAAGCTTAATGCTCGCCATCTGACTGCAATTTACTGAACTCCGACAGCTTCATTTACTAATATCCCCCATATGGGGGATGCGCGCCTCTCTGCGCCTGCTCAATACTTGTAGCTAACGACTTCGCGCGGGTGATGGTCAGGGGACGCCCCGCACGACACCAAAAAGCATCCATCCAACGGGGAAGTTGATGGCTAACACGTTTACGCCTGCTGTTTCAGGGGAACGCCCCCTTTATGCTTGCAAAAAATTCCTGCTATCACTGATCGGAGCCGGCCTGCTGAGCGCCTGCGCCACCGGGCCCAAGCAATATGCGGTGACGCCGCTGGACCCAGCCAAGCAGGAATACGTAGCTAGCCAGCCTGCAGCCCTGCAGCCCGCCTGGCGCAAGCTGTTCCAGGAAGGGCGCCGCAATGAAGTGCTGAATCTGATGGAAATCGGTGCCACCGCGTTCAAGACCGGGGATCTGGATACCGCCCGACGCACCCTGGATGAGGCCATCGCCAATATCGAAAGCGTCTATGCAGACAACGATGCCGCGCGAAAGGCACGCAGCCTCTGGTACGAAGAAGGGGAAAAGGAATTCAAGGGCGAGCCCTATGAGCGCTCCATGGTCTATTACTATCGCGGACTGATTTACCTGATTGATGGCGATTACGGTAATGCCCGCGCCACCTTTCTCAATGGCCTGCTGCAGGATGCTTTTGCCGAAGAAGAGCAGCACACCACCGACTTTGCCTCACTGGTCTATCTGGCCGGCTGGGCGGCGCGACTGGATGGCAACGAGCGTCTCGCCGGCGAGCATTTCGAGGAATACCGTCAGTTCCGCCCCGACGGCCCGGTCCCCGATGACAGCGACAACACCCTGATCGTGGCCGAAACCGGCACCTCACCACGCAAACTGGCCGACGGCGTCGGTCACTATGAGCTGGTCTACCGTCGCGGCAAGGGCTTTACCGAGAACCGCGCAAAGATTGCCGGTGATGGCCTCAATCAGACCCTCTACCCGGCGGAAGATGTGTTTTTCCAGGCTTCCACCCGGGGCGGCCGGGCGGTGGATCGCATCATCGAAGGCAAGGTGCAGTTCAAGCAGACCACCGGCAACGTGGGCGACGCCATGACCAGCCTCAGCGACAACAGCCTGATCACCGGCATCGCCGCCGGTGCCGGTGGCGGCCTTGCCGCCGGCTTCAACACCATTACCGCCATTGGTGTCGCCGCCCAGGGCATGTCTGCTCGAGCCAAGACACGGGCTGACACTCGCTACTGGAGCAGCCTGCCCGACACCCTGCACCTGGGCAGCGCCCGGCTTTCCCCGGACACCCAGAACGCCAGTGTCACCTTCACCAACAAGGCCGGCATCACCCAGCCGCCGGGTAGTAAACCTGCCCGCATTTTCTTCGACAAGAATGGCAACGGCGTCATTTTCGCCAGTGCCCGCTAACTCACGTTAAGGAGAACACCATGCACGCGAAATTCGCCCTTGTCGCCGGTCTGCTGGCCGGCTCCTTGCTGGTCGGCTGCCAGAGCAGCAGCAAGCTTGAATTGGAACAGCGCACAGCACCCACTACCTACAATAGCGTCACCTTTACCGATTACGATCTGAACCGTAATTTCAGCGGCGGCATTCCCGGTCCTGACAAGGTCTTCCGTATTACTACCGACAAGCATGGCATTCGCCGCACCCCGGCCAATACCTCCGAAGTCTTCGTCGTACTGCGCAATCACACCGACCACAACAGCATCCTCGAAGCACGCACCCAGTTCTTCGATCAATCCGAAATTCCTACCGATGTAGCTCCCCGCTGGCAACGAGTGGTGGTTCCCGCCAACTCCACCAGTGTCTATCTGGAAAAATCCACCACCACCGCGCAACTGAAATACCGGGTGGAAGTGAGGCAGGCAAAATGAAAACGTCGACCCTTCTCGTACTCCCCGTTACCTGGCTTCTCAGCAGCCAGGCTGTTTCTCAACAGGACCATCCTGCTACCGAAATGATGGCACCGGCCCAGGTTCCCATGAGCGAGGAAGCCTACGCGGAAAGCCTGCGTGATCAATCTCAGCGCCCGCCCGAGCAGGACATCATCAGCCGTTTTCGTCAGGCCTTTCCCGACCAGGGAAAACCACGTATTGCGGTGTTCTGGAATCGTGAATTCCCCAACCGCGTCAGCGACTGGTACAGCCATTATCGCGGCAGCCTGAATGCCAAGGGCGAGCTAAGCGTGACCGGCAAGGATGCCCGTGAAGAAAAAGGCCGCGCCACCCTGACCATGGAACAGGAACGCCGCGGCGGGCTACCTGCCAGCGATCGCAACGCCGTCGCTCTGGGTTTGCAGAGCGGACTCATCAGCGCCTTCAAGCAAGGCGGCGCCACCGTCATTGATCAAGCCATGGCCCAACGCATTACCGATAACGCCCTGGAAGACGGCACCTTCGAACGCGCCTCACCGGATCAGTTACGCCTGCAGATGCGCGCCCTGTCCCAGCAAGCAGACTACGTACTGGAACTGGTAGTCGGCAGCGAATTTGATCGCGATGGCCTGTACCAGGTGCGCGTGCTGTCCGTGAAAGATGCCAGCTTGCTCGCGGTTTTCAACACCGATGGCAAACCGCCGGGCAGTGAAGACCAGCATACCTGGGTGGTGGCTGACAGCGGCTTCGAAAAGCGCGATCGCCCGCAGCCCATGAGCGCCACCGGCAAGGAAATTGCTCTGCATACCATGGCCCAGATGAGCCAGTAAGCACCGTATCTATCCACGAATTCCATGAGGGGAACACCATGAAAGCTTTCAAATCCATCGCCATCCTCGGTGCCGCTGTGCTGGTCAGCGCCTGTGCGCCGTCCCGGGTCGATAACGCCGCCGGACAACCCACCGTCTACCAGGACGTGGGCAGCGCCGGACGCGTTCAAGGGGTTGGCATCGAATCCCAGGACGTGGTCGCCATGACCGACAAGATGATGCGCAGCCTGCTGTCCAATCCAATGGTCTCCAACCGCGCCACCCCACCCCGGGTACTGATCGATATGGAGGGCTTCAAGAACGAAAGCACCTCGGTGATCAATCTCAACATGCTGGCCAAGCGCCTGCAGATCGAGCTGACTCGCGCCGCCAATGGCCGCATGGTGTTTGTGAACCGTCAGAACCTGGCTGCCATCCAGAAAGAGCGCGAAATCAAACGCGAAGGGCTGGTGGACGGCGGCACCATCCGCAAGACCCAGGCTACTGCCGGTGTCGACTATCAGATGTTCGCCACCATCACCTCCCAGGATGCCATCGATCGTCAGAGCCAGATGCGCCAGCGCTACCACTACATTTCTTTCGAAATGGTAGACATGGAGCTGGGCACCTTGGTGTGGGGCGACGGCTTTGAAATGAGCAAGGCCACCCAAGACAACATTCTTTACCGCTAACCCTTTTACTGTCCGCGGGCGCCACGGGAACGACCGCCCGCAGGGACAGGTATTATCAGGAGACACCATAATGGAACGTATTTTTACCTGCATCCGCTTGGGGGCGGTCGTGCTGGGTTCTGCACTACTCGCCGCCTGCGCCTCCAGTTATCAACAAGGTGGCACAAGCAGCCCCGCCGTGACCACCGTCAACGGCCCGGTTACATCGTCAACCGGTTCCGAGGCCTATCAAAAGCAGGTCTTTCAGGCCCGTGACAACAAAACCGCCGCCTGCCTGCAGACCGAAGTGTCATCTGGCAAGCTGATGTACCACTCCCTGGTGGTCCCTTCGGGAAGCTTTCAGGTCCAGGCCGAACACACTGTCGGTGCCTGGCGCTGTATTGATTATGGCAAAGGCGGTCAGCAGGTTTGGGCTACTCTCGACCCGAACTCGACGGGAGCCCAGGGCGTATCGACAAGCGATGAACCTCTCGGTGATGGTCTGCTCGGGATCCGAATCCACCAGACTGAAGACAAGCACTTTCTGAAAGTGGAAAGCCTGGTACCGTTGAGCGCAGCGGAAGAGAGCGGCCTGCTACAGAGCGGCGATTTAATCGTTGCCATCGGCGATGGCAAGAACGGAGAGATGACTCCCACTGCCGGCCAGACTCTGCACCAGTTGGTTGCGCAAATGCGTGGAGAGCCAGGCACCTTCGCACGACTAAGCATCATGTCTCCGGGCACTGCCGGCACCCGTGACGTAGTCTTGGAGCGCCGCGAGCAAACCAGCGAACAGCTGGCCGCCATCCAGCAACAGAAAATCGATGGCCTGGCGCTCAAGAACAACAGCGGCCAATTCCTCTCGCCATACACCAGCGACGGCGTCACCGCCGAATGGGTCAACAAGACCATCAACGTCTCCATGGGCAAGGCCACCGGCTCCGCAGTCGGTGGCGTTGCTGGCGCCTACGCGGCCAACAAGGTACTGGAAAATGTGCCCTTCGGCGGCATGTTGGGCGGATTCCTGGGCTCCAAGGCTGGCAAGGCCGTGGGCGGCAACACCGCCCTGGAAGCGTCCGGCGGCTGGGACTTCATCCGCAGCAGCTCAGACATTTCCTTCAACTCCATGAGTGACATGGCGCAATGGCTGGCCACCACCCACAGCACCAAGAGCAACTTTGTGGACGTAATCAAGGCCGCCGACAAGATCTATCCGGGCCTGCAAACCGCCGTGGCCAACTCGGCGCGCTGATTCAGGAACCCACTATGTCAATTCGATCCGTTTACCCTCTCACCCTGGTCATGACCAGCATCCTCCTGGTTAGCGGCTGCATGTCCTATCGTTATGTGCCGACAGAGGGAGAAGTGCTTCCCGAGACAGGCAGCGTCTCATTGCCCGTTGCTTTTCAAGCGGCCCCTGCAACAGTGACCAGCAAAACTCAAATGGTCAAAAGCCCGGAATGGACAAAAATAACCTCTGCTATCGAAAACTCCATGGAGTCGCAGATACAAGGGCTATCCGTTGACGCATCACCCAGTCAGTCTGCCAACTTGGCTGTCAGCATGGAAAACTCCACGATCAAAATGAACTGGGGCCATTTCCTCATGTATATCGGTTCCCTGTTCACTCTGCCCAGCAGCTCCGATATAGAGTTTGATAGCGAACTCTCAGTGGCAACCGGAGGCGAAACCCTTTTCACCTCCCAGGCCAATGGCAAGATTCGAAGCTATATATCGGTTTATTCTCCCTCTGCGCTTTTCGTTGGAAAAAAAGACCCGGCCATCGCCTCCGAGGACCTGTCCAACGATATGATGCGTCGCCACCTGCAAGCGCTGGAGAAATGGGTTACTGCTGAAAAGCATCAATACGATCAAGAGGTGGCCGGGAAAGACATCCTGGAACAGCGACAATGGCTGATCGACAATCCTCGCAGCCTGTTTGCCGGTGACATTCTCGGCAATCTGGCCAGCCACACTCCCCGTGGCAACGCGCTAGACTGGCATCGGGAAAACGTCGCGCTCTTTCCAGGCTACGCAGCAATGCTCCCAGAGGAAGACGCCCTGTGGTTTATCGGGCCTGAAGATCTGCGAGTCATTGACCTGGTAGATGCCATCAAAAAAGGGACCAGCCAGACAGTGCTAGCTGCCAGAACAGAGACACAAGGCCCCTACAAAAGCTTCGATGATGAAGAAACCCGACGCTTGCGCAGGATGGGCCTGTCCAGCGATCTGATTGCCTCCATGATTCGTAGCACCTCACGGACACCACCGCCCGCCATGGCCGCCACCAGAAAAAGCCAATCGGACAATGTCACTGCGGCTTTGCTGATACCGGATAACAGCGGTGAGTATATGAACCCGTGGACCAGTGACGGTGTTCTCGCGGAATGGGTCGACAAGGCCATCAACGCGAATATGGGTAGTGCGATCGGTTCCACCGTGGGCGCTTATGCGGGGCAGAAAGCACTGGAAAATGTGCCTTTCATTGGCGGCATCCTCGGCTCAAAACTCGGTAAGGAAGTGGGGCGAACTACCGCCATCAACAGCTCCGGGGGCATGGATTACATCCGCACCACTTCAGACCTCTCATTCCGCAACCTGGATGACATGGCTCGTTATTTAAAAACACACTACGCCAATGAAAGCACTTACCAGGATGCTATCAAGGCAGCCGATGCCATCTATCCAGGGCTAATGAAATCGCTGGCTTCTGCACAATAACTCTCTTCGTTCGCTCTCCTTCGGATCAGGCTCACCCTGAGTCGAAAGAGAGCGAACCATTCCCAACACCGTAATCATTCCACGGTGTCTTGGCCTACCTAACCTTTTCCCCAAAATTTGATACAGTTCTCATAGAGGGAACAGGGGAATTCACATGGATGCCGAACGAAAACAATGGGATGCCCTGATAGGACGCATCTACGAAACAGCTCTCTCGCCGGGTGACTGGGGCGAGCTGCTGGAGCCCATGATCGACTGGTGCCAGCAGGAGAACCAGGACCTGGAATCCATGGAATCGCTACTGCAGCACCTGGATCGTGCCGTGCGCAGCAGCAACCACATGCATTCCCAGGAAGACCAGAACCATCTCCTCAACGACATGACCAACCGTCTACCCTGGCCCATGCTGATGCTGGATGACCAGCTACATGTGGTAAAACACAATTCGGCAGCAGATCGCATCATGGCCTCGGGCCCGCTACGCATGGCCGATGGCGGCGCGCTGATGCTCAGCGACCCCACTCTCAAACAGCAACTGCAACAGGTTGTTCGCCTACAACGGGGCCGCGACAGCCAGCTGCTGCACTCGGAACAGGAAAAACTGGTGCTGCTGTGCATGCCGGTATTCCGCTCGGATGCACCCGATGACGTGTCGCGAATTACTACCGTGGTCTGGGTTTTTGCCGACCGGAGCGTCGCTGCGCCATCAGTTCAGTCGCTGGCCAACCTGTTCGGCATCTCTCCCGCAGAAGCCCGCTTGCTACACCTGCTTTGCAAGGTGGGTAATCTTGGTCAGAGTGCCGAGTTGCTCTCAGTCAGCGTACACACTGCACGCACCCAGCTTAAATCGATCATGGGCAAGACCGGCATCAGTAGCCAAGTCGCCCTGGTCAGCCGGGCAATGAGCCATGCACTGCTTGCTACACCGTCCCTGCGCACCCATGACGGGCGCGAGGAGCGCTTCATGGTGCTGCCCGATAACAGGGTACTGAGCTGGTTCGAGTACGGCTGCCCGGAAGGCAAACCCCTGTTGGTAATGGAAAACCAGGCCGGAAATATGCCCTGCCACGAACCCCACCATGACTGGTATGTCTCCCAGGGATTACGGGTACTCGTGGTAGTGCGCCCCGGGTTCGGCATTTCCAGCCCCTGCCCGAACGGCAATTTCGTCGATTTCGCGGTAGACCTGCGCTATTTCTGCGAACGGCTGAACCTGCAAAGCCCCATTCTGGCCGGCTACTGTTTCGGCGGGCCCTACGCGCTGGCCGCTGCGGCCAGGTACCCGTCACTGTTCGAGCGGGTCGGAGTCATTGGCAGCATCGTGCCCTGGCAATACATGCAGGCCGGGCAACTGGACCCAATGCATAATCGTCTGCTGAAAATGGTCGACCGCGATCCACGGCTCTTCATCGCTCTGGGCAAACTGGCCCTGCGTGGCGTGAACCGCTCTCCGGAAAAATTCTTTTCCTTTTTCTCTCGGGTGCTGGATGACAAGGACGCCAGCCTGATCAACGACCCGGCCGTGCAGGCAATCACCCTGCCGCAATTACGGCAGCGCTGGTTTCAGGGCGCCAGAGTGATCATAGATGACTATCTCCGGGTGCTGCGGCCCTGGGGGTTCGAGCTGGCGGACATCGCGATTCCTACCCTGGTCTGGCACGGCGCCCTGGATCGCAGCGTGCAGCTGGAACCAGCCAGGCTGATGGCCCAGGCGATCCCCGGCGCCCGGTTTCATGTACTGAAAGACCAGGGTCGCTACCCGGTGATTGAATGCTGGCGAGAGTTTATTGAGGCACTGGCCGGTTCGGTACCACAAGCCATCACGCAACAGGCCTGAGGGCAGCCGATCCCAACACTGCCTTACTCAGCCACAAAGTTGGCCAGAATCTGCGGCCAGCGGGAATAGATAAAAAAATGCCCGCCGTCCGGCAGCAGCGTCAGCTCGCTGTTGGTCAACCAGCGGTCAAGCTGTATGGCCTGATCAGCAGGTACCTGCCCATCCTGTTCGCCATGCCAGAGATAAACCGGCAACGCCAGTGATGACGGTTCCGGTAACGGCGTTCGAGCCACCGCCTGCAAATCCTGAACGAACCCCATGGAGCCCTGTCGACACGACTCTCTCAGCGCCAGTAAATAACGCTCCTGGTGATCCGGTTCGGCGAGCAGTTTGCGATCCACCGACGAGCCCAAATGGCGGCGAGGGTTTTTCAGAATCGTGCGCGCCATATGGTCCAGCACGGTCTCCGCCAGCCCAGGCGCCTTGTCTGCAAGGGCAACCGCCAGACGCATCATGCCTTTCAACGGTTTACCCGCCTCCTTGCCCGGTGGCGCCAGGCTGGAAACCAGCCCCAGACGGCTGATTCGATCTCCTAACCGGGCTGCACAGTGCAGGGCCAGGAAGCCACCCAGCGAGTAACCAAGCAGATGGAATTGCGGTAGCTCCAGATGATCGGCCAGGCACCGCATGTCCTCGGCCAGGTCATCCACAGTCCGTTCGTCAAGTGCCTCCGAATCACCATAACCAGGGCGCTCTGGGATGATTAACCGGATGTGCATGTCCCGCAACACACTGTCGCCGCCAGGCACCTCAAGACGGGAACCGCGCACACTGTGACAGAACATCACTGCAACACCCTGCGGATCGCCGTACTCCGCAAAACACAGCCTCTGCCCGTGGGCGCCCTTGCAATAACGTAACCCCGTCGATTCGCCGATGTCATCAGCCACTTTCGCGGTGACAGATTCTCTACCCCGCAGAGGAGCCAGGCCAGATAGCACCAACGACACCAACTCTGCTTGCCGCGCCGTTTCTGTTTTCCGAAAAATGGATTTCAACTGGGTACGTACCGTCAGCTCCGAGACCTGACGGCGCTGGGCAATACTGCGCAGATCATAACCATGAATCAGATCACGAGTCAGCTCTGCCTCCGCAGCGGACAACCGATACAGGTCGGTCAGTGTTTGCTCGTCGATCAAGGACTGGAAGTCCGGATTGGATAAAAACAGAGTCACGGCGGGGGGATCATTGTCGTCTCTGTCTTTTACCAGATCCGCAGGGCATACCAGCAAAGAAACGGAGCGGGGATTCCCCGGTGACAGCATCAAGGCGTGGCTGCTGCCGTCCTCGAGAGATCGCTCTATATAATGATGGAGCAGTTTATGCTGCTCACGATTATTGATCTTGAAATGGCCATCATGGTTGGCCAGCATTTCATGCTCTGCCAGGGTTCGATCGGCCTGCTGGTTGAGCATGATGATGTTCAACTCATCATCGAGCAATGCCACTCCCATCGGCAGCATTTCCAGTGTCCGATCCAGCAAATTCTGTGATACCGCCTGAGACTCGAACCGGTCTGCCATGTCCAGCGCCTGGCTGATATGAGGCAGCAATTGATCCAGCAACTCTCGCCTGGCGGCCGGATTCCTGTAGATAGCATCGTCGTCAAAAGGGTTGGCTGTTTCCTGCAGTGCCGCCACCAACACCGGCCAACGATTTTTATCCTGAGCGGCCTGATACAACAGCAAGGCCAGATCCGATGTGGAAAACCCCGTCATTCCCCCTCCTCCTGTCGTCACCCCGACATTAAAATCAACTGCACCATGACAGAAGAGCAGGCGGAGTGTCACCAGTGAACCAAACCGATCCGGCGGCCGCAGCCGCATCGTCAATCAGCATAAAAAGGGGATCCCTACTGTCGTGACGACACTGTCAGTGTCAGCACCCTCCCCGTGAAGACGCAACGCTGGAGCCAACCTGCTCACGCAGCAATTGCTGAAAGTCCTCGAACTGATATGAGAAACGCCAGCTCTCCCTGTCCAGTTCATCCAGTCGATACCACCCTATCGCCCTCACTTCCAGGCGACCAGAAGCGGGCACATCCAGCTTTCCCGGAGAACACGACAGCTTGCAATCGTATAGATGGAAGCCATTTTTCATCACTTTGAGACGCCGGCCCACGGTCACATCCAGCCCGGTTTCCTCATGGGTTTCCCGATACGCCGTGCACTGTGCCAATTCATCCGCTTGCCGGGTGCCGCCGGGCACCCCCAGCTTGCCACCCCAGCGGTGGGTGATCAGCAGCACTTTGTCTTCGTTCAGAATCAGGCAGCCCGCATTGGCACTGCGATCGTCTTCCTGGCCAGACACCCTGGGGCAATCGGCAAGGAGAGCGCCCGGCAACAGCACGCAAAGCAGATAGAGCATTCGCTTCATGTTTTTCCCCATGGGCCAGTTATGGGACTCAATAGTTAACAGTGAAGAGTGAACAGCGGGCAACGCTTTCTACCCCCCCCCCAACGCAAGAGGCCGCGACCCATAATGTGGCGCGGCCTCAAAGGCTGGAGTAACCCATAAACTCAATCGCGAACTATTCACTGTTCATTGTTAACTGATAAGCGGCAACCGATGCTCCCGCGTCGCCGCAACCACCTCGTCCGGAATCAGAATTTCCGTCGCCAGAGGCAGATGGTCGGAGAGCAGGCAGTCTGCCAGCACACGGGTGTGACGACATTGCAGCGCCGGGGAAAGGAGGATGTGGTCGATATGTCGATCCGGGGCCCAGCTCGGATAGGTGTTGAGGCTGTCTGCCTCCACGGTCCGCAGCCCCAGGCTTGCCAGCGGCGAGGCTTCCAGGTGCTCCAGGCGGCAATTGAAGTCACCCATCACCACCACATACTTATAGTCTTCAAGCAGCCTGGCCAGGTAGGCAAGCTGGGTATTGCGTACCTTCTCCCCCAGGGCGAGGTGGGCCACCACGACCACCAGAGGCTGTATCGGGTGACCATACTTGATCAGAATGGCACCGCGACCGGGCAGCCCGGGTAGCCGGTGATCCTTGACCTCAAAGGGCTGGTGACGGCTGAGAAAGCCATTACTGAACTGGCCCAGGCGGCCAAGATTACGGTTGAGTTGTTGGTGCCAGAAGGAAAAGTCGCCCAACGATGCCAGGTGCATCAGCTGATTCATGTTGCGTGAGCGCAGGCTGCCACCATCCACCTCCTGCAGACCCACCACATCGAAGTGGCTGAGCACCTCGGCAATCTGTTCAATGGTTTCTACGCTACGCGGGTGCGCGACCAGATGCTTCCAGCTACCGGTGATGTAATCGCCAAACTTCTGGCTACCGATACCGGCCTGGATATTGAAGCTGAGCAGCTTGATGCTCGTGTCAGGAAGGAGGATTTCACGAGTTTGACGGGTGCGTCGCACCCCTTGCCGAGCGAAGGAAAAGCCCGCAGGGCGGGCTTTCCAGTCTCGATAGGCGGTTCGCGCACGATCCAGCAGCATAGGGGTCTACATCAACCGCCAGTCTTTTCCTTGTTGGCCAGATACTCGATGACCTCGAACAGCTCGTCGGGGGTCTTCAGGTTCTCGCGCAACACCAGGTACTTTCCGTTCACCACAAAGTTGGGCACGCCCGGAATCTTGTATTCCTTAGTCAGCGCCTCTGCCTGACGGACCTTCGTGGACACACCGAAGGAGCTGTACAGGCGGTTGAACTTGTCCGGCTCTACGCCGTATTTGCGGAAGAAGTTGGCCAGCGCCGGCTCATTGAACAGCGGCTCACGGTGCTTGTGAATAGCATCAAACAGGGGAGCATGGATTTCCTCTGTCAGCCCCAGGGTTTCTTCCACATAGTAGGCGCGGGCCAAGGGCTCGGCATTACGCAGAAACAGCACCGGCGTGCGTACGTAATCGATGAAGTCCGGCTTGGATTCCAGCCATGTATCTACCGCAGGCTCAAGAGAGTAACAATGGGGGCAGGCATAGGAGAAGAACTCCCGCACTTCCACCTTGCTGGGGTCACTCACATTGCCAGGCACATCAAGAATCTTGTAGTGGGTATCCACAGCAAAACGGGCATGTTCTTCGGCCGCAACCGCAGTGGTTGCCAGGCCCAGACTCATCAGCAAAGCCGTCACAAAGCGAAGCATTGGTTCCTCTCCTTATTGTTGGTCTCCGCACGGTAGGACCGTCGGAATCATTATTTTCTCCCGCGGCCAGGCAAAAAAACCGTCAGCGCAGGGAGGGGCCATTTATCTTTTCATGATAACAACGAAAAAGGCAGCCCGCAGGCTGCCTTTTCTACAAACCGTAACCAATCAGCTCTATTTGGACAAACCCGCAATATAGCTGGCTACCGCCTTGATCTGGGAGTCGCTCATCTTGGCAGCAACAGTCTGCATCATGCTGGCAGGATCATTGGTACGCTTGACCACGTTATCACCCAGGTCATTACGGCCAGCAGCACGGAAAGCCTTCAGCTGGTCTTCCACATACTGGGCGTTCTGGCCAGCCAGGTGCGGGTATTTGGCGCCATCGACACCCTGACCCGCGGGGCCGTGGCAACCGGAGCAGGACGGCAGGCCGTTGGCCATATCACCGCCGCGGTACAGCTTGGCGCCTTGCTCGACCCAGTCTGGGTCAGCTTGACCGGCCTCGGCTTCCTGGGAAGCGTAATAGGCGCCCAGATCTGCTATATCCTGCTCGCTCAGGTTAGCGACCTGACCAGCCATAATGGCATTTTCACGATCACCGGACTTGTAATCCTGAAGCTGCTTGACCAGGTAGGCTTCACCCTGACCCGCCAGCTTCGGATAGTTACCCGCAATCGGCTTGCTACCGCCGGGGCCGTGGCAAGCCGCACAGGTAGCGGCTTTTGCTTCACCGGCTTCAGCATCACCTGCAGCCAGAGTCGGGTTGGCTACTACGGCAGCCGCCATCAGCACGAACAGTTTGAAAAACTTCATGGCCTATCCTTTCGTACAGCGTCTTATTTGCTTTTGGACATGTACTCAATCAGAGCACGGTATTCGTCGTCGCTACAATCGTTGCACATGCCTTTAGGCGGCATGGCGTTGTACCCTTCCTTCACGTGCTTCACCAGGGTATCCATCCCTTTGCCCAACAGCGGCTTCCAGGCGGCTTCATCGTGAGCCTTGGGGGCACCGGCGGCGCCGGAAGTATGGCAGAAGGTGCAGCTACTATTATAGCGCTCTTCCACTGTGGCGGCGCTGGCCGCTCCTGCCATCATGATCAATGCAATACCTGCTACCAAACCCTTCATATCCTACCTCTGCTATGCTGGCGTCAACCGCTGGCGAAGTGTGGATTTGCCTTTCCCGCCAAACCCTTGTAGAACGTCGACCGCCCTGGCAACCGCCAGGAGGGTCAGGCGGACAGGATTATATACCAGTCTGGCACGCGCCGTCATATTCCATGTGAAGGGTAAGGTTATGCCACAACATCCAGCAGAGATCCTGCTCCATCAGGCCAGTTTCCTGCAAAGTGCCCAGCGCCTGGACCAGTGCCCGCCTGACGAGGGCCGGGAGGTGGCCTTTGCCGGCCGCTCCAACGCCGGCAAATCCAGCGCCATCAACCGCCTCACCGGCCAGAGATCCCTGGCGCGGACATCCAAAACCCCGGGGCGCACCCAGCTGATCAACTTCTTTTCCCTGGACGACGAGCGCCGGCTGGTGGACCTGCCCGGCTACGGCTATGCCAAAGTCGCCAAAAGCAAACGTAACGAATGGCAGGAGCACCTGGACCACTATCTGACCGAACGCCAAGTGCTGGTGGGGCTGGTATTGATGATGGACATCCGCCATCCGCTCAAGGATTTCGATCTGATGATGCTGGAATGGGCCGCCCAGGCGAACATGCCCATCCATATCCTGATGACCAAGGCCGACAAACTGAAGTTTGGCGCGGCCAAATCCACCCTGCTGAAGGTGCAAAGCCAGCTCAAGGGACACCCCGCACCCCTATCGCTGCAATTATTTTCCGCCACCAACGGTACCGGCTGCGATGACGCCTGGGAGAAACTGGGGGAATGGCTGGAGATAGCAGCACCTGATCGGAGCGAGTGACGAGTCGCGAGTTTCGAAACCTGCCTCTGTGGCAGCCGGCCTACTGACGCCCTGGGCCTCTGGAAAATGCCCAATGGCTTGCAGGCAAGCGGTGTTAACGAAGCATTGGGGATTCTGAAAGGTTTTCGCAACTCGGTACCCGTACCTCGCCACTTTCTTCCAGGCAAAAAAATCCCCGGCAGCAATTCTTGGGGGAAGGGAACGACTTGCTGCCGGGGAGGCTTGCCACCCCGGTCTCTTTGGGGGAAGAGGGCCGGGGTAAAACACGACGGACCGGTGAGGGTACTGGGGGATCGGGGGTTCCAGCCCGTCGCACTTATAGAGACTGCCGTTTTCTGGAAAAAGTTCCAGCCCTTCATCCCCTTTTTTTGCCCGACTGTCGATGTGCGTCACAAAACTGGCGCTAAAGGGCACTCCAGTCCCACCACGGTGCGCCACGAACACCCGGATGAACGCTGAAAAAATGTCCTATCTCACTGATCAAGAAGCAGTAATAACCACACGGGGAAATCTGGCACAACGATTGCTTGATACTGGATGAGAGCCAGCAAGCTGAGATAAAAACGCGAAGATTTTGCAGTTTGCTGAGGCCTGCCAGCACAAACGGCAGGCAAAAAAAATCCCTGGCAGCAATCTTGGGGGAAGGGAACGACTGTGCTGCCAGGGAGGCTTGCCGCCCCAATCTCTGGGGAGAGATTGGGGAGTCCAAAATGCTACGGATCAGCGAGGGTACTGGGGGATCGGGGGGTGCCAATCCGTAGCTATTGATTAGGACCGCCGCTTTTTTCGGAAAGTTCCAGGCGGTTTTATCTTTTACAGATTTTACGATCCACTCCAACAACTCCTCCGTAGGAGCGTCGCTGGCGGCGCGATTCGCCAACGTCAAAAGAAAAAGGCATCTACCACAGAGGGCACAGAGAAAATCAGTCTTTTCCTCGGTGAACTCTGTGCCCTCTGTGGTAAATCCGTGTTTTCAGATTTTGGGTTTATGCACTGCGTGCACCCTGCGTTCCGGTTCCGCGCCGCCAACGACGCTCCCACGGCATGCGCCTCGCAGCTAGAAGCTCCCTTACTGCTTCCACGGCTCCCCGCGCGTACCCTTCATCCGTTTCAGATCCCGGTGCATAGCCGCCTTGGCCAGCATGTGCGCAGACACCGGCGCGGTGATGAACAGGAACAGGGTGATCAGCACCTCATGGAGTTGCAGGCCGCGCTCCTGCCAGGAAAAAAACAGCAGTGACGCAATGATGGTGCCGCCCACTCCCAGGGTAGTGGCCTTGGTAGGACCGTGCAGGCGGGTGTAGAAATCCGGCAACCGCGCCAGACCGATGGACCCGATCAGCGCAAAAATGCCGCCCACCACCACAAAAATCGCCACCAGCCATTCAATCAAGACGTCCATAAAAGCTCCACTTGCCTGACACCAGGTGCCAGGCATTATTCAATGATGTCGCCGCGGGTAATGTACTTGGCCACCGCCACGGTGCTGACAAAGCCGATCAGGGCAATCAGCATGGCAGCCTCGAAATACAGCTTGCTGTCCACCTGGATGCCGTACACCACGATCAGGGCAATGCTGTTGATGTACATGGTATCCAGGGCCAGCACCCGGTCCGGCAGGGAGGGGCCGATCACCAGCCGATACAGGTTCAACACCCAGGCCACCGTCAGCAGGCCAAACGTCAACGAGATGGCACTTTCTAGCATTCGAAAATCTCCTTGATCGGCCCTTCGTAGCGCTGCTTGATTTCCGCCACCAGGGCCTGCGGATCTTCCACGTGCAGGGCATGCACCAGCAACCGGGTGCGGTCCTCGCTGACATCGGCGGACACTGTCCCCGGGGTCAGCGACACCGTACTGGTAAGCACGGTAATGGCAAAGCTGTCGCGCAGGTCCAGTGGCACCTCCACAAAACCGGGCTGCAGATCCTTCACCGGCCCCAACACCTTCAGGGCCACCGCCAGGTTGGCCAGCAAAATATCCTTGGCCACCCGCAGCACGAAACGCAGCAGGCCCATACGATCACGAACCAGCGGCACCTGTGGCCAGAAAGGCCGGGTCCCCAGCGGCAACACCACCGCCAGAATCAGCCCCAACAGGGCATGGCCCACACTGAAGCCATTGAGCAGCAGCCAGGTCAGCCACAGCACCAGTGTCAGACTGGGATAGGGAAGCAAGCGCTTCATGATGCACCTCCCAGTACTGCCCGGATATAAATCGTCTGGTCAGCCAATTGCTCGGCCACTCCACCGCATAACTGCAATAGCGGCTCCGCAGCTACGGTCAGCAGCGGGCTGGCCAGCAACAGGGCCAGCATGGGGATCACCCGACGGCGCCCCAGTTTCTTGCTGACCACGTCGCCGTGCACTCGCCAGAACAGGGTGGACCCAGCCCGGCTCAGGCCTACCAGGCCAGCCAGCCCCGCCAGCAGCAGCAATACCCAATACGGCGCGCTGGGCACCGCCTGCAACAAGGCCACCTTGCCGACAAAACCGGACAGCGGCGGCAGCCCCACCACCGCCACGGCAGCGGCAAAAAAGGCCGCGCCCAGCCAGTTGCCATGGGCCAGTGGCGGACCGGATTCCAGCCGGTCATCACTGTCACCCCGGGAGCGGCGCAGCAGATCACAGAGCAGGAACAGGGCCGCGCAGATCAGGGTGGAATGAATCAGGTAATAGAGCGCGGGGCCGACAACCTTCGGGTCCCCCAGACTCAGCGCCGCCACCAGGGTCCCCACCGACATGACTACCAGGTAGGCAACCAGCCCACCCAGCCGTTGCGCCGCCAGGGCACCGATAGCCGCCAGCGCCAGGGTGACCAGCGCCAGCCACCAGAGCAGGTCGGCCCCCAGCCCGGCCAGCGGCCCGTCACTGAAGGCCAGTGCCTGCATGCGCAGGATGGCGTAGATGCCCACCTTGGTCATGATGGCAAACAACGCCGCCACCGGCGCGGTGGCATTGGCATAGGCAGCCGGCAGCCAGAAATACAGCGGGAACAGTGCCGCCTTCAGCCCGAACACCACCCACAGCAACAACACCGCCACGGTCAGAAGGATCTGGTCACTACCCTCCAGCGCCTGGGCCTTGACCGCAAAGTCGGCCATGTTGAGAGTGCCGGTGGTACCGTAGATCAACCCCAGGGCAATCAGGAACAGGGCCGAACCCGCCAGGTTCAGCACCACATAATGCAGGCCCGCTTTCACCCGCTCCGGGCCACGGCCATGCAGTGCCAGCCCGTAGGAGGCGATCAGCAATACCTCGAAAAACACGAACAGGTTGAACAGGTCACCGGTGAGGAAAGCCCCGTTGATGCCCATCAACTGAAACTGAAACAGGGAATGGAAGTTGGGCCCGCGGCGATCATCACCGGCACAGCCATACAACAGCGCCGGCAACGCCAGCACGGCGGTCAGCAGCAACATCATGGCACTGAGCTGGTCCAGCACCAGCACGATGCCGAACGGCGCCTGCCAGTTACCCAGCTGGTACACCCCCACGTCACCCTGGGCCGCCTGCTGCCACAGCACCAGCGCCACCGGTATCAGCGCGACACAGGAGAGCAGACCGGTCACCCGCCGCAGCTGCTGCCGCTCGCGGACCTCCAGCAACAGCAGCAACCCGGCCAGTGCCGGAATCAGAATAGGCGCAATAATCCAGTGCGTCATGAACGTTGCTCCCCGTCCTGACCATCCACATGGTCACTGTGTTGCTCCCCCTGGCTGCGCAGGGCCAGCACCACCAGGAAGGCGGTCATGGCGAAACCGATCACGATGGCGGTGAGCACCAGCGCCTGGGTCAACGGGTCGGTGGGGTCGGCACTGGCGCCCACTACCGCCACCTGGTTGATCTTCAGGCCGCCCATGGAAAACAGGAACACATTCACGCCATAACCCAGCAGGGTCAGCCCCAGCACCACCGAAAAGGTGCGCGCACGCAGGCACAGGTATACGCCGGTGGCCACCAGCACGCCGATAATCAGCGCCACTAACAATTCCATCAGGTGGTCTCCTTCTTGTCATCCAGCATCGACAGCTTGCCCAGGTTGGCCAGTATCAGCAGGGTGGCGCCCACCACGGTGAGGAACACGCCGGTATCAAACAGCATGGCACTGGCCAGCTCAAAGTCGCCGATCAGTGGCAGGTGCACGTGGGTAAAGGTGCTGGTCAGGAAAGGCGCACCGAAGACCCAGCTGCCCACCCCGGTCAGTCCGGCCAGCAATACACCCAGGGCCACCAGAGGGTGGTAATCGCCGGGGATGCGTTTGTGCACCCAGGTAACCCCGGACGCCACGTACTGCAGCAGCAAGGCCACCGAGGTAATCAGCCCCGCCACAAAGCCGCCGCCGGGCAGGTTGTGGCCGCGCAGGAAAATATACACCGCGATCATCAGCGCCAGCGGCAACAGCGGCCGCGACAGGGTCACCAGCACCAGCGGGTGAGCGTCATGGGCCCAGGGTCGGCCGAAGGGATCGTACTTGGCCGACGCCAGTTTCAGATCACTGAGCAGGGCGTAGATGCCCAGAGCCGCAATACCCAGCACAGTAATCTCGCCAAAGGTATCAAAGCCGCGGAAATCCACCAGGATCACGTTCACCACATTGGTGCCGCCACCACCGGGCACACTGTTCTCCAGGAAGAATGGGCTGATGGTGGCGGTGTCGGTGGTCATCACCAGCAAGGCGACCACGGCCACGCCAGTGCCGATCAGCACCGCCAGCACCGCATCACGGCTCACCCGCAGGGGGTTGGAATCGGCCTGGGCCCGCGCCGGCAAAAAGTACATGGCCAGCATCAACAACAACACGCTGACCACTTCAACAGAAAGCTGGGTCAGGGCCAGATCCGGCGCTGAAAAGCGCACGAAGATCAGCGACACAATCAGCCCCACCACGCTCAGGCAGATAATCGCCATCATCCGCTGGCGATGCAGCACCGTGGTCAGCAAGGCCGCAGCAATCAGCATCAAGGCACAGAGCACCGACACCCCGTCCACCGGCAGCATGGCGCGCTCGCCGGTGAAGCTGGTCAGGTTGGGCAACTGCCATACCAGCACCGCCGCCACCAGCGCCAGCACCCAGGCCAGATACCCCTGCAGGGACCCGGTCTGCAATCGCCGGGTCACGCCAGCGGTCAGTCGCACCACGGCCTGAATACGGCCTTCGAACACCCGCTTGGCATCAATCTCCGGCAAGCGTGCATACCAGGTAAACAGTCGACGGCGGCAGGCATACACTGCGATACCCCCGACCAAGGCGATAACACTCATCAACAGCGGAATATTGAGCCCGTGCCACACCGCCAGGTGATACTCGGGCAGGGTACCGCCCAGGGTGGCAGTGGCCGCCACCGCCAGCAGTGCCGCCACGGTAATCGCCGGGAACACCCCTACCGCCACACACAGGGCCACCAGGATTTCCACCGGAATCTTCATGTAACGGGGCGGTTCCTGGGGCGGAAACTTGGGCAGATTCACCGGCTCGCCATTGAAGAACACATCGTGGATAAAGCGCGCCGAGTAGGCCACCGAGAACACCCCGCCCAGGGTGGCGCCCAGCGGCAACAACCAGCTCATGGCACCCAGCTGGTCGGACTGCAGGGTTTCAGTAAAGAACATTTCCTTGGACAGGAAACCGTTCAGCAACGGCACCCCGGCCATGGCCGCCGACGCCACCATGGCCAGCACCGCCGTGTAGGGCATGTACTTCCACAGCCCGTTGATACGGCGCATGTCGCGGGTGCCGGTCTGCTGATCGATGATCCCGGCAGCCATGAACAACCCCGCCTTGAAGGTGGCGTGGTTGATGATATGGAACACCCCGGCCACCGCCGCCAGCGGCGAATTGAGGCCGAATAGCAGGGTGATCAACCCCAGGTGGCTGATGGTGGAAAACGCCAGCAACCCTTTCAGATCGTGCTGGAAAAGGGCCCATACCGCGCCCCACAGCAGGGTGGCCATACCGGCGGTAGTGACCAGATAGAACCACAGGTCCGTCCCCGCCAGCACCGGGTAGAAACGCGCCAGCAGGAAGATGCCGGCCTTCACCATGGTAGCCGAATGCAGGTAGGCACTCACCGGCGTGGGCGCGGCCATGGCATGGGGCAACCAGAAGTGGAACGGGAACTGGGCACTCTTGGTGAACGCTCCCAGCAACACCAGGCAGAGAATCACCGGGTACAGGGCATGCTGCTGCACCAGGGCGCCGTTCTCCAGCACCGTGCTCAACGAGAAGCTGCCCACCACATGGCCGATCAGCAGCACCCCGGCCAGCAGCGCCAGGCCGCCCATGCCGGTGACCGTCAGCGCCATCCGGGCGCCCTTGCGCGCGGCACTGTCGTATTGCTTATAGCTGATCAGCAAAAACGAGCTAAGGCTGGTCAGCTCCCAGAAAAACACCAGAAACAGCAGGTTGTCGCTGGTCACCACCCCCAGCATGCTGAACATGAACAGCAGCAGCAGAGTGTAGAAGCGGCCGCCGTCATCCTTGGCCGGCAAGTAATAGTGGGCATACACCACCACCAGCAACCCGATACCCAGAATCAACACGCAGAACAGCAACGCCAGGCCATCCAGGCGCAGGGCCAGGTTCAACCCCAGCGACGGCAGCCAGGCCATGGACCACTGCTGCATCCCCCCTTCCCAAATCGGCAAGGACGCCTGGGCCAACAGGCCCAGGGCGGCCACCACCGGCAGGGCCACCAGCAAGGCGCACCAACGGCGCCCCAGGTGGCGGGTAAACATGGGTAGTAGCGCCGCCAAAAGAGGCAGCAGAACAATCGCAGGCAACATCATGTGCTCTCTTGAATAACAATCCTTGTGCTACCAGCAGGCAGCAAAGCCCGGCAAGTATGCCATGCCCCCTTTCCCTTGCAAGAATCCCACCGTGGCGCTTCGGTAACAGCGAACAAACAAGACAACGAGAAACCGACGACCATCCGGGTCAGCAATGAGCCGGGGATGGCATTTATCTGCCCATGCAAAAATATATGCATATTTTTTTACACTAATCAGCGCTCTTAAATAAGTAGTAACAAGCCGCTTTTTTCGCTTCAAAACGGAACTTTACCTTGCCTGAGTTTTCACATCATGCGTAGGATAATTCCAAGTTAATCATCGCTTTACGGCGGTGCCATCTTCCGCGAAAGCGGGCCACTGAGAACGGAGCGCCATGCTGACAGGCATCTTGTCCGGATTTCTGCTCGCACCCCTGGCCCCCGCCCTGCATCGGCTTTTCCCCCGTTACAGTGGCTGGCTTCTCGCCCTGCTCCCCGCCGGGCTGACGCTGTATTTTCTCCAGCAATGGCTACCCGTCACCCAGCAAGGCCCCCTGCTTAGCCACATCGACTGGGTCCCTGCGCTGGCCATGCCGCTGAGCTTCATGCTCGACGGCCTGTCACTGTTGTTTGCCCTGATGATCTGCGCCATCGGCGCGCTGATCTTCATCTATGCCGGTCGCTACCTGGAAGACCACCGGGACCTGCCCCGGCTGTATGTGCTGCTGCTGTGCTTCATGGCCTCCATGCTCGGCGTGGTGCTCAGCGACAACCTGATCGTGCTGTTCGTGTTCTGGGAACTCACCAGCATCACCTCCTATCTGCTGATCGGCTTCAACCACGAAGACGCCAACGCCCGGGCCAAGGCACTGCAAGGCCTAATCGTCACCGTGGGCGGCGGGCTGGCCTTGATGACCGGCTTTATTTTGCTGGGGCAGATCGGCGGCAGCTATGAGTTGTCAGTACTGATTACCCGAGGCGACACCATCACCGCCCACCCGCTCTACGGGCTGACACTGGTATTGATCGTCCTCGGCGCCTTCACCAAGAGCGCCCAGTTCCCGTTCCACTTCTGG
>NZ_DEXN01000014.1:41947-42394 GCF_002364155.1 Alcanivorax sp. UBA3183
CCCTGGGCACTCTTACCATGCTGATCGGCCTGGGCACCCGCACCGCCCTGCTCGCCGCCATGAGCTACCTGCTGGCCCACTCGCTCTACAAGGGCGCCCTGTTCATGGTGGCCGGCATCATTGATCACCAGACCGGTCGCAAGGATTTTCTCGACACCGGCGGCTGGGCTCGCTACCTGCCCGTGACCAGCGCCTGCGCCGGCCTGGCCGCCCTGTCCCTGGCCGGGGTGATGCCCCTGTTCGGCTTTATCGCCAAGGAACAATTACTGGAAGCCGGCCTGAACCACGGCCATGCCCTGGCGCCACTGTTCAGCGCGGCCATCGTAGTCGCGGCCACACTGGGGGTGGCCGTGGCCGCCGTGATCGGTATTCGCCCCTGGTTCGGCAAGCCCGCCGCACTCACCCACAGCCCCAGCGAAGCGCCACCGGCCATGCTGCTGGGGCCGG
>NZ_DEXN01000014.1:42449-86585 GCF_002364155.1 Alcanivorax sp. UBA3183
CCGGCCCTGCTGGCCGGCCTGGGGCTGCTGCTGGGGCTGATTCCCGGGCTGATTGACCGCAGCCTGCTCAGTGCCGCCGCCAGCGCCAGTCTGGGTGAGACAGTGACGCAACCGCTGGCGCTGTGGCACGGCATCAACACCGCCCTGCTGATCAGCCTCGGCGCGGTGCTGGTGGGGCTGGTACTGTTTCGCTACTGGCAGGGCTTCCGTCACGCCACTCGCTGGACCGACACCCTGGCCCGATTCGGCCCAGAGCAGGCCTATCACCGCCTGATGGATGGCCTGGTCGCCCTGTCCAATGGCCAGACCCGTCTGCTGCAAAGCGGCTACCTGCGCTATTACCTGATCAGCACTCTGCTGACCCTGGTGGCGCTAGTCATCGCTGCCCTTTGGCTGAACCCGGATGCGCTCAAATTGCGCCCGGACTTCACCGACATCCAGCTCCATGAAGCGGTGATCGCCGCCGTGCTGGTCATCGCTACCCTGGCGGCGGTCACCCTCCAATCGCGACTGGGGGCGGTGGCCAGCCTGGGCGCGGTAGGCTTTTCCATCGCCCTGCTCTATGTGCTGTTCAGCGCCCCGGACCTGAGTATCACCCAGGTACTGGTGGAAACCCTCACCGTGATCATGCTGGTCCTGGTGCTGTTCCGCCTGCCCGGCTTCCTGCGCCTCACCCGCACCCGCACCCGGCTGGCGGACGCCCTGGTGGGCATCACCGTGGGCAGCATGATCACGGTGCTTTTGCTGAGCGTGCTGGGCAGTCGCTACCACGGCAGCATTGCCCACTACTTCATCAGCGAGAGCGTGCCCGCCGGTTACGGCCGCAATATCGTCAACGTGATTCTGGTGGACTTCCGCGCCCTGGACACCCTGGGCGAACTCTTCGTGCTGGCGCTGGCCGCCACCGGGGTGTACGCCATGCTCAAGCTGCGCAGCAAGGGCGACACCACGGAACCGGAGGAAACCCATGACTAGAGAGCGCCGCATTCCGCCACCGGACCGCAACGCCCTGCGCACCCAGTCGCTGATCCTGCGCACCACCGGCTTTTTCCTTCTGCCGCTGCTGCTGCTGTTTGCCCTGTTCCTGCTGCTGCGCGGACACAACGCCCCGGGCGGGGGCTTTATCGCCGGGCTGGTGGCATCCGCGGCCATCGCCGTGCACCTGTTTGCCATGAGCGAAGCCGGCGCCCGCCGGGTCCTGCGGGTCGATCCCCGCGACCTGATCGCCTGGGGGCTGATCCTGGCGCTGGCCGCCGGGGTCATCGGCCTGTTCAGCGGCCAGCCGTTTCTCACTGCCCACTGGCTCACCGTCAGCCTGCCGGTGTTCGGTGAACTGAAGCTGGGTTCGCCCTTGCTGTTCGATCTGGGGGTGTTTCTGGTGGTGCTGGGCACCGCCAGCACCATCATCATCAACCTGGCGGAGCAGGACACATGACCAGCCTGATGGCCCTGGTGGTGGGCGTGCTCTACGCCGCCGCCATCTACATGATGCTGCGCCGCTCCATCGTCAAACTGGTGATCGGCCTGGTGCTGCTGTCCAACGCCGCCAACCTGCTGATCTTTACCGCCGCCGGCCTGCACCGGGATGCCCCGCCGCTGGTGCCGGATGACGCCCCGGTGCCCGCCGGCCTGGTGGCCGATCCGCTGGCCCAGGCACTGATTCTCACCGCCATCGTTATCGGCTTCGGGGTGCTGGCCTTCGCGGTGGTGCTGATCCGCCGGGCCTATGAGGTGGTGGAAGCGGACGACATGAACCAGATGCGGGATACCGACACATGAATCTGCTGGTTATCCTGCCCATTCTGATTCCCCTGGCAGCCGGGGCCCTGTCCCTGCTGGGGCGCCACTCCCAGCGCGTCCAGGGCGCCCTGGCGGTCATCGGTAGCATCGCCCTGGTGATCAGTGCCGTGGCGCTGTTACTGGCCACCTGGGAACAGGGCCATATCGTGTCCGAGCTGGGCAGCTGGCCCGCCCCCTTCGGCATCGTGCTGGTCAGTGACCTGCTGGCCGCCATCATGGTGTTGCTCAGTGCCGTCACCGGTGCCGCCACCGCGTTTTACTCCCTGGGCACCATCAGCATCGCCCATCGCAAGGCCGGTTATTTCCCGCTCATGCACCTGCTGCTGGCCGGGGTCAACGGCGCCTTCCTCACCGGCGACATCTTCAACCTGTACGTGTGGTTCGAGGTGATGCTGGTGGCGTCCTTCTCCCTGCTGATCCTGGGCGGCGAGCGCGCGCAGATGGAAGGGGCCGTCAAGTACGTGACCCTCAATCTGGTGTCCTCCGCCCTGTTCCTGTCCGCCATAGGGCTGCTCTATGGTTTGGTGGGCACGCTCAACATGGCCGACATTGCCGTGAAGCTGGGCGAAGTGGATTCCGGCATGACCACGGTGATCGCCATGCTGTTCATGGTGGCCTTCGGTATCAAGGCGGCGGCGTTCCCGTTCTTCTTCTGGCTGCCCGCCTCCTATCACACGCCCCAGGTGGCGGTGTCCGCCCTGTTCGCCGGGCTGCTTACCAAGGTGGGGGTGTATGCCCTGTTCCGGGTATTCACCCTGATCTTCGACATGGACGACCCGCTGATCCACCAGGTGCTGCTGTGGGGCGCCGGGCTGACCATGGTCACCGGGGTGCTGGGCGCCGCCGCCCAGTTCGAATTCCGCCGTATCCTGTCGTTCCATATCGTCAGCCAGATCGGCTACATGATGATGGGCCTGGCGCTGGCCTCGGTGAGCGTGCTGGCCTTGGCCGGCGGCATCTTCTACATCATTCACCACATCATCGTGAAGGCGAACCTGTTCTTTGTCAGCGGCCTGGTCTACCGCCTGCGCGGCAGCTACGAGCTCAAGCAGCTGGGCGGCCTGTACCGGGACAAACCCTGGCTGGCGCTGCTGTTCCTGATCCCGGCCCTGTCCCTGGCAGGGATGCCGCCGCTGTCCGGTTTCTTCGGCAAATTCATCGTCATTCGCGGAGGCGTTGAAGCCGGCGCCTGGGCCCTGGTCGCCGCCGCCCTGGTGGTGGGTCTGCTGACGCTCTACTCCATGACCAAGATCTGGGCCGAGGTATTCTGGAAGGCGGCCCCGGAACCGGCCGCCGCCCCCGCCAGCGGCAGCAACACCCTGCTCTATGCCACCGTGGCCGGCCTGGCACTGATCACCGTGGCCATCGGGGTGGCGGCACAGCCCGTACTGGTACTGGCCATGGCCACCGCCGAACAGCTACTGGACCCGACCCGCTACATCACCGCCGTGCTGGGAGGCGCACCATGAGCCCGTTGAGCTGGAACCTGATTCTGGCCCTGGTCTGGGCCGCCGTCACCGGCAACTTCAGCGGCGCCAACCTGCTGGTAGGGTTTGGGCTGGGCTACCTGATTCTCGGCTTCGCCCTGCGCGATGTGCCCGACTTCGCCCGCTACCGCGAAAAAATGCCCCGGGTCCTGATGTTGCTGACCCACTTTCTGCGCGACCTGCTGGTCTCCAACCTGCGGGTGGCCTACGACGTGCTCACCCCCACCCACTACATGCGCCCGGCGGTGGTGGCGGTGCCCCTGCGGGCCAAGACCGATGGTGCCATCACCATCCTGGCCAACATGATTTCCCTGACCCCGGGCACCCTGAGCCTGGACGTGTCCAGCGACCGCAGCGTGCTCTACCTGCACGTCATGTACCTGGACAATGAAGACGACCTGCGCGAACAGATTCACAAACTGGAAGACCGGGTGTTGGCGGTACTGGAGTAGGACGGGCGGCAAACAACACCGCAACCACCACCCACCGTTGGAGCCATGCTTGCATGGCGAACGGACTTGCCGATGGCGAACATTCGCCATGCAAGCAAGGCTCCAACGGCAATACCACAGGCACGAGAAACGGAGACAGGCATGCTGCAAAGCGCAATATTTCTCAGCTATCTGCTGCTCAGCCTGGCGCTGCTGGGAGCCCTGGTGCGGCTGGTGCGCGGCCCCACCCTGCCCGACCGGGTCGTGGCCCTGGAGCTGATGGCCTCGCTCACCGTGGCCTTTATCGGCATCTATGCCCTCAACAACGACCGGCCCGCCTTCCTGGATGTGGCCATGGTGCTGGCGCTCACCGCCTTCCTCACCGCCGTGGGCTTTGCCCGTTACCTGGAAAAAGGAGGCCACCGAGGTGATCAATGACCTGCTGGTATCGGTGATGATGGTCGCCGGCACCTTCTTCATGTTTCTGGCCGGCATCGGCGTGCTGCGCATGCCCGACTTGCTGATGCGCCTGCACGCCACCACCAAGGCCGGCACCCTTGGCGCCGGGCTGGTGATGCTGGCCGTGGCCACCCACTTCCTGGATGCCGGCGTCACCGCCCGCACCCTGGCCATCATCCTGTTCATCCTGCTCACCGCCCCGGTGGCCGCCCACGCCATCGGCCGCGCCGGCTACTTCGTGGGCGTGCCCCTGTGGGACAAGATGCTCAAGGACGATCTGAAAGACCGCTACGACCCGGACACCCACATCCTCCACAACCCGGACGACGACAAGAAACCCTGACGCACCACCCACCCCCCCCCTATCCGTAGGAGCGTCGCTCGCGGCGCGATCCCATGCGCCGGGTTTATGCCCCCTGGCCGGCGTCACCTCCACTTCGTTCCGGTTCGCGCCGCCAGCGACGCTCCTACAATCCCCCGCCCCGCCTGCCGAACCCGCCCAATTCCGCTACACTCTCTCCACTCACTCATCAGCAGAAGCCGAGCACCATGTCCGCAGCCGAAAAACCCATCATCCTCGTCGATGGCTCCTCCTACCTGTACCGCGCCTTTCACGCCCTGCCGCCGCTCACCACCTCCAGCGGCCAACCCACCGGGGCGGTGCGCGGGGTCGCCGCCATGCTGCGCAAACTGATGAAGGACTACGACCCGGAATACATGGCGGTGATTTTCGACGCCAAGGGCAAGACCTTCCGCGACGAACTGTTCGAGGAATACAAATCCAACCGCCCGCCCATGCCCGATGACCTGCGCGAACAGGTGCAGCCCCTGCACGACCTGATCCGCGCCATGGGCCTGCCGCTGATCATCGAAGAAGGCGTGGAAGCGGACGACGTGATCGGCACCTTCGCGCGCATCTTCGGCGAGCAGGGCAAACCGGTGCTGATCTCCACCGGCGACAAGGACATGGCTCAGCTGGTCACCGACCAGGTCACCCTGATCAACACCATGAACGACGCCCTCTACGACATCGACGGCGTGGTGAAGAAGTTCGGCGTGGGCCCGGAGCTGATCATTGATTTCCTCGCCCTCATGGGCGACAAGGTGGACAACATCCCCGGCGTCCCCGGCGTGGGCGAGAAGACTGCCCTGGGCCTGATCCAGGGCCTGGGTTCCCTGGACAACATCTACCAGAATCTCGACAAGGTGGCCGAGCTGAGCTTCCGGGGCGCCAAGACCCTGGGCAAAAAACTGGAAGAACACAAGGAACAGGCCTTCCTCTCCTACAAGCTCGCCACCATCAAGCTGGACTGCGAACTCAGCGAAGACCTGGACGACCTGAAACTGCAAACCCCGGACGCGGAAAAACTGGCCGAGTATTACCGCACCCTGGAATTCAAGGGCTGGCTCAAGGAACTGCTGGGCGGCAAGGACCCGGTGGCCGAAGACGCCGGCAAAGACGTGGAAATGGACGCGGATGACGATGCGCCCCCGGCCCCCACCTTCGGCCGCGACGCCTACGACATCGTCTACACCCAGGCGCAGCTGGACAAGTGGATCGGCAAACTGAAAAGCGCCAGCGAGTTTTCCTTCGATACCGAAACCACCAGCCTCAACTACATGAACGCGGAACTGGTGGGCTTCTGCGTGGCGGTGGACGACAAGGCCGCCTACATCCCCTTCGGCCACAACTACCCCGGCGCCCCGGACCAGCTCGACAAGCAGCTCGTCATGGATGCCTTCAAACCACTGCTGGAAGACGACACGATCAAGAAAATCGGCCAGAACCTGAAGTACGACATGAGCGTGCTGGCCGAAGATGTGGGCATCACCCTGCGCGGCGTGGCCTACGACACCATGCTGGAATCCTACGTGCTCGATTCCGTGGCCACCCGCCACGACATGGACTCCCTGGCGCTCAAGTACCTGGGCCGCAAGACCATCAGCTTCGAAGAGATCGCCGGCAAGGGCGCCAAGCAGCTCACCTTCAACCAGGTGGGCCTGCACGAAGCCAGCCGCTACGCCGCCGAAGATGCCGACGTGACCCTGCGCCTGCACCAGACCCTGTGGCCCAAGCTGGAAAAAGAAGGCCGCCTGCCCGAGGTGTTCCGCGACATCGAACTGCCCCTGGTCACCGTACTCAGCCGCATCGAGCGTAACGGCACCTACGTGGACGCCACCCTGCTCAAGCACCAGAGCCAGTTCCTGGCCAAGCGCATGGCGGAACTGCAGGAAAAAGCCTTCGAAATCGCCGGGCAGGAATTCAACCTGGCCAGCCCCAAACAACTGGGCGAGATCCTCTACGAAAAACTGGAAATCCCGGTCATCAAGAAGACCCCCAAGGGCGCGCCCTCAACGGCGGAACCGGTACTGCAGGAACTGGCCCTGGAATACCCCCTGCCCCAGGTGATCATGGATTACCGCGGCGTGGCCAAACTGAAGAACACCTACACCGACAAGCTGCCGGAACTGATCAACCAACGCACCGGCCGCGTGCACACCTCCTACCACCAGGCCGTGGCCGCCACCGGGCGCCTGTCCTCCAGTGATCCCAACCTGCAGAACATCCCGGTGCGCTCTGAAGAAGGCCGCAAGATCCGCCAGGCCTTCCTCGCCCCCAAAGGCAGAAAGATCGTCGCCTGTGACTATTCCCAGATCGAACTGCGCATCATGGCGCACCTAAGCGGCGACAAGGGCCTCACCGATGCCTTCGAAAAAGGCCTGGATATTCACCGCGCCACCGCCGCAGAAGTGTGGGGCAAGAGCCTGGACGAGGTCAGCGACAACGACCGCCGCAACGCCAAGGCCATCAACTTCGGCCTGATCTACGGCATGAGCGCCTTTGGTCTCGCCAAACAGCTGGGCCTGCCGCGCAAGGAAGCCCAGGACTACATCGACCTGTACTTCGAACGCTACCCCGGCGTAAAACGCTACATGGAAGAAACCCGCGCCCAGGCCTCGGAACAAGGCTACGTGGAAACCCTGTTCGGCCGCCGCCTCTACCTGCCGGAAATCCGCAGCAGCAACGGCCAACGCCGCCAGGCCGCCGAACGCACCGCCATCAACGCCCCCATGCAGGGCACCGCCGCAGACATCATCAAGATGGCCATGATCAAGGTCCACGACTGGCTGGACACCACCCACTTCGACGCCAAGATGATCATGCAGGTGCACGATGAACTGGTGTTTGAAGTGGCGGAGGATCAGGTGGAGGATCTGGTGAAGGAAGTGAAGGCGCGCATGGAGTCAGCGGCGGAATTGAAGGTGCCGTTGATTGTGGATGCGGGGATTGGGGAGAATTGGGATGAGGCGCATTGAGCGCCTTACTCCCAAATCAGAAATTCACGGAGAAGGAAAGTGCTCTGCTGAAATGAAAGCATTGCTCCCCTCTAGTTCAACTCTATCCTCATGAGAAGCAACATCAACACCCCTTAATGCCATACCCACAACCTGCATATAAGCATTTACAACTGGGCCACCACTATTGCCTCCAGAAATTTGAGCATCAACTTCACAGTACCTAAATGTGCTACCAATATAAGTGTTAACAACCTTACAAGGAAGGATGGTTAAGGATTGATGCCCCGGGTGTAACTGAGGAAATCCAAGCACTGCTAATTCATAACCTGTTCCAGGAAACTTATTTGGAGCCACATCCAAGTAACGAATATTTTCAACCTCCTCGTCGAACTTTAACTCTAAAACATCTCTATCTTCATAAACACTTTTTATTTTAGCCTTATATTTTTTTCCCGGCTTATTTATCCTGTACAAATAGCAGTAATCTGGCATTCCCGCTTTAACAAAAACATGAAATGCCGTCAAAACTCGCCCGCCCTTCAAAGAAAAAGCAGATCCGCTTACAAGCATTTCATCTAAGCCTAGCCCTTTCACTCCATCAAAAGAAACAACCCATACACATTGTTCAAATCTAGCCCTATACCCCTCAGCCTTAAATGCAAAACCACTCCACTCTAAATCTTTTAAGATTTTTCCAGGATTAATGGATAGCTTTCTATCCCAGTCCAGATTATTGAATTTTCTAGCAAGCCCTTGATAAACAGAAGAATCTCTGCCTTTTATCATTCCGATATACGCGACTCTTCCGAAAACAACATCTTCCAACTGAGCATCATCACGACCATATTTATCAATGAATTTTTTATTTGCCTCAAGCGAACCAAAGGACAATGAATGAACCATTGCCTTTGTTTCTCTTATATATCTCCTATCAATATTTATTTTCTTATTTACCTTTAGCCCTGTAACAGTTTGCCTTTCTGAAGAGAATTGAATTCTGGTTTTTCTTTCATTTAATGAAAAACCATTTTCCTCAATGCAGCGAACAATTTTGCTTCCCACACTCCTATTCTTAAAGTCAAATAGCTCGGTATCTTTCTTGGATTTAAATGAGAATGTAATATCATCAGCGTACCTAGAATAATGGGCCCGATTTTTCTTAGCCATTAAACTTAGTTCTCTATCCATCCTACGGCTTATCATGTTGGAAATAACTGGAGAAGCAGGAGATCCTTGAGGCAAAACCCCATCCAGACAACAAATATGGGCTATCAAGGTTGCTGTATCAGCACGCAAGCAATAAGGCTTCGCTATTAGCACCCCCCTTACGCGACCAAAATGAATAGTGCCAAAAAAGTTTTTTAAGTCAATATTTGCCACAACCTTGCGCTTTACGTGCTTCTTTGCATTATAAACGATGCCTCTTTCTTTTATATATGCAGAAGCCGAAGGATGAGGGCTATACAACTCGTCAAGCAAAACCTTGAGTCTATCTTGGATTATTTTCAGACGACCTTCAGGCGCGTTAATGGTTCTTTTCCCACCATCGCTTTTCTCTATCTCAAACTCATTATAAAAACGAGAAACACCAAGCTTATACACAGTGTAATTTAGTTTTGGAAGAGTAGTTCCCAAGGAATGAGCCAAAGCTCTTGGCGTTGTTTTTGAAGATATCATATGAATAGAGCCCGAACCCAATTTCACATTTCGCACTGAGACACTTTGGAATCAACGTCAAGATCGGCAAGCTGAGCCAGCGATATGGGCTAACCTCATTGTCATTTAGCGGCATTTTTCTCCGCCAAGATAAATTTGGGCCGGGCGAAAATATCATGCCCGCAAGCAAAAAATCTGTCAATCAACCTACATGTCAATTTAGAATGCGAACTTTATCGAATCCTATCTTTAACCTTGTATGCCATATAGCCATCAGCCTCCAACCAGTACTCATCCACAAAAGGGAAGACTTCTTTCTCTAATGGCATCCACGCGTTTAGGTGGTGAGCCAACAAAAGGCCATCCCCCTTGCTACGTGTGATAAATGGATGAACATGAGCGGCGATCAAACCGCTAATCACTCCATACTCAACCCTAATAAAGCGGTCCGTCAAAACTGAAGCCCCATTTGCATTTTTGACGGCAGGACGATATTTGAGATTAGTCGAGATGGCCTTTCCGCTATTTCGATCAACAGTAACGACCTGAGGCCCAATCGGATACACAGACTCAAGAGCCATTGGATAACCGGAAATTCCATCACCCCCCCCCGAACCCAGGAGGCACGAATTAACTGCAATCACATAATGGTCCCCGATGCCAACAATATCATTAGCCCTATACCTTGAATGCATCCTCCACTTCTGATCAATCGAAGAGGTCCATCTCAGCAAAATCTCTTCATTAGGGAAATCGACAACTTTAACCTCACTCCTATTTTCCCCATCAACGAAAGGGTTCAAATACTCTTCAGGAAGCCTGTTATCACCAAGGCCGGGGCTAGGAACAACAGCCTCAACCCAGCATTTTTTACCCCCAATAGTCACACAAAAATCAGGCCCCTCATCCGCCGAGGATACCTCGAACCCATTTTCCAAAAAATAACACCCCAAATACATTTCCCAATATCTAGAAACCAGCTTCTCATTATCCCCTGATGTAAACTCACTCACGAAATGAGCATCAGAAAGATGTTTAAAAATCGACCACTTTCTTTCTAAATCGCGGATAACCTTATCCGCATCTTCCTGATTAAAACCAGCTGTTATTGATTTCATGAACTTCGTGATTTCACTCATATCGATCCTAATGCGATTTAGCTATCTTTAGACGCCATACGATAGTGCGATCGGGAAATAGGGGACACGCACACCTTTAGCCACAATCATTCCCCACAACCTCCGCCGCCATCACCACCGCTACCGCAGTCGGAATCGAACGCTCCGCCTACAGCAATAGCAAAGAGACCTGCCACAGGTCCCAAGCTAGCCCCTTTCCCCAGGGCCGCCGCCACAACCTCTCGCATGTCCGCAATCTTTTCTTCCGTGAACACAGCCGGCTCCAACGCCTTTTCATCACAGAATAACAAGCATGCGTACTCGTCGTAGTGTTCATTCAACCCAAGATCGCTCACCGTTCGCTTCACTTGGGCTGGCGTGTAAGGAGGCGAGCCTCCATACCGACTCGCAAGCGCCTCGGGCAGTAACCTTTGGTACTTATGAATAGCAGCATCCCTTCTGCTCATCTGCCTTTCCTCCGGAAAACAGTGTAATCACCGTTTCAGAATAGCAAATCCAGGGAACTGATGAGCCAGCCGGAGGAAAGGGGAACGAGGAAAGAAGGGGCAGGCACATATTTAATCAGCAAAAACATGGCCTTATCGTTACCCTCAGGTCAAGACCCACGGTAACAGGCCGCGCAGGTTTGCCGGTTAGATCCATAAGGCCGCCCAGCCTATAATCCGCCCCCAAGAGAATGCAACGCCCACAAGGAGTCGCCCATGGCAGCGAATGAACCTCTCTGGCGGCGGCCACGCCATTACATGGATGCCGATGACGCCCACGATCATGTGCATTGGGTCGAGCTGTTCTTCGATCTGATCCATGTGGTGACGATCTTCATTCTGGGGAACTACCTCTCCCACCACATGGATTGGCAGGGCTTCTGGGTATTTACCGGGCTGTTCCTGGCGATCTTCTATGCCTGGGCGGACAGCTCCGTCTACAACTCCCTCTACATCTCCACGGATATGCCCCATCGCGCCGCCATGGCGCTGCAGATCGTCACCATGATGTTCATCGCCGCGGCCATTCCTGATGTGACCGGCAAGGGGTGGACCTATTTTGCGCTGGGCTACGCATTGAACCGAGCGATCACCGCCTATCTGTACTGGCGGGCGCGCTGTGTTGGCGATGCCACCGATACGCTGGCACACGAGCAGGGACGGAATTTCTTTGTGCTGGCCGGGCTGTTCGCGCTGTCCGCGTTTTTGCCCAAACCCCTGGCCTACTGGGTGTTCGGCGCCAGCGTTGCGCTGATCCAGCTGCAGTACATGCTGCCGCGAGTAGGGACGCTGCGGTTCGCCCGATTCGTCCCGCGACTCGGGCATATCTCTGAGCGCTTCGGCCTGCTGATGCTGATCCTGCTGGGGGAAGGCTTTTTCAAGTTGGTGCTGACACTGGCCGACAAAGGGGTCTACAAGATCGGCGCCGGCACCTTCTTCAATGTGGCCATGGGCGGCCTGTCGCTCTTCGCGCTGGCCTGGGTCTATTTCGACAGCGCCGGCAACGCCAAACCGAAGAGCCGCGACATCGGGGTCCTGGTGGGGTACTGGCTGGCGCACATTACCATCCTGTGGAGCGCGGTGACGATTGGCGTGGCGCTGGCCGGCGAAGTCTATGTCGGTCTACTGGAGCCCTACCCGACGGGCTACGGCGCCCTCGGCTCGGTGGGTCTCGCCGTCTTTCTCGCCGCGCTATGGATACTGCAGCGACTCGTGACGGAGGACAGCCATGCCTGCCGCGGTCACAGCCCGGCTCTGCGGCTATTCGGTATTGTCATGGCCCTGGTCGTGCTGGCCGTGCATCCTTTCGTGCCCTCGATTATCGGCAACCTGCTCTGGGGGCTGGCGCTGTTCTCGCAAATTGCCGTGCCGCTTTATCGGGCGGCACGTGACATGCCGCATTTTGAGCGACAATAGCGTGTTGCTGTTGCGGTATAACAGCACATAGAACCAGGCTCAAGTTTACCCAGAGTCCAGTGCTCTACCTGGCTCGCGCCACAATAAGTCACACGCATACATCACGAGAACGCCCCAACGAAACCCGGGGCTGCAAGCACCCTCTTGCAGCCCCGGCGGGCCTTGCTGATTCATACGTGTTCCCGGCTAACGGCAACTGCTAAGGTTGGCTCATCATCACAACCCAACAGAACAAGAATGCCGCCAGCCCCGCGACTCACCATCAACCCCCGTGCATGGATGGCCAGGAGAAAACAACACCTGACCTTTCGCCTGATCCTGCTATTTGTCGCCCTGCGTCTACGCTGGCTGGCATGGCGCGACCCGGCGTTTCGCAAGGATCTGCAACGACGCAATATCATAATGGTGTGGCGCACCCATGACGGGCGCATCGCTCGCTGGTTTCATTTCAGCCCCAATCGCGTTCGCAGTGGTTCCGGTTTACGTGAGCGCTGTGATATTGCCGTGCGCTTTCAGGATGCCGACTATGGGGCAGCCACCCTGATACAGCTGCTGGATAATCAGCGGCTGTTCTTTGTCGGCATGCGTCAGGGGAAGATCCGACTCAATGGCAATATCAAGGGGCTGCTCTGGTTCAGAACCGTTTCTGAATACCTGGTCCCCGGCGGCGTACAGATATGGCGACCGCGAGCCAAGGCTCGGTGAGAAGACAGGCCCCGCAGTAATTAGGCGGCCCCGAAAGAAAACCGAGCTCAGCTATCGTTGCGGTCCTTATTTCTCTTCATGCCCTTCCAGCAACTGTTCAAGGAAGGTATCAATTTCCGCTTTAAGCTGTTTATCCTCAATCTTGTTCGCGCTTACCTGCGCACTCTCAAGACTCTTGATCGCAGCCTCATTCTGCCCGAGGTCTGCCTGCAACTTCGCCATGGAAAGGCCGATTGACGAGAGGTGGTCTTTGGCATTGATAGCCAGTGCCTTCCCCCGGGCTTTTTCGTACACCACCAGCGCAGCCTCCAGATCTTCGGTGAAGTCCGCCAGCGTTTCCCACTGCTCGGGGTGATCTTTTTCTGTGTTTTCGTTATCGGTACAAATGGCCTTCAGTTGCCCATAAAACAAATCGAACTCCGCTTGATCGTCTTTTCTGGCAGCTTCCATGAGCTGTTCAGCCAAGCTATAAACGGCCTTGTATATTTTGGTGTTAATCATTTTCTTTACTCAAAATGCAGAAACGAAGGCGGGGCCCCTGAAATACAAAAATGGCACCCCACCGTGCAAGCAATCACTGATTAGCCAATTCAACCCAGCCGCAATTCCAGCCTCTTTCCGATCCCCCGCGCTGCCTTGACCATGGTTTGCAGGGTGACACTGGGATTCTCCGCATCCAGCAACCTGTCTAGCTGGGAGCGGCTGGGATGAATGCGTTTGGCAAAGGTGGCTTTACGCACATCATTGGCTACCAGGTAGGCGGCCACTTCGGATGCCAGTACGCGCTTGATGGCAATGGCTTCGACTTCATCGAGCACCCCCTCTTCTTCGAGGAAGCTATCAAAGCTGCTGCCCAGGTGTTTATTTGCTGCCATGTCGACGACTCCCTTGATACTGCTTCAGTCGGGCTTTTGCCAAATCCAGGTCCTGTTTCGGTGTTTTCTGGGTCTTTTTGATAAACCCGTGCAGCAGAATCATCTTTGAACCGATCACCGCGAACAGTACGCGAGCGATACGTTTGTCACTGATGTTGGAGCGCACTTCAGAAACCGGGCCGTCCAGATTCTTCACCAGACTTTGCGGGTGGTAGTCACGTGGCCAGCCGAATTCGATGGCCTTGATGTCTTCTCCAATAATGCGCTTGTCCGGATTGCCCAGGCCGATCAACCACTCCCTAACCGGCTCCGAGCCACCTTCCGTAGCGAAGAAATATGCTGAAATCCTTTTCATGACCTGCAAAGTACCAAAATTGGTACTTTGTGTAAATCATGGCACGCAAGGCGCAATAACAGGGAGGGAGGAGAGGGGTAGCGTCAATAAGAGCACCGGAAGCAGGGCAAGCCCCTTTGTCCTTGGCTTCTCCCGTAGGAGCTTGCCTTGCAAGCGATGCCCCCATTGCCAAGGCGCCTGGCTCCTACAAGGGGCGCTCACCCAGCCCTCTACTCGCCGTAATGCGCCCGCACCGGCCCGGACAGTTTGCTCGGGTGCTTCGGGGTGGCGCTGGCGAAGTGGGCATAGATCTGCTGCAGATCGGCTTCCATATCGTCGCTGGGGTAAATCACCACCGGGAAGGAGAAGGTCTTCGCCTTGTAGTCCGCCAGGGCCAGGATGATCGGCACATTGGCCTGCTTGGCGATGTGGTAGAAGCCCAGCTTCCATTGCTCAGCGTTGCTGCGGGTGCCTTCCGGGGTGACGGCGATCAGTAGTTTGTCGCGCTGGCGGAATTGCGCCACGGTCTGCTCGACCATGCCACCCGCCTTGCCGCGTTCAATGGGCATGGCGCCGAGCTTGCGCAGCAGCCAACCCAGTGGGCCCTTGAACAGGCTGTGCTTGATCATCACGTTCACGTCCTGCTGCAAGGCAGAGCGGCTGACCAGAGCCAGCACACCATCCCAGTTGGAGGTATGCGGGCCGCCGGCGATCACGGCCCGGTCGATGTCAGGGAAGGGCCCCGCCCGCCAGCCGGTGAGGCGCAACAGGGTCTGGGCGACCCGCTGGCCCAGGGGAACTCGGCGCTTGCGGCCATCCGTGTGGTGACTCATTAGGTGCTCCGCTGTGACAAAGCGGGAGTATATCGGATTAGCGCCCCGCTCCGGTGGCTGTCACCCGGTCTGACTGTCGGTAGTGAAATTTAGCTGGACAGGCGCTGGCGACCCCTGTAACGTAACCAATAGCTAAAAAATCACGCTTGAATCAAGTACTACATTTCGCTGTTTTATTCGTATAACTCGTCCTGCAGTCCACAAGTCCAAGTTCCGTTTTTCAGCTACACAAGCCTTAACCGGCGAAACATCATTATTTTCAGGATTAGTATTATGTCTACAGTGAAAGGTACCGTTAAGTGGTTCAACGAAGCTAAAGGTTTTGGTTTTATCGAGCAGGAAGGTGGTCCGGATGTGTTCGCACATTTCAGCGCCATCACCGGCTCTGGCTTCAAGACTCTGGCCGAAGGCCAGCAAGTTGAGTTCACCATGACTCAAGGTCAGAAAGGTCCTCAGGCTGAGAACATCGTCGCTCTGTAAGCGATCGTTCCGGTAACAAAAAAGGGCGCATCCTTCGGGACGCGCCCTTTTTTTATGTGCTTTTTCGCCTGAACCACCCCAGACCAACACCCTGTCGGAGCCATGCCTGCATGGTGACTGGGCTGACATGCCTGCGACAACTCCCCCCCCTATCAGCTTTCCTGATGCCAGCCATAGGAAACCAGCATTCCTGTCATAAATGAGTAACGTCTATATTTTTCTGGTGCCTTGCGAGAAACAACCAAGAGGAGAGCACACCATGAGAATAAAGACTGCAACACTGGCGGCCGCCATTGCCTTCGCCGCCTCAGCCACCCTCACGGCCAGCCCCATTGGCCATCCCCATTATCAGAAAAGTCCCGCCCGCTCCCCCATGGCCAGCCCGTATTGGTGGCCGGAAACCCTGGACCTTCGCCCGCTACGTCAGCACGCTGAAAAATCCAGCCCGCTGAACCCCGACTTCAACTACGCCGACGCCTTTGCCGAGCTGGATCTGGAAGCGGTAAAAGCCGACCTGCGCAAGATGATGACCGATTCCCAGGACTGGTGGCCCGCGGACTACGGCCACTATGGCCCGCTCTTCATCCGCATGGCCTGGCACAGCGCCGGCACCTACCGGATTCATGATGGTCGCGGCGGCGCCCGTGGCGCCCAACAGCGCTTCGAGCCGCTCAACAGCTGGCCGGACAACGTGAGCCTGGACAAGGCCCGCCGCCTGCTGTGGCCGATCAAACAGAAATACGGCAACAATATCTCCTGGGCCGACCTGATGGTGCTGGCCGGCACCATTGCCATGGAAGACATGGGCTTCGAAACCTATGGCTTTGCCGGTGGCCGCGTGGATGACTGGGAAGCAGACATTACCTACTGGGGCTCGGAAACCGAATGGCTGGGCGACGAGCGCCACAGCGGTGACCGGGAGCTGGAAAAGCCTCTGGCCGCGGTTCAGATGGGCCTAATCTATGTGAATCCGGAAGGCCCCAATGGCAAGCCGGACCCACTGCTGGCCGCCGAGGACATTCGCCAAAGCTTCGGTCGCATGGCCATGAATGACGAAGAAGTGGTGGCCCTGATCGCCGGTGGCCACACCTTCGGCAAGGCCCACGGCGCCCATAAGCCGGAAAAATGCTTGGAAGCCGAACCTGCCGCTGCTGCCATTGAGGAACAGGGCTTCGGCTGGAAAAACAACTGCGGCACCGGCAAGGGTGCCGACACCATCACCAGCGGCCTGGAAGGCGCTTGGTCGGTTGACCCGGTGGCCTGGACTCACCAGTACCTGGACAACCTGTTCGGCTTCGAGTGGGTGCAGACAAAGAGCCCGGCTGGCGCCACTCAGTGGATCCCCGCCGATGGCCAGGCCGCCAACCTGGTGCCTGACGCCCACATTGAAGGCAAGCGCCACGCGCCGATCATGTTCACCACTGACCTCGCCCTGAAAGAAGATCCGGCCTACCGGAAAATCGCCAAGCGCTTCCATGAAAATCCGGAAGCCTTCGAGGACGCCTTCGCCCGCGCCTGGTTCAAGCTGACCCACCGTGACATGGGGCCCCGCGAGGGCTACCTGGGCCCGGACGTCCCGTCTGAAGCCCTCAGCTGGCAGGACCCGATCCCCGAGGTGGACTACAAGCTGATTTCCGCCGGGCAGGCCGAGGATCTGAAAGCACAGATCCTGGAGTCCGACCTGACGGTACCGGCGCTGATCCGCACCGCCTGGGCGTCCGCGTCTACCTTCCGTGGTTCCGACATGCGCGGTGGTGCCAACGGCGCCCGCGTGGCCCTGGCCCCGCAGAACGACTGGCCGGTGAACAACCCGGACGAGTTGGACAAGGTATTGGCTACCCTTGAGGAAATCCGTGCCGACTTCAATGAAGGCGGCCTGTTCCGCAGTAGCAAGGTATCCCTGGCGGACATGATCGTGCTGGGCGGCGCCGCTGCCATCGAGAAGGCCGCTGCCGATGCCGGTTACGACATCGAAGTGCCGTTCACCCCGGGTCGCGCCGACACCACCCAGGAACTCACCGATGTGGATTCCTTCGCGGTGCTGGAACCGAAAGCCGACGGCTTCCGTAACTACTTCAGCAAGGACAGCCGCCTGGCCCCCACCGATGCACTGGTGGACAAGGCGGACCTGCTAACCCTGAGCGTGCCGGAAATGGCAGTGCTGGTAGGCGGCATGCGCACCCTG
The DNA here is from genome assembly GCF_002364155.1 of Alcanivorax sp. UBA3183. Classification (NCBI taxonomy): domain Bacteria; kingdom Pseudomonadati; phylum Pseudomonadota; class Gammaproteobacteria; order Oceanospirillales; family Alcanivoracaceae; genus Alcanivorax; species Alcanivorax sp. UBA3183. Next base: position 60,035 of record NZ_DEXN01000014.1, read on the forward strand.
GGCGCCAATGCCGACGGCAGCAACCACGGCGTGTTCACCGACAAGCCGGGCACCCTGAGCAACGACTTCTTCATCAACCTGCTGGACATGTCCACGAAATGGCAGCCGTCCGCAGAGAATGAAGGGTTGTATGTGGGCCTCGACCGCCAGAGCGGCGAACAGAAATGGACGGCCACCCCGGTGGACCTGATCTTCGGCTCCAATGCAGAACTGCGTGCGGTGGCCGAGTACTACGCGCTCAACGATAACGATGACGTGTTCGTGCAGGACTTTGTCGACGCCTGGACCAAGGTCATGAACCTGGACCGCGTACGCTTCTGATCTGCCCTGCAACGCCGGCAGGCCCACAAGGCCGCGCCGGCACTCAGAACCCGACGGCGGCGCCACAAGCGCCGCCGTTTTTTTGTTATCCCTCCCCGCGCTTTCTCAAAAACTCCTGCAGCATGCTGTAACTCAACCCCCAGATGCAGTAGCCCTGATAACGGCAACAGGGAAACGTCATTTTCCCCACCGGCGTGCGGATCTGCAGCGTGGAACGGTGTGCCGGATTGCTCAGGTAATCGAGGGGAATCCAGATGCCTTGTTGTGCTTCATGGTTGAGCGAGACCCTGTGATCGCCCTGCCATGCAAACACATGAGGCGTCACCACCATGGGACTCCAGCGGCTGTGGTGGCGGGTGAGCAGATCCGACAACCGCGCCTGATACTCGCCCTGGCGAAACAGATCCAGCCCGGTTTCCTCCAGGGTTTCGCGCATGGCGGTGTGGCGGCTTGAGGTATCGCTGCGCTCCAGGCGTCCGCCGGGAAATGCCATGTCGCCGGACCAGGGGTCGCCATCGCGGCGGGCCCGCTGAATAAAGAACAGCTCCCCATCACGCGAACGGGGCCCACGGTAGATCAGCGCCACCGAGGCACGGGTAACGTGGCGCCGGAACGGCAACTTTTGCGGGCGATATTTTTGTAGCCAGCTCAGGGATGGCATGACGGCTCACGGTAGCAATAACTCCACGTAGAATACCATCAGGATCAAACATCTGCCGTTGGAGCCTTGTTCACAAGGCGAATAATCCGGCATCAATCAAACCCCTTTCGCCTTGTGAACAAGGCTCCAACAAAAAACGGTGCGCTGTTTCCAGCGCACCGTTTTAACTGACAAGCGATGGATTACTGCTTCAGATCAAAACGATCCAGCTCCATCACCTTGGTCCAGGCGGCCACGAAGTCGTTGACCAGTTTCTCCTGACCATCGGCACAGGCATACACTTCGGCCAGGGCGCGCAGCACCGAGTTGGAACCGAATACCAGATCAACCCGGGTTCCGGTCCACATCACCTTGCCGCTGTCGCGGTCACGACCTTCGAAAGCTTCTTCATCGCTGGAGGTAGCTTTCCACTCCGTCCCCATGTCGAGCAGGTTGACGAAGAAGTCGTTACTCAAGGTGCCCGGCTTGTCGGTGAACACACCGTGCTGGCTACCGTCATGGTTGGCGCCCAATACGCGCAGACCACCCACCAGTGCCGTCATCTCCGGCGCAGTCAGGGTGAGCAATTGCGCCCGATCCACCAGCAGGTGTTCCGCACCGATGCTGAACGGGCCTTTCTGGTAGTTGCGGAAACCATCCGCCGCCGGCTCCATGGGCTCGAAGGACGCCACATCGGTCTGCTCCTCGCTGGCATCGGTCCGCCCCGGAGTGAACGGCACGGTGATGGCCTGCCCGGCATCCTTGGCGGCTTTCTCGATACCGACACCGCCGGCCAGTACGATCAGATCTGCCAACGACACCTTCTTGCTGCCGCTATTGAAGTCGCTCTGGATGCCTTCCAGGGTCTTCAGCACCTTGGCCAGCTGCTGTGGCTGGTTTACCTCCCAGTCCTTCTGCGGGGCCAGACGAAGACGGGCACCATTGGCGCCGCCACGCTTGTCGCCACCCCGGAAGGTGGAAGCAGACGCCCAGGCAGTGGATACCAGCTCAGCCACGGACAGGCCGGACTCCAGGATCTTGCTTTTGAGAGCAGCAATGTCCTGGTCGTTGACCAGCTCATGATCCACGGGCGGCACCGGGTCCTGCCAGATCAACTCTTCCTTGGGCACTTCCGGGCCCAGGTAGCGATCACGGGGGCCCATGTCACGGTGAGTCAGTTTGAACCAGGCACGGGCAAACACGTCGGCGAATTCCTCAGGGTTCTCATAAAAGCGCCGAGAAATCTTTTCGTAGTCCGGATCAAAACGCAGCGACAAGTCCGTAGTCAGCATCATCGGCTTGTGCTTTTTGCTCTTGTCCTGGGCGTAAGGAATAACCTCATCTGCGTTCTTGGCTACCCACTGCTTGGCACCCGCCGGGCTGGTGGTCAGCTCCCACTCATAGCCAAACAGGTTTTCGAAGAAGTAGTTGCTCCACTGGGTAGGCGTCTGGCTCCAGGTCACTTCCGGGCCGCCACCCATGGTGTCGTCGCCCTTGCCGGTGCCCACCGGGTTGCGCCAGCCCATGCCCTGTTCCGCCAGGCTTGCCGCTTCCGGGTCGGGACCGATTTTTTCCGGGTCGCCCGCACCGTGAGCCTTGCCGAAGGTGTGACCACCGGCGATCAGCGCGACGGTTTCCTCATCGTCCATGGCCATACGCGCAAAGGTTTCGCGGATGTCATGGGCCGCGGCCTTCGGGTCCGGGTTGCCGTCCGGGCCTTCCGGGTTCACGTAGATCAGGCCCATCTGTACCGCGGCCAGCGGGTTTTCCAGGTCGCGCTTACCGGAATAGCGCTTGTCGCCATCCAGCCAGCCCTGCTCGGCACCCCAGTAGACGTCGTTGTCCGGTTCCCAGGTATCTTCACGGCCGCCGGCAAAACCAAAGGTCTTGAAACCCATGGATTCCAGCGCCACGTTACCGGCCAGAATCATCAGGTCGGCCCAGGAAATCTTGCTGCCGTACTTCTGCTTGATCGGCCACAGCAGGCGACGGGCCTTGTCCAGGTTCACGTTGTCCGGCCAGCTATTCAACGGCGCAAAACGCTGCTGACCCCGGCCGCCGCCGCCACGACCATCACCGATGCGGTAAGTACCAGCACTGTGCCAGGCCATGCGAACAAAAAGACCACCATAGTGACCGAAATCCGCCGGCCACCAGTCCTGAGAGTCGGTCATGAGCGCATCCAGATCTTTCTTCACCGCAGCGAGATCAAGACTGTTGAATGCCTTGGCGTAATCAAAACCTTCATCCATGGGATTGGACTTGGCGGAATGCTGATTGAGAAGGTCCAGACGCAGCTGGTTGGGCCACCAATCCTGGTTGGTCATCCCCCCACCTGCTGCGTGGTTAATCGGACATTTACTCTCTGTCATAGCGCTCTCCTTCCTTGTAGGTGGGTTCGGCGTATTTGTTACTCTGTTGTAGTCCTTTTGATGCCGGATTGGCCAGTTTAGTTTGCCAAATGAGGTGATAGTTTTTATTAAAAACGAACGCAAGTGCGTCAATACAGGCTTTCCCCGGCTAACGTTCCCGCATTAGATGCGCCACTCAGCACTTACACAAATAGTGGCATATCGATTAAAATGGCAGTTGGACTACAAAAAAGGGGAAAGGAACCAATGAAAAAACAATACCTGCTTGCCATGACCGGCGCGCTTTCAATTGCCGCCCTGTCAACACCTGCCATGGCTGAGACCGGCCCTGGCGGGTTTTACGCTGGCGCAACGCTCGGTTACCAGACCACGGATATGGACTGGAAAACCAACCTAACACTAGCCCCCAACGGTAGTGTTATCGCTCCCTCATCAGACACCACCGAATCACTGGATGATTCCAATGCCAGCTATGGCCTCTTTACTGGCTATAACTGGGTGGTTGGTCAGGGGAAATGGGTGCTGGGCGCGGAATTCTCCGCGGTGCAGACTGATGCCAGTGACGAGATCCGCAATCGTATCCCCGGGCTGGGAGACCCCAACTCCAACCCGACCAGTTTTTCTGAAGTCGAGACTGACGACTTGGCGCTGGGCCTTAGCCTTCGCGGCGGGTACATGCTGCATGACAACACCATGGTGTACAGCAGCCTTGGCGTATCCCAGCTTGAAGTCGAAACGACCAGCACCTGCCCGGCCGACACCAACGTTTGCAACCCGTCTGATGGATTTCAACGTTTCAGTGATGACGAACGCATGGACGGCTGGACACTAGGTATTGGGGCGGAACATTTCCTCTCTGATAACCTGGTTCTGAGAGCAGAATATCGTTACACCGATTATGGCGATTTCGACTTTACTGCCATTCCCGCCCAAAGCGGTTCAAGTTTAGGAGCAGACGCGACAATTGAAGTCGTCCGGCAAACCCTTGAGCTTGGTGCCGCTTACAAGTTCTAAACCTCTCCTCGCTGCTTTCTAGCAGCGGTATGGGCCCCTCCAGCAATCAGGACGGGGCCCATCTTTTCTGCCTTCCCTGATTTCGCACATAGTCAGAGCACCTTTGCTATGCTGCCAATATCGTATTGGCACAGGGATCCCCCATGGAATCGACCACGCCCAACCAGCCCCAGCGCCTCGGTGAAACCACGCGCATGCTGTGGAACGCCCGTGGCCGCTACAAGCGGGTACTGGCCACTGCCGCCAGCCTGCAGAAAGTGGTGTGGAAACACCGCAAGGTACTGGGCAGTGGCGACGAGCAAGCGCTGCAGCCTCTTCATGAGGATGTGGCAGCCAGCCTGGCCACCCTGTTTCGCGACAACGGCGGCGCCTGGATCAAGTTTGCCCAGTTTCTCAGTTGCCGCCCGGACCTGTTGCCTGCGCCCTATATCGACGCCTTTTCCCACCTCCGGGAAAAAGCGCCGAAAGCCCATTTCGATGACATCCAGCCCTGGCTGAAAGCCCAGCTTGGCCATGACTGGGCGGACTCTTTCAGCGCCTTCAATATCATCCCCATGGCCGCGGCTTCCATCGCCCAGGTACATAACGCCACCCTGAAATCCGGCGCCGAAGTGGCCGTGAAACTGCAGCAACCCCGGGTCAGCCAGGAGTTCTCCGAAGATGCCGCCGCGCTGCGATTGCTGGCAAAGGCGCTGAAACCACTGCTGCGCGAAGTGGATGTGGAGCAGATCATCAACCAGTTGATTACCACCACCGAACGGGAGCTGGATTTCCGACTGGAAATGACACACATGCAGGATTTCAGCGAACTGCCACACCTGCCGGGCATCAAGGTGCCGCGGGTCTATCCGACCCTGTGCAGTGCGCAGATGCTGGTAACGGAGTGGATCGAGGGGAAGAGTCTTTCCACATTGTTGCGTGAGGACGAAGAGCAGGCCAGGCCGCTGCTGGAGCGTTTACAGGCCAGCATGATGCAGCAGGTGCTGGAGTTCGGTCTGTTCCATGCAGACCCACACCCGGGCAACTTTATCGTCACCCCGGACGGCGATCTGGCGGTACTGGATTTTGGTGCCGTGGAATACGTGGCCGCCGAGGATCGCCAGCACTACACCGCCTTGTTGATGCGCTTGCTGGGCATGGGCGACGGGCCACTGCTACCCCTGTTCGAAGCCGCCGGCTTTGGCGGGCTCACCGAGGAGCGGCTGGAAAAACTGTCGGCAGCACTGGTCTCTGCCCGCCAGGATACCGATGCCACCCTGGCGGATAATCTGCGCACCCTGCTGGATGAATTCCGTCGCCTGCGCTTGGTGATGCCGGACTCGTTCGTGGCTATGGTGCGGGTGCTGATCACCGTGGGCGGTCTGATGACCCGCTACCAAATTCCGTTTTCCTGGGGTGGTTTTGGTGCTCGTTAAACCGATCGCTGCGATGCAGTTCGCCTGAGGCGAACTGCACCGAAAACGGCGCCAGTCGTTACTTGATCATCTTCTTGAGCATGTTCACCTTGTCCTTGTAAGGCGCGTAGCGGAACTTGATATCGAACAGGGTGGTGGCCTTGAGGATGCTGCGCTTGTGGGAGAAGGCATCGAATGAATTCTTGCCGTGATAGGCCCCCATGCCGCTTTCACCCACGCCGCCAAATGGCAGGTTGGGATTGGCCACATGCATGACCGTGTTGTTGATACAGCCGCCACCGAACTGGGTGTTATCCAGCACCTGGCGCTCCACCTGATCGCTACTGGTAAACAAATACAACGCCAGCGGATGTTCTGGCAGTTTCTTCAGGTTGACGATCAGCTCTTCCAGGGTGGAGTAGGTCAGCATAGGTAACACCGGGCCGAAGATTTCCTCCTGCATGATCGCATCATCCATGGAGACATCTTTCAGAAGGGTCGGCGCGATGTAACGCTGCCCCGCATCGGTCTGACCACCCACCAGCACCTTGGCCTTGTCGATCAGTGCGGCCACCCGATCGAAATGCCGATCGTTGATCATGCGACCCAGGTCCGGGTTCTGGCTCGGTTCATCACCGTAAAACTCGCGCAGGGTCTCCACCATTTCCTTTGCAAAGGCATCGCGGATATCCGCATGGACATGAACATGATCCGGCGCGATACAGGTCTGTCCCACGTTGAGCATCTTGCCGGAGAGAATACGCCGGGCCGCCACTTTCAGGTTGGCGTCCTTGTGTACGATGGTGGGGCTCTTGCCGCCCAGTTCCAGGGTGACCTTGGTAAGATGCTTCGCGGCGGCCGCCATCACGATACGACCGACACGGGGGCTGCCGGTAAAGAAAATATGATCGAAGCGTTCTTCCAGCAGCGCATTGGTCACTTCGGTGCTGCCCTTGAAAACCGCCACGTATTCATCGCTGAAAAACTCCTTGATCATTTTCTCGATCACATTCGCCACGGTGGGATTCAGTGACGACGGCTTGAGAATGGCCGTGTTACCGGCAGCGATGGAACCGATCAGAGGCTGAACCAGCAACAGGAAGGGGTAGTTGTAGGGACCGAGCAAAAAAGTCACCCCTTGCGGCGTGGACTCGATGCGGCTACGGCCGGGCTGGGCCCACATTGATGTGCCCACTTTTTTCGGCTTCATCCAGCTTTTCAGATTTTTCAGGGTGTGCTTGAGATCTTCGATGGCGGTGCTGATCTCGATATAGGCCTCGAATGGCGGGCGGCCAATATCCGCCTTGAGCGCATCCTGAATTTCTTCCTGATATTTCACGATGGCGTCTTTCAATTTCGTAAGCTGGCGCAGCCGAAAGTCATAGCTGCGGGTGGCACCGGTTTCGAAAAACCGCCGCTGCAGCTCTACCGCCGCACCGGCCCAGCTTTGTGACTGCTTCAGGTTTTCACTGTCCAATACCGCACCCATGACTCGCCTCCTCGTTATTCGCTTAACCGCAAGGGTTGGGGAAACGAGTGTTCCATGGGTAGCGCCCCGGCTCTATACAAAGCGGGCAATCAACCTGACCAAAACAATCAGAAAGTGGCGAAAAAAGATATTTTTCCTGTCACTTAAACAAACAGGACATACATGTCCCGCTTCCATATATACCGAATGGTTTTTGTAGGAGCTATGCTTGCATGGCGAACCGCCGAAGGCGATCAGCGCAAACCAGTTCGCCATGCAAGCATAGCTCCAACGGAACGAGGAAACGCTACGCCAGCCAGTCCACGATGCGGTCCATGGCGGTGGTGCAGTTGCCGCAATACTGCCGCAGGAAATCATCACCGAGGGATTGTTCCGCCGGCACCGTTGCCGCCCCCGCCAGCGCCGCCTGGCCATCGAAATCCACAAACGCCTGACGCAAGGTCAGCTCCCCGGCCGGGCGGCCGAAGGCTTCCCCGGGCAGGGTGGCAACGCCGGTGTCTTCCAGCAGGGTTTCGCACAGGGCGGTGCTGTCGTGAATCTCCCGCTGTTGCAAGCGCTCTGCCAGCGGACTGAAATCCGGAAACAGGTAAAAGGCGCCATCGGGCATGGCAAGATCCAGCCCGGCCTGCTGATAGGCCTCCACCTGATAACGCGCCAGCCCTTTCAAAATACGCCGGGACTGTAACAGGTAGTCGTCAATGTCGGCACCGCCCTGAAAGGCTCTCACTGCCGCATGCTGAATCGGTGCCGCCACCGAGGTATAGGTTTCGCTGGCCACGGTGGCCATGGCATCGCGCAGCCAGGACAGGTTGGGCGGAAAGGCAAAGGCACCCAACCGCCACCCGCCAGCACCACACCACTTGCTCAGGCCGTCGCTGATGATGGTGCCTTCCGGGTAATAGCGGGCGATGGAGCGGTGCTGCCCGTCGTAGCGGGTGCGGCCGTAGATTTCGTCACTGAGCAGAATCAGTCGGTGGTAGCGCGCCACCTCGGCGATGTCACGCAGCTCGTCGTCGGTAAAGGTATAACCATGGGGGTTGGCCGGATAGTTGAGGATCACCAGCCGGGGACGACCCGGATCACGCTGACACAGGGCATCCAGACTCTTGGCACTCAGTTTCCAGTTATTGTGTCGGTGGGTGGGCAGCCAGTGCACTCGACGGCCTATGATGCTGGCCTGGGGCGCATAGGACACCCAGCTCGGGGTGGGGATCACCAGGTCTCCGTAGTAGACCAGTTGCAGGATGAACATGAGCTCCTTGGAGCCCGGCCCGATCATGATGTCTTCGCCCCGGAAGGCCACATCGTGCTCGCGGTCCAGATGGCTGGCAATGGCCTCCTGCAGCGCCGGCAGCCCTTTGACCGGCAGATAATCCTTCTCGCCGGCAAACTCCCGCAATGCCTCCACCACCGAGGGCGGCACCGGAAACGGCGACTGACCCAGCCCCAGCTTATAGACCTGCCGCCCCTGCTGACGCAGGGCATTGCTGCGCTCATTGATCGCCAGAGTGGCAGACACCCCCATGCCTCGGACATTCAGGTTGAGGTGTACATCGGGCTGAAACGGCATACGACTTCCCCACCAACAATTCTGCCTTTGACACTAGAGCACAAGGCGGAACATGGCAAAGGAGCCACAAGCAAGGACCAAGTTCCCGGGAAATGACCGTTTCCCCAGGGTTTATTGACACAGATCAATATGCGTATTGGCTATAAGTTTATAACCAATACTAGGTTACTTTCACATGCACCCTGCCGAGCCTGCCTCATGAAAAAATTGATAGCCACAGCTCTTGCTGCCGCTCTGACCAGCCCAAATGGCTTTGCCGGTGAGCCCATCACTGAGCCGAACACCTACGTTGATTTGCCCGTTCCACAATTAACCGGTTGGAGCGATATCAATATCCACACCATTGATGGCATGACCGGTGCGACTGCCAAGAGCCATGTGTATCAATCCGCTGCCGCAAAGGATGATCCTGGTGTCGACAGCGTTGCCGCTATTTACTGGGAACTGGATAACGGTAGCGGCCGCGCACCGGGCCTGCAGGTTGTAACCGATGATTTCGACTTCCCCACCAATAACTGCATCATGGCTTCCGGCGAGCTACAAAGTGAAGAGTTTGGTGTTGTACTGCCCAAGACCTGTAGTGACGAGGAGGGAAGCTCCAAACGGTATTTCTTTGAGTTGACGGAAAGTGATGTGCCGGTTGATCTGGTCTTCAATCTCGGCATCAAGGACATCCGCTACAAAGGCATCAAGGATCCTGCCACTGATGGTGGCGAGGAACTGGCTGCATTCAGAAGCACATACGATATTGGCCGCATCTATCGTGTCATCCAGAAAATCATCAACAACACAGATGAACGCATCGCGAGCTTCAAATTCGAAATAGGCACCGGCCTGGGTAATGAGTTCCAGCCCCTGAACTATGAAGACGACGGTGTTTCGTTTGAAATGCGCACAATGGTACCTCGTGAGTTTCTCGAAGGGGAAACCGGCGCACCAGACATCAGGGTCTGGAACCCTCTTCGCTTTGCCACTTTTTCACCAAAAATGTTTGATGACGGTAGTCGCGACCGATTTGAGCCCGGGTTCCTGGACCATTCTGCCGCGGGCTTTCTTCCACCCCAAATTCCTGCCGCAGGTATTGAGAAAAGCTCTGTCATCGACAGCGGTCTGACCATTGTTGATGGGCGAATCGGGTCAATCACGCCGAATTACTTTGATGTATCCAGCGCCCAGGGCGTGGCCTTGCCAGGCAACATGCTGGGTTACATGCTGCCTGACTCACTGCTGCCAACTGTTATCGGGGAATATCACACCAATGATGTTGGCGGAGAGTCTGAAAAAATACACGCCATCTGGGACGGCACCAACTGGCGCTCTGGTCGCGCCGGAATAGACGGCGACCCCGCCACCACGCCGGACAACTACACCATCATTCCAGACAACCTGTTGGAGCAGTGGGCAGGACAACTTTTGGGTCTGGAACTGGGCGAAGCTCCCGGCGAACAGATAATCCGTTTTGACAGCTTCCTGAGCGATGATTTATCAGGCCTGAATACTGATATTTTCATCTTCATTGGTGAAAAACTGATGGATGAAAATGGTGAACTGAAACTGGACTCCATCACATTGCGGGTCACAGCAAACTCGGTTTCTCAGGTCATCGGTGATGTTGCCGGTACGGAATCGCCTGACTGGATGATTGACGATGACATGGATCCATCCACTCCGCTGGCAAGCAATGCTTCGAGCCTGGCCGATTATTTGCCTGGTAACGACAACACGCCTATTGCACTCAACGATGTCAGAACTACGGAAGAAAACATTACCGAAGCGATCAATGTTCTCGGCAATGATCTATTCAAGATTGCCGACATGAATGTGAGGCCTATTGAGCCTGCAGATCTTACCTCGGTGAATATCTTGTCCGCGCCTGCCAACGGCACGGCCGAGGTGTACTCTGGCTCTGATCCTGCTCTGGAAAACACCATCATCTATACCGGTGACGTGGACTTTTATGGGATCGACACTTTCGAGTACAGCATCACTGCAGTTGGCGGTAATGAGTCAAACACCGCAACCGTGACCCTTAATATCCAGGCGACTCCAATACCAGATGCGCCCATTGCCAATAATGATTTTGCAGTGACATTCCAGGAGACTCCGGTAACTCTGGATGTGCTGGCAAATGATGATATGAACAAGGGCTCCCCCATTACCATCACCGTCAGCATTAACAACCCCCCACTTAACGGTTCGGCTGTTGTGGGAACAGACAACAGCATCACCTACACACCCGGCGATGATTTCTCTGGCTCCGACAGATTCACCTATACCGTGACCGTCGATGGCAAGGTTTCAAATTCCGCCCTGATTACCATTCGTGTAGACGAACCTGTTATCGATCCTTTCGATAGCGCGTCATACATGGATTCATCCTCAAATGGCGGATCGCTGGGAGCACTGATTCTTCCTCTAGCTGGCCTGCTCTTTGTTCGACGCAGAAACAATAAAGAAAAAAGGGAACACCAGACATGTTGATATCAAGGCAACGACCATTCACTTCGCCCCCCCATTCAGGAAATGGTATATTCAACATGAAGAAAATACTGGCTTTGTTGCCTTGTATGGCTCTCATCAGCTCACCGGCATACGCAACTGGCATTGGCTCGTTGCCCAGCATCAGGGACAACGATGGCAAAGTCTCCGTCGACGTTGGCTATTACTACCAACGCAGTGACTTCGAAGGTATTGATGGCTCTCTGGCCGACAACGCCATGGAAGATATCACCCGTGACGCACCGTATTTACGCCTGAACTATCAGTTTCATCCAGGCTGGTTGGTTTCGGGAATCTATGGTTATGAGGATATCTCCAACGACCCTGACCAGGACTCCCTGGAGCTGGGATCAGACTTGAGAGACACCTTCTTTGGCATGCAACTGAAGGGGCGGCTTTATGAGTCAGAGCAATTCGATGTTGGTGCCTTTCTACAATATACCAATCATGCCGATTACGATTTTGTTGGAAGAGTTCTGACAACAGATTATGCCATTGAAGCTGACGGCCTCAGGGATTTTCTGGCCGGCACCATGCTACAAAAAAACTACCAGTCTTTTGATGTCTATGGTGGCATCTTCTACCAGGACAGCAGAGCAGACATAACCGGCACAGTTGGCACGCTAAACATCAGAGAGACCATCGACGTTAAATCCAGCATGGGAGGCATGCTCGGTGTGAACTTCCATATCCATGACAAATGGGACATCAATCTGGAATATCAGAACCGCGGTGACCATGGGATTGATATTGCGGCAACCTACCATTTCAAGAAACCCCGCCCGGAAACGGTCACAAAAATTGTCGAAGTTCCCGTGGAAGTCCCTGTGATGGTGAGCACACCGGTTATCAAGCCGGACTCCTTTGAAGGAACCGTGCATTTTGCCAAAGGCAGCGACGATATCGACAGAGAACAGCGGACTATATTCCGCAAACTGGCCCTGTTTCTTGAACAGAACCCGCAAGCCACTGTGTACATTGAGGGCCACTGTGATTGTCTCGGTCCGGAAGCCAAAAATCAGGACCTGTCCGAACAGCGGGCAATGGCCGTGCGAAACTATCTTGTTGAGTACTATGCGATTAACGCCGATCGCATCGAGACGGCAGGTTTTGGCGAGAGCGTTCCCATCGACACCAATGACACTCCCGAAGGGCGGCAGAACAATCGTCGCGTGAGGATTGTCGCCAACGTTGATGAGCCCGATACCACAGACTGAAGCCACACAACATCAGGACGCCTGTTCAACAACTCTCCCATGCACCAGGCAGTGGTGAGGGGGAGGGGTTGGCGGCGCCTGTCTAACGTACATCCACCACCCGGCTGGCCTTGCGATATTTCACCTTCCATCCCGACCAGGCAGGCAGCTCCCACCGCTTGGGATCACCCTTTCGGCCACCACTGACATATTCGGCAATAACCTGGCGCATCGGCACCTTGTAGTGGATGCGAAGTTTCAGATCACTCAGGTTTACCCGGCGTGGATACTTGTCATCGAATCGTTCCCGTTCCCAGTCGGGTATCCCTGGAAAACGCAGGTCATCCGCCTCAAGAAACCACCTGTCTTCCATCCGCTCCACACCCAGGCTTGCCAGTTTTTTCAGCAGCCAGGCTTCTGCTTCCGGCACCTCCCCCTTACCTTCCTCCAGGGCCACATATAACTGCCAGGCTTCCAGATGATCCAGCAGCTTCCCACCGGCAGGATGAAGAAACTCCTCTGACAGAATCAGCCGGGCCAGGACCTGACGGGCAGCCGCTCCTTCCGGTTCCGCCACCTCGGTGTGAATCACCCGACCGGCATAACACCATTCCCGGGTGGCCACCGCCTCACCATTATGCTGCCGGACCGGACCGACCCGGGGTTCGGCCAATTCATGGCTTACCAACACCGACAACGATAATGGCGCCAGGCAGGTGGCGGCGGTGAAGGTCTCGCGGGTGCCGCGACAGGGGACGCTGTGGCTATCCAGCACAAGAGCAGCTTCCACATCATCGTCAAAACGAGAGTCATCACCGATCCATAGTTCACTGACTCCGTTACCCATGGCCTCACGGCGCTTGCGTTTTTCCCGCCGCACAAATACGGCATCCGGGGCCACCCGGGCGGCCGCCCCCCAGACGCCAGCCAGAGACTTCGGCAACGAATCCGGTATCTCCGGCAGACCCAGAGTCCGACGCATCTGTGTTGCCAGCTTGCGCGCTTCATCCCTTGCTGCCAGGTTCGGATGCAGTTCCGGGGGCGGTCGTTGGCGGACTGCCTGTATCAGGGTCGTGGCGTCGCAGGGCTGTGGCTGCCAGGCCCCCATGACCTGCCGCCCTTCCTCGCCGCGCGGCAACGTCACCGGCCGCCGCCAGGCGCTGAGAGCCGCCGCCAGATCCACCATGCAGCCTTTAGCGTCAGCGTCGGGCAGGGCCATGATCAGGTGGGCAAAAAAGGTATCCACCGGCAGGGCCGACAGGGCAAGGCCACGTGCCGTAGCCAGTCCTGTTTCATCCACGGCGGACAGGGCAGCGAGCTGATCCAGAGCCCGTTGCCGTGTGGCAGGAGGTAGGGGATCGGGAAAAACTAACGTATCCACCGGTGTGCCAACACAGGCCGATGCCAGCACCAGGTCCACCAGCTCCTCGCGCTGGATTTCCGGTGGAGTGCGCTCCTCCAGTGGAGCATTTCGACCCCACAAGCGGATGACACTTCCCGGCGCGGTTCGCCCGGCACGCCCCTTTCGCTGATCGGCGCTGGCCCGGGAGATGGGTTGCAGGGAAAGTACCGTTCGCCCATTACGCTGATGAGTTCGGCGCTCCATACCGCTATCCACCACCAGGGTGACACCGGGAATGGTAACGGACGTTTCCGCCACATTGGTGGCAACGATGATGCGCCGACGGGCACCAGACTGCAGGGCGCGCTGCTGCCCGGCCGCCGGCACCCCCGCATGCAAGGGGATGACATCCGCCTCCAATCCCTTGAGCACGGATACGACCTGCTGGATTTCACCGCGACCGGGCATGAACACCAGTACATCACCGTTTGTGTTTGCCAGCCCTGCGCTAACCGCTTTGTGCACACGGTTGGCCAGATCATGGCGCGATGGCATCTGCCGGTCGTTGCTGGCCTGATAGTTTTCTCTCACCAGAAAACCACGTCCCTCAGACATCAGATGCGGGGCATCCAGATAGCGCGACAGGCGGTCACCATCCAGAGTCGCCGAGGTGACAATCAAGCGACATTGCCCGTGCTCACGCAGCAGGGCCAGCAGTAGGTCGGTATCCCAGCGGCGCTCGTGAAATTCATCCAGCATGATAGTGGCAAAACGCCCCAACTGACCTTCCTGCAACCAGCGCAGAGCAATACCTGGGGTTACGAAAACGATATGGGTGTCTTCATTGAATGCCTGGTCAAAACGGATCGCGTAGCCCACAGACTGGCCCACGTGTTCGCGACGGCAAGACGCCAGAAAAGTGGCCAGTGCAGTGCAAGCCACGCGGCGCGGCTCAACCACCAACACTGGACCCAGCGCCCCGGCCCACACCGGCAGGCGAGTAGACTTGCCTGAGCCTGTGGCCGCTGAAACCACTATGGAGCCATCGGCCAACGCCGCGTCAACCTGGGTTTTCAGTCCATCAATGGGAAGGGAATCGTGATCTGTCATGGCTCCTTCTATCCGCCCTGAATCAAACCGCGATGGTAAGGGGCCTGGCGCAGGGAACCAAGCGCCACTGGACGGCAGTGGCGCATGGAGGGAGGGTCAAACCTTCAGATATTTCGCCGCCTTGGCATCCGCTTTTTTGGCCAGCGGTTTCAGCTCGGCGATTTTTTCACAGACCGCGTCGCACTCTTCCTTGCTGAGCGCATGGCCATCCACCGCCTTGTGCAGCTGGTGCATGTAGTTATCCAGAATCGTCAGTACCGACAGGTGCACCAACGGAGCAATGGACGACTTCTTCTGGGTGATGTGCTGTTTGCGGTGGGCCTGCTCCCAGCGTTTTTCGAATTCCTTGTGGCTCAATGTCATGACAACCTCCCTGTTCAGAATGTGAGTTTATTAACGCTGATGCTGTTCAGCCCCAGCTCGCCGCCGCTGATGCCCTCCAGGGCCACCGGCAGGCTGATGTCGTTGAGCGACACCTTGCCCAGGGTGGCACCGAGCTTGGCATCACTGAGCGTCATGCTGCCCACGTTCAAATGCACCGTGGGGGTGACAGCGATGCTCACCTTGAGGATGCCCAGATCCACGCCCAGGGATTTATCCGAGGCCGTGGCATCCACATTGAACGCCTGGCTGGTGGCCGCCGGCATGGTCACGGACGGGATGCTGATGTTTTCCAGGCTGGCGCCGGGCAGGACCAGCTGTTCGGTCGGAGCCGCCCGATTCACCCGCAGGGTTTCGCCGTTCGCTCCTGGCACCGACAAGGAACTGAGCGACAGCTCGCCGATGCCCATACCGGTCACGGACAACCCGGCGCTGGGCAGGCCCAGTTTATCCAGGCGAATACCGGACAGATCCAGGTTCCCCAGATTGAGCTGGTCGATGGGTTTCATCTGCGCCACCAGACCGGGAATATCAATGGCCGGAATCTGCAGGTCGATATTACCCAGGTCCGGCACTGTGATGGTGCCCAGATCCACCGGGATATCCAGGCTGCCCATATCCTCGTTGCCATCCCAGCTGCCTAGCCAGCCCAAGTCAATTTTCCAGTCCAGGCGGAACCCCAGCTCGACAATGGTTCGCACCTGGTTGAGCACGGCTTTGGCGCTATCCACCGAGGCCTGGGTATTTTCCACGTGTAGATTGCCGATGCTGGCACTGCCCAAAGTGACCTTGTCCACGCGCAGGTTACTGAGCGTGCCGTCTTGCACGCTGACTTGATCGATGGCGATTTTGCGGGAAACCTGGGCGCCAAGAACGCCCAGGCGGGTGAGAAGATCCCGGGAAACCGGGAGAGAATCCAGCAGGTTGTCCGCAGACAACCGTTCCTTTAGTGACATGTTTGCCTCCTGGCAGAGTTGAGTCCGCACACTCCGGTGTGCGCTTACACTCTAACCAGTGAGGCATTCGTTGCATATAAAGCGAGCGTGCCAATTTGCTCGCCTCTGACTCCCGGTTAATTCGCCGGGGGCACCACTTCAACGGGCTTAACAGGCTCCTCGGGCACCCCACCCAGCGGCAAATAATCCTCTGACTCCGGCTTGCGCCAGTCGGGGCATTCCGCCGTTTCCTGCAGATCGGCCTCGGCTGCCGCAAACGCCTGTACCGACTGCGAAGCGGGAGGGAGATGGTGATAATCACTCTGTGGCACCTGAATGGCATTGAACCAGCCATTGGGAATCCAGTTGAAATCCGGGCTGGGCAGGATCTTGCCGTTGAAATGCCCACCCCGGGAAAAGGCGCGCAGAATATCGTAGGTGGAATTCATGCAGTTGCGACCGAACAACTGGTACGGCTGGGCGCTGACCCAGGCCATGACACGCAATGCCGCATCAGGATCGGGCCATACCTGACTGGTCATGGTCAGATATTTGAAATAATTATACTCCGCCCCATGATGCACCATGTTGGCAAACACTTGGGTGGCCTGCCTTTCTCCCGACACTCTGCGTGACCAGAAGCCGTTCATGCCATTTCCGTTGGCCCAGCCGTCACCTTCCACGGCTCCCACCATCCACTGCCCATCCGGCAGTTCAAACCCCCACCCCACATGCCCCAGCAGAGGCTGGCCGGCTAAATCCGGGCGTTTTGGACACAGTACGACGATTGCATTGGCTTGACTCATTACGTTCCCTCGCGATCTTTATGGTGTTTTTTTTGCCGTTCTTCCTGAACGATGAAGCCTGTCGATACCCTGACGGGCACCCGCAGACCAAAAAGACTATAATCGCAACCTTCTTACAACGGAATATGCTTGCGGACTTACCATGCCTTCTTTCGATATCGTCTCTGAAATTGATGAAGTGGCCCTGCGCCACGCGGTGGATAACGCCAACCGCGAACTAGCCAACCGTTTCGACTTCCGTGGCGTCGAGGCCAGCATTGAGCAGAATGGTCTGGATGTGACACTGAAGACCCAGTCGGATTTTCAGGTGCAGCAACTGGAAGAGCTGTTTGCCAAGGCGGCAGTAAAACAGGGCATTAGCGTGGCCGGCGCCGATCGCCCGGAAAAACCTGAGCACAGCGGCAAGACCTTCTCCCTGACACTGACCTTCCGCCAGGGCATCGAGCAACCCCTCGGCAAACAGATCGTCAAGATGATCAAGGACAGCAAGCTCAAGGTGCAGGCTTCCATTCAAGGCGACCAGGTTCGCGTGAATGGCAAGAAGCGTGATGACCTGCAGGCGGTGATGTCACTGCTGCGCGAATCAAGCATTGAAACACCGCTGCAGTTCAATAATTTCCGGGATTAATTCCAGTCTCGTCTGTCTTTGCAAGAGCTATGCGTGCACGGCGAATTCGGAGTTGGGAACGTTCGCCATGCAAGCATAGCTCCTACAGAGGCTGGCGAAGGGCTCGCTGGCTCAAGGACCAATAACAATAATCAAGGAGACTTCATGTCCGCTTCTTCGCACCCGGCAGTGCCACGCCTCAACCTGCTCTGGTTTACCGTGCTCGCCGCGCCCATGATGATCGGCATCGCCATCGCCCTGATGATCCAGTTCGGTCAGTACCAGGCGACCATGAAAGTGCTGCCCCAGGATACCCTGCGCATGGGCGCACTTGGTGCCATGGCGCTGATGCTGGTCGTGGCAAGGCCGCTGCGCAATCTTCTGCTGGCCCCGACAGCCATCGCACAACGCCCCCTACAAGGCACCACGCCGGCCAGCGACGATGACACCGCAGCCATGAAAGTGCAGACCAGCATGTTCATGCTGCTGGGCTTCCTCGATACGGTTGCCATCATCGTGATTGTCCTCTGTCTGATGCAAGCGGATGGGCACCTTGCCATTCTGAACGGCATCTTCAGCTTGATAATGGCGATCATCGCCAAACCGAATTTTTCCGCACTGATTGAGAAGACCCGGCAGCAACTGCAACGCTGATCGAAGATCGCTCCACGGGTCATTGCGACCCGTGCCTGCGGCCGGACATGTTGTTGATGCGTCTGGTCTGCCCCCTATTGAACACCCCGCGACATAAATTGTTAATGAACACCGTTTAACAAAGCCACTCCAATACCCTACAACTGTTCCCGTGATTGATAACAAGGAGAATCATCATGGGTTTCAGGAACGGATTTACCCGCTTGTTGGCCGGCCTGGTCCTGCTGTTGGGCAGCATGACTACACCGGCCGTGGCCGCCGGGTTGATGACGCCGGCCAACAGCAGCCTGCCACCACTGCAGATCCGAGAACAACATGTCACAGTGGACGTGGAAGACGGCTACGCCATCACCGAAGTGGAGCAGGTCTTCCACAACCCCAATGATCAGGATCTGGAAGCCTATTACCGCTTCCCGGTCCCCGAGCGCGGCACCGTTGCCGAATTCACCGTGTGGATCGACGGCAAGCCGGTGATCGGCGAAGTGCTGGAAAAACAGCAGGCCCGCCAGGTCTACGAACAGGAAAAAGCCGCCGGTCGCGAGGCAGGCCTCACCGAAAAGGACAGCTACAAGGCCTTTGATGTGCGGGTACAACCAGTGCGCGCCGGCCAGGATACACGGGTACGGCTGGTCTATATGCAGCCCGCTTTTGTGGATACCGGCATCGGCCGCTATGTGTACCCGCTGGAAGAAGGCGGCGTGGACGAGAAGAAGCTGGCGTTCTGGACCGCCAACGACAGTGTGGAAGAACACTTCAGCTTTACCCTGAACCTGCGTAGCGGCTACCCGGTGGACGCCCTCCGCCTACCCAAGCATCCCGAGGCGCAGATCCAGCAACTGGACCCACAACAATGGCAGGTAAAACTGGATAATCGCGCGGCCACCGTTACCAGCAAGGAAGACGAAAACAGCGAAAGAGCGAACTTCGCGCCCCCGCCCGCCAATGGCCAGCCGACCAATGCCTTCACCCTGAATCAGGACATCGTCGTCTACTGGCGCCACCAGCAGGACCTGCCCGGCAGCGTGGACCTGGTAGCCTACAAGGCACCGGGCAAGGACCGCGGCACCTTCATGCTCAGCATCACCCCTGGTGATGATCTGCCAGCCATTAGCACCGGCAGCGACTGGGTGTTCGTACTGGATATTTCCGGTTCCATGAATGCCAAGCTGGCCACCCTGGCGGACGGCGTCAGCCAGGCCCTGGGCAAACTGCGCGGCGGAGACCGCTTTCGCATTGTGCTGTTTGATGACCGCGCCGAAGAACTTACCAATGGCTTTGTGGATGCCACCCCGGACAGCATTCGCCGCTACACGCAGAAAGTCATGCAGCTGCAATCCCGTGGTGGCACCAACTTGTTCGGCGGCCTGAGCCTGGCCCTGAAACCGCTCGACGCAGATCGTCCCACCGGCATCGTTTTGGTCACCGATGGCGTAGCCAACGTGGGCAAGACCCAGCAGAAAGATTTTATCGACTTGCTGGAAAGCCACGACGTTCGGTTATTCACCTTTGTCATGGGCAACAGCAGCAATAGGCCCATGCTCACCGCCATGACCGATGCCAGCAACGGCTTTGCTATCAGCGTGTCCAACAGCGATGACATCGCCGGGCAGATTCTCAACGCCACCGCCAAGCTCACCCACCAGGCCATGAACGACGTGGAGATCGATATCGACGGCGTTCGCACCGCCAACCTGCAACCGCAACGTGTCGGTAGCATCTACCATGGCCGTCAGATCGTGTTGCTCGGCCACTACTGGGGTGACGGCCCGGCGAAAGTCACCCTGCGTGCCAACGTGGGTGGCCAGGACAAGCAATACAAAACCCGTTTCGACTTCCCCGTCACCGGCGGCGATAACCCGGAGCTGGATCGCCTGTGGGCCTACGCCACCATTCAGGGCATGCAGCGGGAGATCAATTATTTCGGCGAAGAAAAGGACCTGCAGCAAGGCATCGTAGACCTGGGCCTGGAATACGGACTGGTCACTAACCACACCTCCATGGTGGTGCTGCGCGATGAGGTGTTCGCGGAATACGGTATTGAGCGTCGCAATGCCAAACGTCGGGACATCGAAAAACTGGCCAAGGCCCAACGCCAGACCAAGGCGCCCACCAGCAACCGGGTGGACCAGGCACAGCCCATGTACACCAGTAACCAGCCTTCCTACAGCGGCGGCGGGGCCGGGAGTGGCGGCGCCTTCGGTATCAGCGCACTACTGCCCTTCCTGATCCTGCTTATCGGCGGCGGACTGCGACGAAAACCCGACAACTCGGAGAACATTTTATAAAGGTGAGTTATCAGAAAAAATAATGCTGAATAAAGTCAGGCTCATTGCCCTGATGCACAGTGAAATCTTTCCGGTCAATGAGCAACAACGCAGAATAGTGGCGGCGAAAAACGCTTCTACGCGCTTAATCCAAGCGCCACTTCCAGGTCCGCCGCTGCCTGCCGAATGGCGCAATTCTGATCGTAATCACGATACTGATCCGCAAAACGTCTCGCGCTTTCGCCATAGCCAGGACTGGACATGATGGCATTGATCCCCGCAGCAACCCGTTGAGGCTGGTCGAGAGTAGCGATCTCCCCGGCTCCCATGGCTTTGATTCGGCGGGCAAACATCAACTGCTCCATATACAGAGGTATCTGCATAGTCGGAGTACCTGAAAGCATGAACATGGCGGTGGAGGAATGATTGCCATGAAACACACCCAGAGAGGACTGCTCAGCCAGCTTCTTGATATCTACCAACCTATCAAGAAAACGACACTTTTGGTTTTCGAACGGAGCTCGGAATTTACCCTCAACACCAGGGCAATACACCAGGGTCGGCAAACCGGTTCGACTTAGCATCGCAAGGACTTTGTCGACCCCGGGGCGGGCAGTCAGATAGGCAAAAATCCGCTTCCCCTCCCCTTTTGGCCAGCGCGGTGAAATTGGAATCGACGGTACCCAGGCGCCACGGAAAATATCATCATTGTCACGGCAGAAATGATCCAGCTCGCGAAAACTGGTCAGTACGTTCAGGCAAGATAGCCGATAGAGTTCAGAAACATGCTCAAGCGCAGGTCGACTATCACCAATAACGGTATTTATGCTGTCCAGCAACATGACATCCTGATGTCTTCGATGTTTTTCAGACAACTTGTTGCTGATAACCCCGAAGGGCTCCTCCTCGGCAGGAGGACAAAAAAATCCATTGCCCTGCAAGGCAAACGGAATACGTTCCATATAACAGGCAATCATTGCTGATGGCGCGAATTCCAATAGTGCGGCATCCGGCTGCAACGCGCTGAGAAGGCTGCGCCACCCGGTAACCGTAGACATCAGTTTTTCGGGATCCCGAAATCCGATATTACCCAGCAATTGAGAGTAGCAATCGGTGCGAGTCATTTCCCAGGGGCGGTAGGTCACTTGAGGAGTTTGCAACCAGACAACATCCAGACCTTCCAACGCGCGCTGTGCCGCAGAGACATCTCGCACGATGAATGTCAGTTGATGTCCTTTTTCCAGTAAAACTTCAGCAAGCATGCGCAGTGGCATGATGTGGCCCATGCCATGCCCCAGCTCCCAGCCAACGACCAGATGCGCCATCTTTTATCACTCTTCCAGCAAGGTATTGAAAAGGCGCAGCGCCAGTGAATCTGGCACCGTTACATGATCCCAGCGAACCCTGTCGCCTTCGCGAATGGTATCGATCAGCTGGCAATCCTGCAGCAACCCTATCGGCACAAAATCACGATGTTGCTCAAAGGGAAGGGTCTCGCCCCGGAACACAAAACTCCCCAAGGCTCGCGTCACAATGTCTCCAGCTTCCATGTCGGCCTTTGCGATCGCACACACTCCGACAGAGGGTTTTCTTCCATTATTCAACAGGGGTTGCCTGCCATTCAGAACGGCCTCTATCGTTCCCACCATTTCCAGGTGACAAAGGTGAAAGGGTTGCAGCAAAAAGTAGTAAGGCCCCTCACCCAACTTGAGATATTTGAGAAAGCGCTGTTGTTCCGCATCATGGCGTGCAACAACAAACACCCCGGCAGGACCACCGGCATTAAGCACATAGTCACTCACTGGCCCGGCTTCGTGCTCTTCTGCCATCTCCCCCAGCTGCTTTGCCGCCGCCTCCAGGTCGGGGGAATCCGGCCCCATCATGCCTGAACGTAGCAGATTTGCGCCCAGCCCATTGGCCACCAGAGCCTGTTCAATCTGAATCTTGGTGCCATCGGTAAAGGCGGTGACCTGAGGAAGGCTGATCCCCTGCTTTTCTGACCAGAAAACCATATCCTCACGGGATGGTTTCGTGTTGAGGAACCCTTTGATATTTCCGAAGACCACCGGCCGAAATCCCATGGCCGTCACTTTTTCATTCAGTGCTGCCAAACTGCCCGGCTGGTCCCCTTCCGCTTCCGTGAGATAGCCCGTGTCCACAAAGGCACTGCCAACAGTAACGTGAAATTCCGAATTCATGGTGACAACAGGAATCCCGCGTTGATGCGCGGCAGCGACAATCTCACTGGCAAGCAAGACATCGCCACTGCATTCCACCAGCAAGTCGCAGCCTGAAAGAAGCTTTTCACGGTCATTAGTAAGAACCTCCGGGAATGGATGCTCTACCTCGCGCACCGGGCGGCGCGTATATACTTGGCTGACCTTCAGCCGGGGATGCCGTTCCAAGGCCAAAGCCAGGCCGACTCCGATAAAGCCAGTGCCGCAAATAGCAATAAAAGACATGGATCACTCAACCTATTAGCGTTTGCTTCATCATGCCTGAGACGAAAAAAAAGCGCCCGGGCAAAACCCGGGCGCTTCTATTTGAGGGACCAAGGCTTAGCGACGGCGGCGACGCAGCCCAAACAGCATGCCCATCAACACAGCAGCGATACCCAGGGAACCGCCGTTAGAAGAAGACTCTTCCGCAGCAACACTGTCATCCGCGCTAGTATTGCGGAAATAACGAATGCTTTGCGAGCCTTCCAAAGAAATCCGTCTCTCAGACTGTCTAGGCTGGAGTTCTGGCTCAGACATATTCAACTCTACGACAATCAGATCATCCTTGCCGTCACCATCCATGTCGGCAAAGGTGGGCGCAGCCCAACCGGTGGAGGTCACATCCAGGCTGCCGGACGTATCTTCGACCTCGACAAAATCTGCCGTGGAGGCCGTGCCCTCGTTGATGAAAAGGCGTAGTGGTGCAGCGGAAACAGTGCCCATCACCAGATCCAGATCACCGTCGGCATCCACATCGTGAAGGACAGCCGGGGCGCCGTAATAGGGCGCCGTCAAGGCACTGGCTTCCACCAATGGGCTGTTGGCACCAAGATCCATGAAAGTATAGGGGGTGGTTTCGACAGTCATAGACGTATTCATGAATACGCGCAACGTATCTTCATCCACACTGACGATGTCGATCTTGCTATCGTTATCAAGATCCCCGGCAGCAAAGCTTACAGATCCACAGCCAGCGTAGGCGGCGCTCGGTGCCAGCACATTACCGTAAAACGGATTGGCACTGGAGCCATACCCACCACCACTGTACGTGAACGGATAATGGGTCACACCGGTGACAACCCCACTTTCATCGCTCTCAACTTCGGCGAAAGAAAGCTGGGCGCTGCTATAGGCGCAGTCCTGCCCACCGAAGAAATCCAGATCACCATCACCTTCCAGGTCGGCAGCGGACACCGGGTGGCCATAATAGCGGTCATAATCATCCGCAAAAGGGCTCACTGCGATGTCCTGACCCGCATAACCGGGGCCGGCATAGCTCACATCAGGGACATGAGAAAACTCTGGCGCGGTTGCACTACCGATATTTTCCCAGACACTGGTTCCGCCATAGCTATATGGGTAGTTGTCATTCTGATAATTATGGAAAAGGACAGCATCTTTATCGCCATCATTATCCAGATCCATCATCACCAGCGACGGGTTTCCACCGGTGGACGTAATAGCGTCAAACGGATTGGCTTCGGTCACTTCCTCGAAAGCGGCGTTAGCGACCCCGACAAGGCCGACGGAGGCTGCGACAGCCACGGCAAGACGGCGACGTTGAAATTTCTTCATGAATATCTCCTTTTATGTATCCGATAAATAACAACCCGGCAGAAACCGGGCTGTATAGCGTTAACGCCGACGACGACGCAGCAGCAACAAAGACAGCCCGATAAGCAATCCACCGACAGCACCACCTGACGAGCTGCTGCTATTTCCTGTGTTATTTTCGTTCGCCGTAGCACCAGCGCCATCATTCAGGAACAGTCGATAAGACGAAGCTCCACTGGCCTGCTGTTCAGCAACGACCAGATCGTCATCATTGTCGTTATCGATATCGGCCATCACCGGGGCGGCATAAATGTCGGTGGATACGTCCAGGGAGGCGTCAGCTTGTTGCTCAAACACGGCCATGCCAGCAGTGCCGGTGTTCACGAACAAGAGCATATCCCCGGGTCCGTTACGCACCCCCACGATGACATCCGTATCGCCGTCGTTATCCACATCGCCGGCGGCCAGAGGGGCGCCGTAGTGTTCTGAATGATTCAGTGCAGGAATATCATCCGGGATACCCATATAAACGCTGTTGGAAGCACCCGCATAAAAGGGGTTATTGCTGCCGGTGAGTTCATTCAGCTGAACCACGCCATCGATACTGCCGTTATTCTGATAGACACGAACAAACTGGTTATCCATGACGACAAGGTCCATATCGTCATCACCATCAATATCCAAAGGTACCGCTGAGGCATATCCGCCGTATTCGTCCAGATAAGGCACCAGGCCCTGGCCGTAATAGGGACTGTCAAACCAGTAATACGTGCCGTTGTGGTAGCCGTCGGCCAGGCTAGTGGCTACGCCATAGGCATCCGTAGTCGTGACCCCAAACCACATTTCCACGCTAGAGGTGTTGGAACCGCCAATAAAGTCGGCATCCCCGTCGCCATCCAGATCGCCAGCAGCCACCGGGTGGCCATAGGAGCTATAGGTCCAGGAATTCGCAAACGGGTTTACCTCGAAGGTATCACCACCGTAACCGGAGATGGGAACGTCGGCGACCTGGGTGAATTCGGCACTCTGGGCAGAGCCGGTATTTTCATAAAAGCTGATATCACTGCCGTAATAGGGAAAACTGTCAGCGTCCGCAGCATGGAAGACAACGGCCTCGAGATCACCATCATCATCAAAATCCTGCAAAGTCAGGGACGGCATTACTGTGCCAGAGGTAATAGCATCGAACGGATTGTTTTCGGTCACTTCGGTGAAACCAGCGTATGAAGGGCTGGCAATGATGGCGAAACCACCAAGCATAGACGCACGAATAGCAGCAGCCAGCGGCTGTCGACTAAATAAAGACATGATTTTCCCCCATCAACCCCAGAGTCTGGCCGTTAATCCTTGGCCGCTTTTTTACATTTCGTCACGATATTAGGTCACTTTTCCAACAATGTGAAATGGTTCGCATAAAAACAACGGAATGAATTAAGTTCATTGCTTTTTCTGTTTCGAAAGGAGCGCCCCCAGGCGCTGACTCAACGCTGTCAGAATAAGGGTTGGAGGGACAGTCATCCCGCTGGGGAAGACACTGCTGCCAGCCACATACAGGTTTTCGGTACCCCAGACTTTCAGGTTGGCATCCACCACACCATCACGGGGGTCCAGCGAAAGGCGTGTCGCCCCCATCAGATGATGCGATCCGGGCCTCAGTGCGGTTTGCTTGTCGACACTTCCCACTGCTTCAGCAAGCTGGCGCTGCAGATCACTTCCGACCTTGATGGTGCGGCGGTCTTCAGCGGTGAGGCGATAATCAACCCTGGGCAGGGGGTCACCCAGGGCATCGGTCTTCTGGCCGGGCAGAATACGGTTTTGTCTGCTTGCTTCCTGCTCAAACAATACCTCGACCATGGTGAACTCCGAGCCCTGCGGCCCGGGTTTGAGCCCTACATGGAAAAGCGTTCCCCGGATGCCGTCATAGGCCGGGTCATGGAGCATGTCGCGGACATGCAAATGAGTCTCCGTTGCCCCTTGCGGCAACAACGCTTTCTCCCGGCGCCCATAAATCTGTTGCCCGGGATGCTCCATAAAGCCTGCACCCAGCCAATCGCTATGATTGCCCGGTGCCGCTCCGCCGTTGCTGCTGGCGCTGTTCCACAGCAGCCTGGGGGTCTGCACGCCACCACCACAGAGAATCACCGTACCGGCCTCCACCTCCAGCGGCTTGCCCTCCCGGTCGGC
>NZ_DEXN01000014.1:86641-123163 GCF_002364155.1 Alcanivorax sp. UBA3183
CGGTCGGCACATTCCAGCGCCACGGCCCGCCCGCCGCTCATGCGGATACGGCGAACCGTAGTGCGATCTTTCAGGGCAACCGTGTTCAACCCGGCCACGCGGTCAATTTCTCCGTCTTCCAGTAATCGCAGCGCATCCATCCCTTCATGGTGAACCATGCCGTAGGCACCGGCTTCGAGGTGCTGATACCCCGCTCCGGTCAACAGCTTGCGAAGCCCTTGGCTGCTGGCAATGAAAGGATTGACTGGCAAGGCCGGATTCATGGCCGGCTCGGACGGACGCACATGCAGCCATTGCTCGGCCGACTGCAACCAGGGCGTCAGGCTGTCCATGGAAAAGGGCCAGTCCTTCCCCACCCCACGCAAACTGGCAGCGTGCAGTTCCTGCTCCAGGGGGCGCGGCGAATGGCTCTGCCAGAGGTTGGTGGTTCCGCCCAGTAGTCGCTGGGTTGCCCAGCCAAAGTTATAGGCCAGGCCCCA
Organism: Alcanivorax sp. UBA3183; assembly: GCF_002364155.1. Taxonomy (NCBI): domain Bacteria; kingdom Pseudomonadati; phylum Pseudomonadota; class Gammaproteobacteria; order Oceanospirillales; family Alcanivoracaceae; genus Alcanivorax; species Alcanivorax sp. UBA3183. The sequence continues at coordinate 87,121 of NZ_DEXN01000014.1, forward strand.
CTTGCCCGCTTCGACAGCATGCATGTCCTGTAACGCCCGATCAGGCTCTGCTGCCCCTCCTTCCAGCACCAACACTTGCCGCCCCGCCTGGGCCAGGCTGTCAGCCAGGGCTATGCCCGCAGGGCCGGAGCCGACGATGACAAACTCCGCAGAGAGTTTTCTCTGGCAACCAGAAAGCAATGCCACCGGTGACAGCGACAAACTTAGAGCCACATCGCGAATGAATTCCCGCCGCTTCATCACAGCAACGCTCCGATTTCCCGGACCATGCGGCTAACACTGTCTTGATAATCAAAATCCTGATACCGGGAGGCGGCTTTGTCGCAGGATTCCTGCATGGCGCGGCTACGCAACATTGTTTCCAGGAGAGGGGGAATGGCCTTGCCGTCTTTAACCGGGAGCATGGCACCCAGGCTGGAGCTGGCCACCCTGCGGGCGCAGGCCTCCTGCTCCTGGTGCAGAGGGAAAGACAGTGAGGGAACTCCGCCAAGCATTGCCGCAGCGGCCGTACCATGATTGCCGTTGCAAACGATCAGGTCCGCGTCACGAGTTACCGACTTCATACTTTGCCGCCCCTCCACAACCCGGATATTGGAACTTTTATGCCGGCGTAAAATAGCAGGGTCAATGCGGTCCGGAACCAGCAAAAGAGACAGTTTCAAAGCATTTACTGCCATCAGGAATCCCTCCAGTGCTGCAAACGGCTTCAGATACGCGAACACCTGATGCTGGCCGGCATCTGGCCAGACGGGACGCTCACCATCTTCGGGCACTTCCACTCCCATATAAGGAACGCCATCCCGAGGACCAAGGTGATCCAACTCCGCAAAACTCAGCAGGTATCGACCCGCAACACCGTTAAAGAGCTCGTGAAGGTGGCTCAAGGGCTGCCCACCCGAGCTGCCAATCAGTTTGTTGAACACATCCAGGTGGCGCTGTTCACGCTTGCCATTGTCGCCAACAGCAAAACCGGGGAAACACATTGGGAACTGCTCAGGGGGCAGGGTAAAACCGGTTCCCACATGGACAACCGGGATACACAAGGCTCTTGCCATAAGCAAGGCCCCGGGGCTGTGCTCTGTTATCACCAGGTCAGGTTTGAACAATGTCGCCAGCTGGCACCAGGCATGATGCCGACCCTTGAGACTCGCGTTATCGGCGAAACCATTGAGCGAAAGCAAGTCAGCAACACCTTCCGCTGGGCGCCCCAAGGGGTAGCGCTTATCAACCTGGGAGGGCGCCTGGACAATGGACTTGCTAAAAGAACCCAATACCCGACGGGCCGTGTGCACCTCCACCGCAGCAACCACCAGATCATGCCCTTGCTCTACCAGAGCCTTGAGCACTTTACGCACGGGCATCAGATGCCCCATGCCCTCACCCATTTCCCAACAAAACAGAATTGTCGCCATCCCCGCCCCCGATCATCGCCTCCTGATGCGGCAACAGAGTGGCCGGTTCCGGCTTTTCAGGCAAGCTCGTATTCCCTGCAACGATGGATACCACAATGGGCATGACCTGCTCAGTCAAGCGTCGCTATCCTGCGTTTTTGACCATCAAAGCCCATGGCCAGTACTACCCTGTCAGCGAGCAATATTTGTCCGGGATGGTTTACTCCTGTCGACCTTCGATGGCGGACAACAGCACTCCGGCTGCAATCCCCAGGCGTTTATCCAGCCGCCCGTCACGATCCGCACTGAAATCCACATCCAGTTTCAGAATGAAGGGATTGAACCGTTGCCGGTACTCCGCCACAGGCTTGTCGCCCACACTGGCTTGGTAGTGCTGCGGAAAGAAGAACGCCAACACTTCGATATAGCGACGCACCAGTGCCTTGAGCATGGAGTCTTCTTCCAGGGTGCCGATTTCCTGGCCTTCGCTATCGAGGAACGTCCAGTGGTCGCGCAGAAAGGACGACTTGAAACCCGCCCGCCGTAAGGTGCCCACATGCTCATTGTTCTGTGAATCATGCACGTCATAGGCGCCGGCAAAATCGAAAATGCTGCGGGTGGAGATACGCAGCAGTTCCTGTTCCTGGCTTTCGTCTGAATAGAGGCGGATATCCTCACGGATCCGGAAGCGCTTCATGTTGGAATATAGCGCCAGTTCTCCGGTGTCCGTATAAAGATGAAAGGCATCACCGAAGAGCCGGAAGAATTTTCGGCGAATGGTATAACGGAGGTGCTGAAAACGCGCTGCATGAGTCATGGCCTGCCTTCCCTGAGCAAAAAAAGCTACCCTACCAGCGCAAGAAACGATCACAAGCCCTCCTGTCATGGAGGGCGAACGCTCACCAACAGGCGGCCCTATGAACCCGAAATTCTGGCATCAGAAATGGCAAAACTCGGAACTGGGATTTCATCTTCTGCAGGTCCATCCATTACTGCAGCGTTACTTCGACGAACTGGCGTTGAAAGCCGGTCAGACCGTCTTCCTTCCCCTGTGCGGCAAGACCCTGGATATCGGCTATCTGCTGGAAAAAGGCTACCGGGTGATCGGTGCCGAGCTGTCTGATAAAGCCGTCACCGACCTGTTCGCCTCATTGAATCGCCAGCCGGTGGTGACCGACTGGCAAGGTGGCAAGCGTTACCAGCATGGCGACCTCTGCGTCTTTCAGGGTGACATCTTCCTGCTAAAATCCGGTGATATTGCGGCACCGGATGCCATCTATGACCGGGCTGCCCTGATCGCCCTGCCCGAGGCTATGCGCGCACGTTATGCTCGCCATCTACTGACAATCACCGACAAGTCACCGCAGCTACTTATCACACTGGAATATGATCAACAGGAAATGGATGGTCCGCCGTTTTCTGTTGGCGAACCGCAAATAAAAGCACTTTATGGTGCCGACTACTCAGTCGCCTCGCTTTCCAGAAAAATGATTCTCGACCACGAACCGGTTTTCCGGGAGCGGGGGCTGACGGCGCTTTATGAAAATGCGTTTCTTCTTGGGTGATTTTTCGTAGAGGAACAGAGAAAACCCGTACGCCTTATTCGCCGCCCCTGTAGGAGCTATGCTCGCATGGCGAACCATCCCTCCAACCCTTCGCCATGCAAGCACAGCTCCAACGAAAGCCGAAAACGCTGCGCTCTCTTTGCTGAAACGTTTTCCCAAATCAGAACGCCAACCGCGAATTACCAGGGCAACACACTGCCATCGGAATGCCAAAAGGTACCGCTGTTTTCCAGACTCAGCTCGTCCATCCGCGTGATCAGATTTGACGCCGCTTCGTCCACTGTCAGGTTACCGCTGTTGCCGGTCATGTCGGTCTGCACCCAACCCGGGTGCAGAATAGCCACGGCGATGCCGCGGTCATGCAGGTCCAGCGCCAGGGATTTGCCCGCTGCGTTCAAGCCGGCCTTACTGATGCGATAACCGTACTTCTTCCCTGAGGTGTTATCGGCGATAGAGCCCATTCGCGAGGTCATCAGGCCCACCTTGCTGCCTGGGTGCAGATGGTTCAGCAGCGCCATGGTGACCCGCAGCGGCCCCAGGGTATTGACCTTGAACTGCTGGAGCATCTGTTCAAAATCCATCTCGTCCAGGCTCTCGCTGAGCATGACCCCGGCATTGTTGTAGAGAATATCCACAGACGTATCACCCAGCGCGCTGGTCAGGTTGCTGACCCCGTCAGAGGTACTCACGTCCACGCCATCAATAATTTCCACGCCACTGTCTACCAACGCGGTGCTCGCCTGCCGACATACGGCCAAAACCCTTTCGCCACGGGCTTTCCAGTGCTGTGCCAGTGCAAGACCGATGCCCCGGTTTGCGCCAGTAATTACAATTGTTTGCGCCATTACCGCCTCCTTTCCCTTGGTATCTCAATTACTTAGTGCTATGCCCATTCAAGCACTTCTGGTGTGCATTACAAAACACTGCAACACTGGATACAAAACAACATTTTTAGCCAACATTGGCACCGCAATGAATTTTATATATTGCGCGCACTGGGTGGATCGCGCTGATACGCCCGTCATACACACTTTTGTGTTCATGGAAGAAAGGGGGAAGTACCCATGCTACATCTTTTGAAAATCCTGCTGATGAGCTCTCTGCTCATCACCCTGGCCGCCTGCGGTGGCGGCGGCGGCAGTAGCCCGGCCACCACTACGGGCAACACCAGTGAAGAAACCGGCAATACCGGGAATGAAGACGGTGGCGATACTGACGGCGAAGAAACCGGCGGTGAAGACGGTGGCGACAATGAAACCCCGCCGCTCACCGAAGAAGAGAAACAGCAGCTGCTGACTCTGATCGACACCAACAACCACTTCACCGCCTCTGTCTGCCCGCAGGCGCTGCTGGGCACCCAGCTGGGCGGCGTGATTGATGTCCTGGCCTGCGAGAACGAAGCGCTGACCAACATCTCTCTGGGTAACGACAACGTCCTCGGCCTGCTGTGCGCCGATACCGTTGCCGCTACCGACACCGACCTGCTCGGCAGTGTCACCGAACCCACTTTCCTGCCGACCTGTCTGGAAGAAAGCGTTCCCTACCTGGTGGGCACCCTGGGCGGCATTCTGGATAACAGCGGGGCCATCGGCCAGCAGCTGTGCCCCAGCGCGGAAAACCCGCTGGAGTGCGTGGTACAAACCCTCAGCAGCGTTCCAGACAGCACCCTGGCCGGCGTGCTGGGTTACCTGGGTTGCGACAACGCGCTCAACCCGCAGCTCTGCCTGACTCAGGTCGCTGACAACCTGGCCATGGGCGAGCCCCTGATCGGCACTGTGAACAGTCTGTCTCTGGCCCTGTGCCCGATTGCCACCGGTGCAAATGAATTCGCCCCGCAAGAATGTATTACCGAAGTGCTGGGCGGAGTGGGCTCCATCCTCAACCTGACCGGCGGCCTCGGCGAGCTGTGCCCGGAAGGCGCTGACCCGTTCACTTGCCTGCTGGCTGCCGGCGAGAACCTGGGCCCCATCGGCGAACTGATGGGTGAGAGCCCACTGGACCCGGCCATTCTGGAAGACCTGCTGGCCGGTCTTGCCGAGCCCGGCAACATGGAACTGCTGAGCGAGCTGCCTGCCATGCTGGAACAGATTCCGGTACTGGGCGATCTGCTGGCCGGCCTGCTGGGTAATGGTGGCGACCTGTTCGGCACCCTCAGCGACCTGCAATCCCTGCCTGACCTGCTGACACAAATTCCGGTGCTGGGCGACATCCTCAACGGTGCTGCCGGTGGCGACAGCGGTGGCCTGCCCACCGATGCCCTGAGCCTGGAAACCCTGATGGGTGCCCTGGAAGGCGATCAGCTGAGCATGGTGACCGACCTGCTGGCCGACGTGCCGGTACTGGGTGACGTGGTCAATCAACTGCTGGGCGCCGTGTCTTGCGACGCCGCCAACCCGCTGAACTGCCTGACCGACTCCGCCGGCCAACTGGAACAGTTCACCGGCCTGCTGGAACAGATCCCGCTGCTGGGTGATGTCCTGAACGGCCTGCTGGAAGCCCTTACCGGCGCCGGCAACGGCGGCGAGCTGCTGCCCGGCACCGAGATGCTCAACGAGATCCCGGTACTGGGTGATCTGCTCAATCAGATCCTCACCACCCTGCAAGGTGGCGCTGGTGGCGACATGCTCACCCCGGACCTGGCCATGCTGGAACAGATTCCGGTATTGGGTGAACTACTGAACGGACTGCTGGGCGGGCTGCTTAGCGGTGACCCCAGCGGCCTGCTGGACAGCATCATGGACCAGGACGGCAACCTGCTGGACAGCGTATCCGCCCTGGTGGAAGAACTGCCGCTGGTCGGCGACCTGGTCGGCAACCTGCTGGTGTCCCTGCTGGGTCAAGCCGAAGCCAGCAGCCTGCTGGCTCCTCTCAACGATGCCCTGACCACCATCCCGGTACTGGGTCCGGTACTGGGCGGCCTGCTGGGTCTGCTCGGCTAATACCTTATCAAGCACCACAGAAAACGCCCCTTTAATGGGGCGTTTTCTGTTTCTGCCCCGCCTCCCCCTTTCCTGTCACCGCGTCTTTGTTACAGTGGACATCCACTTCAGAAAGGATGCGAATCATGACCATTGCAGTCGGCGACACCCTTCCCGCACTGACGATCAAGACCAACGGTGCCAAAGGCCCCGAAGACCTGAACACCAGTGACTTTTTCAAGGGCCGCAAAGTGGTCCTGTTCGCGGTACCCGGCGCCTTTACCCCGGGCTGTTCCAACACCCACATGCCCGGCTTCGTGATCAACGCCGATGCCATTCTGGAAAAGGCTGACGCCATCGCCTGCATGGCGACCAACGACGCCTTCGTCATGGATGCCTGGCAGAAAGACCAGAACGCCGAGCACATCACCATGTTGGCCGACGGCAACGCGGAATTCGCCAAAGCCCTGGGCCTGGAACTGGATGCCACCGGCGGCGGCATGGGTATCCGCAGCAAACGCTTCGCCCTGATCGCCAACGATGGCGTAGTGGAGTACATCGGCGTGGATGAAAAAGGCGTGGACAAGAGCAGCGCTGAAACCGTACTCGGCCAACTCTGAGTCGAATCTCAAAATACAAAGACCGCGTCCAGAGGTTGGGCGCGGCCAGCAATCTGACCAGCGCTTATTGCCGGTGAATTCACAACGGCGCCACAGGTTTTGTGCTAGCAATGGAAGCGTCTACGGCAAGGACAAAGCACAATGAGTATCCTGCAACTGCCCCATGCAAAACCCGAGGCCATCCTCATCGACTGGCATGCCACCCTGGTGGATACCCATGATGCCATGTACCACGCCGTGGACGATGTACTTCCGCATTTGCGCGAACTGGATCTGTGGGACCGCCTGCTGGACCCGGATGATTCCAAAACCATCGAAGATGCCAAACTGCTCATTTATGTGAAAGACAACAAGCGCCTGCACCCCAAGATCGTTGCGCAACGCAAGATTTCCCGCACCGATATCTTCGAAGTGCTGTTCGGCAGCGACCAGGACGCCAAAGGCCGCGCCCACCAGGCATTTGACGAGGCCTATAAAAAATACGTAGCCGAAGTGTTCCCGATGGAAGTAGACATCCGCGAACAACTGGAGCGCATCCGCGCCATTGGCGTAAAGGTCGGTCTGATCTCCAATCGCAAACGGGACTTTCTCGAACATGAACTGGCACTGGTGGACGGCACCGGCTGGGAAGATTTGTTCGACGTGGTGGTGTGCGGCAGCGATGTAAGCAAACGCAAGCCGTCCCCGGAAATGCTTCTGCTGGCCATGGAAAAACTGGGCATCTCACCATCGGAAAGTTGCTGGTACGTGGGCGACAGCACCACCGACGTGATCGCCGCCAAGGAAGCAGGCATTACCTCCATCTTCTACAACGGGGCTGGCTGGGATCAGGCCTGGCTGGACAAGATCTTCCCCAATACCGTCAAACACCCCCACCGCCCGGACTCAGTCGTCGGCAGCATCGCCGAACTCGCCGACCTGGCCCGCCACCTGCTGGCCCAGCACAAGCGTGTCGAACGCGCACGGTAACCTCGATTCAAAGGCGGCTTTACCACAGAGGGCACAGAGTCCACTGAGGATAAGACCAGAATCTTCACCCGAGACACTCCCCTCCCGTAGGAGCGCAGCGAATAACGTCGCTCGCGGCGCGATTCCACACCAAGGGAAAAACGTCCCGTTTCTGTCCCCGTTGGAGCCTTGCTCGCAAGGCGGATCGCTCGGCCCCTTCAACCCCCTTCGCCTTGCGAGCAAGGCTCCAACACGAACCGTTCCGCCCACCCTGCCCACCGTGGTACAACACGGACTCTGCGCAACGCCGCAAAACAACAATTGGCCCCTTCGCACAGATCATAAATGGTACGATCGTGCATCATTTAATCGGGAGAGCCCCATGGCCAGCAAACACCTGCACGCTTTCAGCGACGACGCCCTCGGAAACGACGACGCCACCGCCCTGGCCGAGCGGCTGCGCGGGGGCCACGTCAGCACCCGTGAAGTGACGGAAGCGGCCATCGCCCGGCTACAGCGGGTGGAACCCTCCCTGCACGGGCTCACCCTGGACACCTTTGACGCCGCCCGGCAACGGGCGGAAAGCAAACGCTTCAACGGCTTCTTCGCCGGCGTGCCCAGCCTGATCAAGGACAACCTGGATCTGCGTGGCCTGCCCACCGGTCACGGCAGCCGCGCCCTGGGCCATGCCCCCCTGAAGAAAACCAGCGGCATCGCCAAACAGTACCTGGCCCAGGGCTTCAACCTGCTGGGCAAGAGCACCCTGCCCGCCTTTGGCTTCACCGCCAGCACTGAACAGGCAGGCGTGCCCGCCACCCGCAACCCCTGGCACACCGATTATTCCGCCGGCGGCTCCTCCGGGGGCAGCGCCGCCCTGGTGGCCGCCGGAGCCGTGCCCATCGCCCATGGCAACGACGGCGGCGGTTCCATCCGCATCCCCGCCGCCTGCTGCGGCCTGGTGGGCCTGAAGAGCACCCGCGGGCGATTCATCGACCAGGAGGCCGCCAAGGTACTGCCGGTGAATATCGTCAGCGATGGCGTACTCACCCGCAGCGTCCGCGATACCGCCCACTTCTTCATGGAAGCGGAGCGCTACTACCGCAATCGCAAGCTCAAACCCATCGGCCAGGTCACCGGCCCGGCCAAGCGGCGGCTGCGCGTGGGCATGATGATCGACTCTGTCACCGGCGACGCCACCTGCCCGCAGACCCGCCGCGCCGTGCAGGACACCGCCCAGCTGCTGGAAAGCCTGGGCCACACCGTGGAAGAGGCCCGCATCGACCTGCCGGCCCGCTTCGTGGAAGACTTCCTGCTCTACTGGGCCATGCTCGGCTTCCTGGTCAGCAAGGGCGGCAAGGCCCTGTTCCCGCAAGGCTTCGATGCCGGCCAACTGGACCCGCTCACCCGTGGCCTGGCCGACTATTACAAACAACGTTTTCTGAAAACCCCGGCCATGCTTCGCCAGCTGCGCCTGGCGCGACAACGCTACGCCGAGGCCTTTGCCCAATACGATGTGATCCTCAGCCCGGTACTGGCCCACACCACCCCGGAAATCGGCTATCTGGGTGCGGATTTGCCCTTCGACACGCAACTGGAACGGCTGCTGCGCTACACCACCTTCACCCCCGCCAACAACGCCTCCGGCGGCCCCGGCATCTCCCTGCCCCTGGGTCAGACCGACCAGGGCCTGCCCATCGGCGTCCAGCTCTCCGCCGCCAACGGCGAAGAGGCCTTATTGCTGGGCCTGGCCTTCGAACTGGAAGACGCGCAGCCCTTCATCCGACTCGACCAACGCTGATACACAAGCCAACCCAATACACAAAAGGATCATCATGACGCTGCCGTCCACATTCAATCGCAACAGCACTGCCGACCAAGTGCTGGAAGGAAAGAACCTTTCAGGGAAAATCGCCATGGTGACCGGCGCCAATGGCGGCATTGGCTATGAAACCGCCAGATCTCTCGCCGCTGCTGGCGCCCATGTCATTCTTGGCTGCCGAAATCCCAGGCTGGGCGAGGAGGCCTTGGCGAAGATTCGCCTTGCCCACCCCAACGCCCAGGTTGAACTGGTCTCTCTGGACCTTGCGGATCCAGCCAGCATTGCAGCCTGCGTGGAAAGCCTGTCAACGCGTAACGACATCTCCCAGCTGGACATACTCATCTGCAACGCCGGGTCCATGTCGACCAAATACCTGCTCACCGATCAGGGAATCGAGCGAACCGTGGCCGTGTGCCACCTGGGTCATTTCATGCTGACCAAAGGGTTGCTCGACACCATCCTCAAAGCGCCAGCCCCTCGTATCGTCATGGTCTCCAGCGAATCACACCGGTATCCATTGCGGCTGAATTTCGACAACCTGCTTGTGGCCAAAAAACAAAACCGCATAAACGGCTTTAATGCCTATGGCCAGGCCAAGCTGTGCAATGCCCTGATGGCACTGGAACTCCAGCAGCGCTATGGCAGCCAGGGCCTCACCGCCTGCGCCGTACACCCGGGCGCGCTGGTCACCACCGGATTCGGTCGTGAATCCTGGCTGACCCAGGTGCTCTTCACACTGGCCAGCCCCCTTACCAAAACACCGCATCAAGGCGCCGCCACCAGCGTCCTGTGTGCCACCAATGACAATGCTGATGACATCGCTGGTGGCTATTTTTCCCATTGCCGCGCCGCAAAGCCGTCAGCAGAAGCAGGCAATGCCGCCGTGGCAAAAAAACTGTGGGATTTTTCAGAGGACTACTTGCAGAACACTGCCAAGATCTGACGTTCTGTTGGAGCCATGCTTGCATGGCGAATCCGGCGCTTGTTGCTTGTTGGCAAGCGCCGTACATCCGTTGCATCACCGAAACTGACTGGGCGACACCCCGAACCATTTCTTGAACGCCCGGGAAAATGCGCTCACCTCAGAAAACCCCAACAGAAACGCCATCTGCGTCACCGTCATGCCCGGGGTGCGCAGGTGCCGCTCCACCAGCGTCTTGCGGGTGTCTTCCAGCAGTTGTTTCCAAGTCAGGCCCTCATCACTTAATCGCCGCTGCAGGCTACGGGTGCTCATGCAGCATTCCTGCGCCGCGTCGGCCTGGGCAGGCTCGCCATCCGGCAGGCGCTGCTCGATCCACAGCGCCAACCGGCTAGCCAGCGCCCCTTGCTCACTGGCCGCCAGGCGTTGCGCCAGGGTGGCATCCAGCATGGCCGCCAGTTGCACGTCGCTGGCCGCCAACATGTGCTGGGCGTTGCTCTTGTCGAAAGCCAGGCTGTAGTGATCTGCCACCGACACCTCACAACGGAAATACCGGGCCATGGCCTGACGCAAAGCCGGCTCCAGCCACTCGGGGGCGCACACCGCCACCGAATTATGGTCCCGATGAATGCGAATACGCAGCAGGCGCACAATGGTGGCCATCACAAACACGATGGCCTGGGGATGGGGCTGGTGATCGGTGTTAGAGGTGAAGCGCAATGCCACACTGTCGTCATCGGCAATCAGCTCGGTGGCCACCAGGTCGCTGATCAGACGATGAAAGCGGGTAATGCGGTTGAGCACACTGTACAGATCGCCCCCCGCCGCCACCGCCAGGCCCAGCGCGCCGAAGGTGTTGTACTGGGCATGGCGGGCAACCTCGATGGCCATGGCCGGGTCGTTCAGCTCGCGCACACAATCATCCAGCAAGGCCGTGGACACCGCCGCATCCAGCCGGGCCTCCGGGTCCTGCACCATCTGCGGTTCCAGCCCGTGGCGGCGCAGAATGGCATCACTGTCCAGCCCCCGCTCATGCAACAAATGCACTAGCGGCCCCATTAGCAGCGCTGCCGCCTGTTTTTTTTCTGACATTGGCGTCCCCGGTCAAACGGTTGGCGGGCAAAGCCGAGTTTTCCTTCCCGGCCTTGCCTAAAGTAGTCGCCATCGAGAAATGGAGGTTTCCCATGGCAACTGCACCTGCCCGCGGCAAGTCCGCAACAGACAAGACAGTTCAACGCGATATCATCGCTATCAGTGATGATATACGGCAACGGCACGGCTGGCTCAAGCACCAGAACGCCATCGGCTTCGGCATCTTTGCCATAGCCATTGCCGGTTGCACCCTCAACGCCGTGCTTTACCTGCAAGGCCTGATGCCCGGCTGGGCAGTGATCCTGCTCACCGCCTTCTGGACGTCCCTGCTCCACGAACTGGAACACGACCTGATCCACTGGATGTACTTCAAGAACAACAAGGTGGTACATCACCTGATGATGCTCGGCGTTTACCTGTGGCGCCCCACCACCATCAACCCCTGGGTACGCCGCCACCTGCATTTCCATCACCACAAGCACTCCGGCAGCGAAACCGACCTGGAAGAGCGAGGCATCACTAACGGCGAAAAGTGGGGCCTCAAGCGCCTGATCATGGTGGGCGACAACATGCTGGCCGTGTACCTGCGGGCGGTGAAATACCTGACCGAACCGGTAAGGCTGTACCGTCGTGGCGTGATCGACCGCAAAGACCTGAAGAACTTCCGCCTGATCGGCCTGGTCAGCTACAACCCGCTGGGCGTGATCGTCCACGCCATCTGGCACTTCTTCGTGGTCTACCACCTGCTCAACGGCGCCGCCTGGCTGGCCGGCAGCAGCATCCCGTGGCCGGAAGTGGTTAGCGCCCAGCTCAGCTGGATCACCCCGCTGGTGGTGGTACTGATCGCACCCAACATGCTGCGCACCTTCTGCCTGCACTTCATCTCGTCCAACATGCATTACTACGGCGACAACGAACCGGGCAAGATCACCGAACAATGCCAGGTGCTCAACGTCTGGTGGCTGTGGCCCCTGCAGGCCTTCTGCTTCAACTTCGGCAGCACCCACGCCATCCACCACTTCGTGGTCCGCGACCCCTTCTACGTACGGCAGATGACCGCCAAGCGGGCCCATGAAGTGCTCAGGGAGAATGGCGTGCGGTTCAATGATCTGGGCACGTTCCGCCGGGCCAACCGGATGCACGAAAAGCCGCAAGCGGCCTGATGGTGACGACTTGCCCACAAAAAAGCCCGCCTAGTGCGGGCTTTTTTGTTTTCAGCGGAAAGGCCTCGCCTACTCACTTCGACCTTTAGAATCTTCTTTATAATCAAACACCTTGCTGTCATCAGCTATGAGAATGCCATTCAGGAGTTATATAGAACGCTCCTTATAACTCCGTGTAAGAGATTGGCCATAGCATCTCAACCCATTGTTATGGCAGGATTTTATTTCTGTTTAGCGGAGCAAGGTTCCAGAATTATAAGGAACCGAGTTATGCGGAACGTTCTAATTAATACGCTGTTATGCCCCATTAACCCTCAAGAAGGAGCGAATATAAAAAGTTAAAATCAGCGGCTATCGTTGGAACCTTTGGAATCGGGGTGGTTCTTACAAACACGGCGAGCGCATTCGAGGATTTAGGCAAAGACTGTAAGCCTATGCAAGAGCTGTTTTTGCAGCTGCAGAAGTGTCCACGCACCGGGGTGAGGCACAAGCCACGATGAATCAATACACTGGATTTCCAGATCAAGAGAATAATCAACCAAACAGGTGGTTAAAGAAAGATGACATACTCATCAGGTAGTTTAATCAATCAAAAAAAATGGATCTTACTTTTTCATTTTATTATTGGTGCAATAATAGGCGTGCTTCTATTACATCCGTTGACGACAATGGTATTCTGGTACGAATACAAGGGCTTAATCGAATTTCCGGGTAACAGCCCGATAGAGTTTTTGATTCAGCGTTTAATTACTGAATTCAAGTTTGAATTAATACCTATGAGCTTTGTGTTTGCACTGCTTGGCGGTATTGTTGGTCTATTGTTCGGTCTGTACCATATAAGACTGTCTGGCCAAAAAAATCTTGTCCGCTATCTGGAACACGAGCTTGCTGAAGAATTACCCTTATTGATTGCCAGAGGCGAAAGTGAGCATCTTGAATTCAAATCCACGTATCGTTGGGATGTAAGACAACAGCGAACGAATCGCGCACTTGAGTTGATTGTCATCAAAGCCATCGCCGGTTTTTTAAATCGCGAAGGCGGTACATTGCTGATCGGCGTTGAGGACAACGGCAATATCATTGGCATCGACTCTGACTTCCAGACATTGAAGCACAAAAATAGAGACGGCTTCGAACGTGCACTGATGGATACGGTTAAAACCAGTCTGGGAGGAAACGCTTGCGCATTACTTCATTGCCGGTTCCACGATATCGAAAATAAAACCATCTGTCGCGTCATTGTCGAGAGCGCTGTTGAACCTGTTTATTATCATGAGGACAGCGTAGCACGGCTTATGGTACGCACAGGTAATAGTACACGAGAGCTGGATGCGCGGGAAGCACATGCCTATCTTTCCAGTCGAACGACAAAATCTTTTTCTTTATAGGTACACAATGAATACGCATTCGCATAACCACGACACTGAATCAATAGGTGATCGCCGCCTGGGATTCGCCATCGCTATCAATATGCTCCTGACATTAGCCCAGGTCGTCGGTGGTATTCTATCGGGCAGCCTTTCACTGATTGCTGATGCACTGCATAACTTCAGTGATGCCGCCTCACTGCTCATTGCCTGGGTCGCCAGAAAGATCGGTCGTCAACCGGCCGATCATTTCAGAACCTTTGGTTATAAACGCGCTGAAATCATTGCTACATTAATTAATTTAGTCACACTTGTCCTGATTGGGCTGTACCTGATCTATGAAGCGCTATGGCGAATCTACGAACCACAGATTATTGAAGGCTGGATGGTTGTGATTGTGGCGTCGATTGCGCTGGTGATTGATCTGGCAACCGCGTTTCTTACCTTTACTATGTCTAAGCACAGTATGAATATCCGTGCCGCTTTTTTGCACAATGTATCGGATGCGCTGGCCTCAGCGGGTGTTATTGTTGCCGGTACACTGATCCTTCTTTATGAGTGGTACTGGAGTGATACCTTAATAACATTATTGATAGCCGCGTATGTTTTGTACCAGGCAGCCACGATGTTACCAAAAACCATTCATATCCTGATGCAGGGAACACCGGAGGGCATTGTTATTGATGATGTCATCACAGCCATGCAGCAGGTAACAAATGTTATCAATGTTCATCACGTACATATCTGGCAACTTGACGAGCATCAGAATGCATTAGAAGCTCATGTTCTACTTTCTGATTATTCACAACTGGATAAAGTGAAGGGTGAATTAAAAACAGCGCTTGCACAAAAATTCTCCATCGGGCATTCAACACTCGAGTTTGAGATTAAAGAATGCAAATATGATCAGTGTTAACTTTTTTATATCGAAGCAAGTTTTAAATGAGTAATTGTGGAAGTGAAGAGTCTGTAATCATTCTTCATGACAGATTGCGTTATGTTCTAGGCATCGTATTTTAATGGTCAATTGTTATCTGATTATAAGAAACAAAAACGTCAGCAGCTCTTAAGGCTGTGATTGCAAAGAAGGACAAGGCATAACAAGGCGCTGCACTCGGACAAAATAAAGCTGCGCCGCTTCGCTTTGCATCTTTATTTTTCCGGTGAGCTTGGTCGTTAGCTATAAGTGCTACCCATAGAAATTATGAAATCATTCTTCGAAAAAGTTGTATTTACAATATTCTTGACTGCGTTTTTTGGTAGTAATTCCCAGTCTGCGGAAGGTTACCGCTTCATAGTTGGAGAAAATGGAACGGTGCTCGATAAAAAATTCAATGTCGTTTGGAAAAGGTGCGCACTGGGTCAGCAATACAAAAATTCAAAATGTGTAGGAAGCGCCAAGAAAATAGACATGGCAATGGAGACCGGATCTTTATTTAAGAGATACGGATATAAAGTGGATGAGTGGAGGCTGCCAACGGCAACTGAACTGGCTTCACTGGTTGAGTGTACTTCTGGAGAGAAATCTACATTGAGCTATGGTGAAGGAGGTCAATGCTTAGGTGAATTTATGGCTCCAACTACTAATACAGCTCTTTTCCCTGATACGCCTACCGATGCTGCATTCTGGTCAAGTACAATCTGTGGTGGTTTTTCCCTCGCAACTAATTTTACTGATGGTTGGTCGGGGTGTTACACCTTAAATGATGGCCCTCAGTACGTGAGGCTTGTAAAGGGCTCCGAGAACGAATAGCTAACAAAGCGCTGCAGGCCTACGGCCAACTTTGTGCATTTTATGCGCGGTCGCTGCGCGCCCATTATTGCGCATAAATCGCCCCAAATTTTCCGCGGCTGAGCGCGGCGTTAATTTCCCGAGTTACTCGAGAAAAGTAGGCACCCTTTGAGAACACAGACTCGAAACGGCCCAACACCATGAACATCATCAATATCGCAGACACCGTCATGAACCGCGCCGCCCGCTATCACGAGCACCGCGTCGAAGGCCTGGAGCACATCCCGGCCAGTGGCCCTGCACTGATTGTGGTAAACCATTCCCTGGCCACCTATGACAGCGGCCTGCTGGCTACCGCCGTCAGGGAACGCCTGGGTCGTGATGTGTGGCTGCTGGGTGATCGCTATATCTTCAAGATTCCGGTGGTCCGCGATCTGGCATCCGCCTACGGTTTCGTTGAGGGTTCACAGCACAACGCGGAAAGTCTGTTGCGCGATGGCGAGCTGGTGTTGGTGGCGCCGGGGGGCATGCGTGAAGCGCTGCGGCCCAGTAGCCAGAAGTACCAGCTGAATATCCGTGACCGAAAAGGGTTTGCACGCCTGGCCATGCGTACCGGCGCGCCGGTGGTGCTTTCCGCCTGCCCGGCGGCGGACGACATTTATCATGTGGTTGCGAACCCGGTGACCGACTGGGTGTACAACCGCTACAGACTGGCCGCCCCGCTTATCCTTGGCAAATACGGCACCCCCATTCCCAGGCCCGCCAAACTGGTTCATTACCTGAATGCACCAATGTCACCGCCCGGCGATTGTAGCGACGATGACCCAAATGCCGTTGATGCCTTTCATGCCGCGCTGGAGCGCCGTTTGCAGGAAATGCTGTCGGACCATGCCCGCACCTGAAGGACACAACCAATGAAAAGCGCGGAAACCTTCTGGGACAAGGCCGCCGCCCGCTATGCCAAAAGCCCGATTCGGGACGAAGCCAGCTACCAGAAAAAACTGGCCATCACCCGGGATTACTTCCAACCGGATTGGTCTGTATTGGAATTCGGTTGTGGTACTGGCGGCACAGCCATCCTCCATGCGCCTTATGTGCGGGACATTCTTGCCACGGATATTTCCAAAAATATGCTGGAGATCGCGCAAGCCAAAGCTGCTGATGCCGGCATTGGCAATATCCGCTTCCAGCAGGGCACGCTGGACAGCCTACCGCTGGCCCCCGGGAGTTTTGATTCCGTGCTGGGATTGAATATCTTGCATCTGCTGAAAGACCCCGACGCCGCCATCGGCCGAGTCAGCAGCCTGCTGAAACCCGGCGGTATTTTCGTTGCCAACACGGTACTTGCCGCCGATATGAAGCTGCACTGGCGACTGCTTATCCCGTTAATGCAGGCGCTTGGTTTTGCGCCCCATGTCAGTCGCTTCGGCAGGGACGAGTTGTTCGCCATGCTGGCTCGGGCTGGTTTTGATATCAACTATGAATGGCAGCCGGACAGCCTGTCTGCCTTTATTGTGGCCAGAAAACGCGCCTGACTGTTTCATCAGATTTCATTCCCCTCCCGAAAAAACGATGGCGCCACGCCGGTCCAGCGCTTGAACGCCCGGCGGAAGTTGGCGGTGTCGCCGTAGCCCAGGGTGTAGGCCAGTTCCTGAATGGTCATGTGCTGGCTTTTCAGGTATTCCATGGCCAGGGAGTGGCGGACTTCGTCGAGGATTTCCTGGAACGAGGTGCCTTCATCCAGCAACCGGCGGTGCAGGGTTCGCGGGGTCATGTGCAGGATGCGGGCGGTGACGGTGAGTGAGGGAAAGTTCACCTGTTTGGCCAGCATCAGTCGGCGCACCCGTGCTGATACGGACGCATCCGATACCAGGTTCTGCAATTCCCGTTCGCAGAGTTTTTCCGCATGTTCGAAGGCGGCAGGGTCGGCGGTTCTCAGGGGCTGGTCCACCACTTCCAGCGGCAGGGACAGGCCGGTCCAGTTCTGGTTGTAGCGTACCGGGCAGCGGAACAGGGAGCGGACCAGTTCCCGGTCGAAGGCTTCGTCAAAGGTAAAGCTGGCCTCAGCCACCTGACAGTTGCCCAGGGTAATGAAGTCGAGCACGTTCTTTACCGCCACCACCACGGCCCCGAGCAGGAAGGGCCCCAGCTCACCCAGCGGCAGCAATTCCCGTATCTGCAGATTCAGGTAGTTGCCCTCCACCTGATGGCTGACCATGACCAGGTTGATACGCAGGGGAATAAACCGCTCCAGTAATTCCACCACCTGGCGGACAGAACCACTGTTCATGGCTGCATAGCCGACCATGCCATGATTATTGATGCGCAGCCGCTCGCCCACCATCAGACCCAGGGCGGATTCTCCGGTGATCGCTTCCGCTTCCAGAAACAGGGCTCGGACCACCTCCCAGGGAACGCTGGTATCGGCCTGTTCAAGATCGGCCAGCGACAGCTCATGGGAAGCCAACCAGGGAGCAACGTCGATCCCCATCTCCGTGAGCTGGTCTGCCACCTGGCGGAGATAGTTGATGGACAGTGCCCATTCCATCGGCTGGTTCATGGCTGGCAAGATCCGAAAATTCGCATTGTCAAAAAATGACCCCCATCTGTCTACAGACAACCTACCCCAGCACCGGTCGCATATCTAGCATCGATCTCCACTGCTCAAACCCCGAGCACGACAACGGTACAGGAAGGTAACAAAGCACAATAAAACCTTACGTATTGGCTGCCTTTCATCAGGGAGAACATCATGCGATATGCAAAACAATTTATTATTTTTCTCGTGGTTTCCACGGTCCTTTTCGCCAACAGCACTCACGCCAGCATTGGCAACAAACGCACACTCTGCGTTTTCGATCTGGTCGGTGCCAACGGTGATTTCTACGGCATCATGAAGGATTTCAAGACCGCCGCGCTCGGCTGGGGCGTGGACATTGAATTGAAGCCCTATACCGACGAGAAAATTGCCGCCGAAGATTTGAAGGCGAAGCAATGCGATGGCGCCCTGCTTACCGGCATCCGTGGCCGTCAGTTCATCAGCTATACCGGCAGCATGGATTCCATCGGCGCCATCCCCGACTACGATGCTATGCGCATGGTGGTGACGATCCTGGCCAGCGGTAACCCCAAGGTAAACCCACATCTGGTGTCCGGCCCCTATGAGTTTGGCGGCCTGGTACCCATGGGCGCAGCCTATCTGTTCGTGAAGGACAACAGCATCGATACGGTGGAAGAACTGGCGGGAAAATCCATTGCGGTGCTGGAATACGATGTGGCCGAGGCGAACATGGCCAAGCGTGTGGGCATGTCACCGGTGATGTCGGATATCACCAACTTCTCCACCCGTTTCAACAACGGTTCCGTGGATACCTGCTTCGCTCCCATCTTCGGTTATTCCGCCCTGGAACTGTACAAGGGCATGCAGCCGGACGGCGGCATCATTGATCTGGTGCTCGGCCAATTGAGTGCACAGCTGATTCTTCGCAAGGATCTTTTCCCCGCAGATTTTGCCGATCAATCCCGCAAGTATCTGGCCGGCCAGTTTGATCGTGCCATGCGCATCATCAACAACGCCGACGGCGAAGTGAATGAAAAGTGGTGGATCAATATTTCTGATGAAGAAACTACTCGTTACGACGAAATGTTTCGCCAGGCCCGTATCGATCTGGCCAACCAGGGCGTTTACAACAAGGACATGATGAGCCTGCTGCGCAAGGTGCGCTGCAAGGGCAATCCGTCCCGAGCGGAATGCGTCAATCCCGTCGAATGATCTGATCGATTATTTCTTTTCTTTCAACGTCATCTTGCAGTGATCTGCACAGCATTATGCGAGGCATTATCATGTTGGAAAAAATCAATCCTGATACCTTGTTGCGTTTGAAAAAATGGGGCTACCTGGCCTGCTGGATGCTCT
Organism: Alcanivorax sp. UBA3183; assembly: GCF_002364155.1. NCBI lineage: Bacteria > Pseudomonadati > Pseudomonadota > Gammaproteobacteria > Oceanospirillales > Alcanivoracaceae > Alcanivorax > Alcanivorax sp. UBA3183. Next base: position 106,571 of record NZ_DEXN01000014.1, read on the forward strand.
TTCTTCCCATGGTGCCGTTTTCCGCGCTGGTGGGTCGTGAGCAGGGTACCCAGAATCTCTGGGCCTGGATGATTCTGGCGGTGTTCTTCATTCTGGTGCCGGTGGTGGATTACCTGGTCGGCAAGGACCCGGTGAACCCGGATGAAGAAAAACAGGTCCCCGAACTGTCCCAGGACAAGAGCTACCGCTCCCTGCCCCTGCTGCTGGCCGTGGCCTGGCTGGGCCTGTTGTTCTATGCCGGCCATGTGTTCGTCAGCAATGACTATTCCTCGGCCGGCATGCTCGGCTGGATCATGTCCATCGGCCTGCTTGGCGGCATGATCGCTATCAACCTGGGTCACGAGCTGATTCACAAGGACCCCAAGGTGGAAAACTGGATGGGCGGCCTGTTGTTGTCGTCGGTGACCTACGGCGGCTTCAAGGTGGAGCATGTGCGTGGTCACCATGTGCATGTGTCCACCCCGGATGATGCGTCTTCCAGCCGCTATAACCAGTCTCTGTATGATTTTCTGCCCAAGGCGTTTGTGCGCAATTTCAAGAATGCGTGGAAACTGGAAAAGCAGTACCTGGAACGCAAGGGCAAGAACAACATCAGCATTCATAACGAGCTGATTTGGTGGTACGGCATCTCCTTCCTGTTTGCGGTAGCCTTCGGTGTCCTGTGGGGTTGGCAAGGAGTGCTGTTTTTTGTCGGCCAGAGTTTCTTTGCGGCTCTGGCGCTGGAGATCGTCAACTACATCGAACACTACGGCCTGCATCGTCGCCAACTGCAGACCGGTCGCTATGAACGGGTCACCCCGGCACACAGCTGGAACTCGAATTTCCTTGTGACCAATTTGGTGCTGTTCCAACTACAACGCCACAGCGACCACCACGCCTATGCCAAGCGTCGTTACCAGGTGCTGCGCCACTATGACGAGAGCCCGCAACTGCCAGCTGGTTATTCCGCCATGATGTTGCTGGCCATGGTGCCGCCATTGTGGAAAGCCGTGATGAACCCGCGGGTGGAAGCCTACTACCAAGGCGAGCTGGATCAGCTGTTCCGCGAAGGCCCGCGCATCAACAATATTGCCTGATTTCGGTACCGGTGAGTGGCCTTGCGCCGCTCACCGGTGTTTTCGCACTGCATCACAGTCCGGTTTTTTACCGACACATTGCCACCGCTTTCCCCTCCCTTCGAAAAGCATTAACGCCTTTTTTCAACACGGTAGCGCCCTTTGACCGGCCACGCCAAATGCCTACACTGCCAGAGTCAGGATCTTGTCGAAATCGACGCGGCACATTCGATCATGAAGTAGACCACCCGGAACAAAAGGAGTCGCACTCATGACCTCGAAAAAAACGGCACTACCAAAAACCACCTCCCACAATGAGTGGGAAGCGTCTCTACAGGCCCTGCTTGACAGGGAGAAGGCATTGACCCGAATGCAGGACGAGCTGGCTGCCGAACGCCGTCGGTTACCGATGGTGCCCGTGGAAGAAAACTACACCTTCACCGGGCCGCATGGTGAGGTGGGTCTGGTGGATCTGTTTGAGGGACGCCGGCAACTGATTGTCTATTGCGCAATGCTCAAGCCCGGCGCCACCCCCTTTGAGGGTTGCTCAATGGTGATGGACAACATTGGCCACAATCTTGCCCACGTCAACGCCAGGGATACGACGTTCGTGTTCACCTCCCCGGCACCGCAACACGAGATCCTGGCACTGCAAAAGCGTATGCACTGGCAGGCGCCCTGGTATACCGACCATCAGCGTCGTTTCGCGGATGCGTTCGGCGCCGGCAAGGGGTTTGCCATCAACGTGTTTATTCGCGACGACGACAACCTGGTCTACCGCACCTACTTCAGTACCGACCGTGGCGGAGAACTGTTCGATACCCATTTCCGGCTGCTGGATATCACCCCGTACGGCCGCCAGGAACAGTGGGAAGATTCGCCCGGTGGCTGGCCACAAAGCGAGCCCTACCAATGGTGGCGTATGCACGATGACTACTAGTTGATAAGCATGCTGGCGGATATGGACTTAGACATGGCGTTCGCCAACTGCTATCTCCACGTTGAGACGAAACGCATCGCCCGGGCCAGGCAGGGTGAGTTAACCATGTGCAATACGGACAACGCTATTGCCCGACAACTTCCCACACAAGGGTTGAAACTCCCGTTATAACCCTTATCTTCACGCACCCCGGCCTTTCTGCTTGCCGGATTATTTGAGCAACAGACTCGACTTGATGCACTGCGTCATTTTTTTTGCCGTCTGGCCCGATGGCGGCTGTTCGAGTGCCCAGGTCGCCAACAGGAGATGATGACACTGAACGCCTTTTAGCAAGGCGGTTTCTGAACGGTGGATTAGATCGCGGAGGTGATTTGATGTCAGCGCAGAACCTGACTTGCCCGGCCCCGATACAGGCCGACCCCTACCCCACCCGGCTGCACCAGCAACCGGAACACCCCTGGCACGCGCGCCGGGAGAATACGGTCAAAGGCCGCCACTTGCCCGGCCCACTGACCGAACAACAGCTGAATCTTTTCGAGGAAAACGGCTTTCTTTTCGAGCCCGGTTTTCTACCGCCTGAGGAGGTGGCCTCTCTGACCGAGGCCATGAGTGAGCTGCTCAATCGTGAGGACTACCGGGGCAAGCCGTTCACTATCACCGAGCCGGATAGCCATGAGATCCGGTCCGTGTTTGCCGTGCATTTCCTGCACCGGGCCTTTCAACATCTGGCCCGCGATCCGCGACTGACCCAACGGGTGGAGCAGATTCTCGGTGGCGGCCACTATGTGCACCAGTCCCGGATCAACTACAAACCCGGCTTCAAGGGCAAGGGGTTCAACTGGCATTCGGATTTTGAAACCTGGCATGCGGAAGACGGCATGCCGGCCATGCATGCGGTAAGCGCCTCCATCATCCTGACGGATAATCACTCCTTCAACGGGCCGCTGATGCTGATCCCCGGCTCTCACAAGCACTTTATTCCCTGTGTGGGCCCCACACCGGATGAACATCACAAGCAATCACTGAAAACCCAGCAGATCGGCGTCCCCTCGGAGCAGGCGCTGGCAGCCATGATCAACCGCCATGGTATCGACGCCCCCACCGGCCCGGCTGGCAGCCTGCTGCTGTTCGACTGCAACACCCTGCACGGCTCCAACGCCAACATGTCACCAGACCCGCGCAGCAATGTGTTCTTCGTGTTCAACCGGCGTGACAACGCCTGCGTACAACCCTATGCGGCCAGGCAACGCCGCCCCCGGTTTCTGGGGCACGAACCGGATCGGCTTTGGCAAGCGGACGATAGTTAACAGTGAATAGTGAACAGTTAACAGCGAACACAAAAAAGGCCACACCCAGCTTTGGGCGCGGCCTTTATCATTCCAGCCACAGTGGCGCTCTAGCGCGCACTATTAACTGTTAACTATTAACTGCCCTACTCCTTGTGCCGAAAAAACCGCTGGATACTGGAAAAATCTTTTTCGGAGTAGCCATGGTTTCCATGGGCCGCGTAGAGGCTTTTCGCCAGGTTACCCATAGGCGTGGCGGATTGCGTGCTCAGTCCCGCTTGCAATGCCAGACCCAGGTCCTTGTTCATCAATTTCACGGCGAAGCCGCCTTCGTAGTCTTTGGATGACGGTACGTTTTCCATGACGCCGGGCCAGGGGTTGTACTTGTCCAGGGACCAGTTGTCGCCGGAGCTGGCTTTCATGATCTCGGAAAGTACCGCCGGATCCAGACCGTGGTCGGCGCCCATCTGCAGGGCTTCGGCGGTGCCGATCATGTGGATGGCCAGCAGCATGTTGTTGCAGATTTTTGCCAGTTGGCCAGCGCCGTTGTCTCCGGCACGGAACACCTGGGCGCCCATGCATTCCAGTACCGGACGGGCCCGGTCAATGGCCTCTTCCTGGCCGCCACAGATAAAGGTGAGCGTGCCGGCCTTGGCACCACCGACGCCACCGGAGACCGGCGCATCGATCATTACCCTGCCCTGCTCTCTGGCGATGGCGGCTACGTCACGGGCGGTGTCTGCATCGATGGTGGAGCAGTCGATGATCAAGGCGCTTTTATCAATGTGTTGCAAGACGCCGTTGTCGCCGAGATAGAGACCGCGCACTGCTCCAGCGGAGGGCAGCATGCTGACAACCACGTCGACTCCAGCGACAGCGTCAACCGCACTACTCGCCGCCTTGGCACCTTCCTGAACGACGGTTTCCAGCAAGGCGGGCATCAGGTCAAACGCCACCACCTCATGACCGGCCTTGACCAGATTGGCCGCCATGGGCCCACCCATATGACCGACACCGAAGAATCCGATTTTCATTGTTATCTCTCCCTCGTTTTGTTGGAGATGTAGGAGCGGCGCTCGAGCCGCGAATGCAACTGGCACGGCTTTCGCAAGTATGTTCGCGGCTCAAGCGCCGCTCCTACGGTGTTTCATTTCTTATAAAAACGATAAATCTTTCAGCACATTGCGCGCGATAATCACGCGCATGATTTCGTTGGTCCCTTCCAGAATCTGGTGGACCCGCGCATCACGCACGTAACGCTCCAGCGGGTACTCACTGATATAGCCATAGCCGCCATGCAGTTGCAGTGCCTGGTTGCAGACGTTGAAACACAGATCCGTTGCCAGTCGTTTTGCCATGGCACACAGCATGCTTTTGTCGCTGTGATTCTGATCCAGTTTCCAGGCCGCCAGGCGCACCATCTGTTGGGCTGCCACCAGTTCTGTGGCCATGTCCGCCAGGGTGAATTGTACGGTCTGGAAATCACCAATGGCCTGGCCGAATTGTTTGCGTTCCTGCACGTATTGCTGGGCCTGGCGCAGGGCCGCCTGGGCGGCGCCCAGAGAGCAGCTGGCGATATTGATACGCCCGCCATCCAGACCGGCCATGGCGATACGAAAGCCCTGCCCTTCTTCACCGATCAGGCAGTCGCCCGGAATGCGTGCGTCTTCCAGAATCACCGCCCGGGTGGGCTGGCTCTTCCAGCCCATCTTGGCTTCGTTGCGACCATAGCTGACGCCGGGAGCATCCGCCGGCACCGCAAAGCAGGAAATGCCGCCGGCGCCGGGCCCACCGGTGCGCGCCATCAAGACCAGCACGTCAGTATCACCAGCCCCGGAGATAAACGCCTTGGCGCCGTTCAGCACATAGTCATCACCGTCTTTTTTCGCGGTGGTGCTTAACGAAGCCGCATCGGAACCGGTGCCCGGTTCGGTGAGGCAGTAGGACGCCAGTTTTTCCCCACTCATCAGGTCGGCGGCCCAGCGTGCCCGTATCGCATCGTTGCCGAAACGGGTGAGCATCCAGGTGGCCATATTGTGGATGGTGATGAAGGCGGTGGTAGAGGTGCAACCCTGGGAGAGTTGTTCAAAGATCAACGCCGCATCCAGCCGGCTCAATCCCATGCCCCCGTGCTCTTCATCGCAGTACAGGGAACAGAACCCCAACGCGCCGGCTTCACGAATGGCGTCTTTGGGGAAGAGGCTTTTGGCATCCCATTCTGCGGCAAACGGCGCCAGTGCTTTTTCAGAAAACTGTCTAGCCGTTTCGCGGAAAGCGATTTGTTCTTCTGTGAAAGAAAAGTCCACGACGCTTTGTCACCTTTATCGTGATTTCTTCGCCATGCGAGCATGGCTCCTACAGTATTTTTTCCACAGAGGGCACAGAGTTCACCGAGAAAAATAATTTCATGTTTTCTTTATAGCTTTCAGAAAATCGGAAATGTTTACCGTTATCTTCTACGCCTGAAGAAACATGAATCCAAAAACCCTCTGTACCTCAGTGCCCTCTGTGGTGAAAATTTATTTCAAATTAATGCTCATGTTCGGCCCAGCGGCAACCGGGATATCCGAATCGAACCAACGGCTGGTGACGGTTTTGGTTTCCGTATAGAAACGCACGCCCTGTTTGCCGTACGCGTGCTGGTCACCGTAGAACGAACCTTTCCAGCCGGTGAAACTGAAGAACGGCAGCGGCACCGGAATCGGCACATTGATACCCACCTGCCCCACTTCCACTTCGTGCTGATATTTCCGCGCGGCGGCACCGCTGGCGGTAAAGATGGAGGTGCCGTTGCCATAGGGGCTGTTGTTGACCAATGCCAGCGCTTCTTCCAGCGAATCCACGCACACGCAGCACAATACCGGACCGAAAATTTCTTCCTGATAAATCGCCATGTTGGCGGTCACATCGGTAAACAGGGTCGGCCCGACCCAGTTGCCGTCCGGCAGGCCTTCCACGGTGCAATCGGAGCCATCCAGCAGACAGGTGGCGCCTTCCTGCTTGCCCTGCTCGATCATTTTCAGCACCCGCTGTTTTGCCGCCGGGCTGATCTGTGGGCCATAGGCCGCCTCCGGGTCGTTCCAGGCACCGGGGCGAATCTGTGCAAACTGGCTGGCCAGCTCATCGATCCAGGCTTTGGAATCGCCCACGAACACTGCGACGCTGATGGCCATGCAACGCTGCCCCGCCGCCCCGCAGGAGGAACCCACCAGGCTGCTGACCACCTGATCCTTGTTGGCATCAGGCATGATCACCATGTGGTTCTTGGCACCGGCAAAACACTGCGCGCGCTTCATGTTGTCGGTGGCCGTGCGGTACACGTGCTGACCCACCGGCACCGAGCCCACAAACGAGACGGCCTTGATGTCCGGATGCGTGAGCAGGGTATCTACCTGTTCCTTGCCGCCATGCACCACCTGCAACAGGCCCGGCGCCGCACCGGCTTCCTGGAACAGTTCCGCCAGACGGTTAGGGGTCATCGGGTCTTGCTCGGAAGGCTTGAGCACAAAGGTGTTTCCGGCGGCGATGGCCAGCGGGAACATCCACAGGGGAATCATGGCCGGGAAGTTGAACGGGGTAATGCCGGCGCACACGCCCAGCGGTTGGGTCCAGGAATGGGTGTCGATACTGCGCGCTACGTTCTCCACAGTTTCGCCCATCATCAGCGAGGCGATGTTGGCGGCCTGCTCGGCCACTTCGATACCGCGCCACACGTCCCCTTTGGCATCCTCGAAGGTTTTGCCGGTTTCCTGGCTAAGAATTTCAGCAATCTCGTCGTGATGCTCTTTCAACAGCGCCTGATAGCGCAGCATCAACCGGGCACGCTCGGAGACCGGCACTTCCTTCCAGGTCTGGAACGCCGCCTTACCCGCCGCAATGGCCTGCTCCATTTCGTCGTCGGTGGCCGCCGGGGCTTCACACAGGATTTCCTGGGTGGCCGGGTTGGTCACAGGAATCCATTGGTCGGTCTGGCTGGCGACGAATTCGCCATTGATCAGCAGGGGCAGACGACGGGTCATGACAGCTCTCCACGCAAGTATTGTCGGTATGGGTCCCTTTGTAGCACAGGGATTGAGCGATAGAGATAGCCACTTTTGAGCCAAGATGGATTATATTGCGGTTTATGAGCCTTTCGACGACAACCGGTCAGCACCCGGCGGAAACCTCCCGTTGGCCCCTGCCCGACACCGGCCAGCGCACCGTGATTCCGCCGGCGGTGCTGGCCACCATGACCGCACATCCCCTCTGTCGCGGCTGCCTGCCCCATGGCGTCGGCTACTACCCCCATGCCGGCGGACACCGCATGCTGCGGGCAAAGCCGGCAGATGATCTGTTGATTTACTGCGTTGCTGGCCAAGGCCAATTGCAAGTTAATGGCCAGACATTACCGGTCACCGCCGGCGATCTGTTGCTGCTGCCAGCTGGCCTTGCGCATCACTACCAGGCCGATGACAGCGACCCCTGGAGTATTTATTGGGTGCACCTGGGTGGCGATGAGGCGCCGCGTTATTTTGACGAAATTGCCGGAGACAGTCCCGAGCGTTACCGGGTGACGGTGGGGGTGCATTCGCGGTTGGCGGAGGAATTTCAGGCCCTACTGGCTGCCGCCACCCGGGTGCAGCCGGAGCACCTGGTCTACGCCGCCAACCTGTTGCGCAGCCTGCTGGCCTTCGCAGCGCTGATGCGCCGTCAGCACACCACCCGCCACGCGTCTCTGGATATCAACCGGGTCAACAGCTACCTGCAAACCGCCCTCACCCGCCGGCTCAATCTGGACGAACTGGTGGCCGCCACCAGTGCGCTGTCGCGCTACCACTTTATTCGCGAATACAAACGCCAGACCGGGCAAACACCGATGCAGGCGTTCCAACGTATCAAGGTCAGCCATGCCTGCTATCTGCTGGATATCAGTGACGACACCGTGGCACAGATTGCCGCCTGGCTTGGCTATGACGACCCCTATTATTTTTCAAGATTATTTAAAAAAGTGATGGGGGTTTCGCCGCAGAGATATCGCCGTGAGCGTGGGCATTGACCACCTCCTCAGTCTGTCCGTTGGAGCCTTGCTTGCAAGGCGAATCAGGCCAGCAGGGCATTCGCCTTGCAAGCAAGGCTCCAACAATAGATGGAAAAGGGTAGAGATTTTATTTTTAATTTATTTTTTAAATTAGGCGCGGCTTGACCAGGTCATCGTCATGATATCGGCATGGTTTTCACACTGGAAAACATAGGCGCAACCGTAATCACCGAACCAGAAGGGCAGGGTGTCAGTGGAGTCCAGCTGCATGACAAAATTCATTTTTTTCTGGCAACACGGACAGGCCGGGTAGTCCACATGTTGCACCCAGTGCGGCCAGCCCAGCAGTTTGTCGCCAGCCCGCGGGGCAGGGCGGTGGGCATGGAGCAGGGCGAGGGTGCCATCGGGAAGATCATCGTTGATGGCCACGGTTTCCTGCTGATCGGGGAAATCGTTGTGGCGACTCCAGCCGGTCAGGGACTGCTCGGGAAAGGCATCGGGAATGGTCACCGGCAGGGCATCGAAACCGTGGGTCTGGTCGCGGGGAATCACCCGTGTCATTGAAGCCTCGGAGAAAGGCAAATGGGCCTGGCCGAGTACCTCGCATTCCTCTTCCATGTTGGTGCAGTAAAACACCTGCAGCACACCATCCCCGAAAGGCTGCCCGGCGTCCGCCGGCAGATCACCGGAATCCAGTTGCACGAACAACTGCATGGGCTGATGACAATGCCCGCAACAGGGCCAGGATTCATCCGGCCTGAGCAGAGGCAGACCACCAAACTTGGAGCGCGCTCCTGGCACAGCAGGCCCCACCCGGGGCCGCCAGGCGGACCGGGACAGGGGAGCAAGCTTGAGTTTGATTTCTTCGGGCAACATGAAACGTCCTCGTTCGGTCGTTTCAGCTTGCCCAGACTCTCGTGTCAGGGCAATTAACACCCTTCACAAATCTGCCACCAGGGCCATTTTGCTGACTGAGCGGAATGCAAATAGAGGCAGTTGATAATTGAGAATGGATAATTGATAACGCGCGAGATACGTTATCTGTTCTCCAAAGCTATGAGGCCGCGATCCCAGTATGGGCGCGGCCTCTGTGCTTTGAAGAACATTCCTGCTGTTCAATCGCGAACTATCAATTATCCATTCTCAATTATCAATTGCCTCAAACTGCTCCATCTGCCACCGCCCAAACGCCTGTTGCGCCTGTTCCAGTTGTTCGATCAGGCGTTGGCGTTTGCCGGGTTCGAATTTGCGGTTGGCCAGGGATTGCAGGGTCTTGTGCAGGCGTTGGCGGTCCTTGCGGTCCATGTGCTCCAGCCAGTGTTCGCCGGCGTCGTTGACTGCCAGCACGTCGCGGCCGGCGTGGTTGCGCTGGCTCACTTCGTAGCTGTGCACCAGGGCACGACCCAGTACCACGTAGGCGAACTGGGGGTCTTTCAGGGGGCCGTAGACCGCTTCGCGGAAGCCGCCGCTGAGCGGCCCCAGTTTCAGGCGGGTGAGTTTGTCGCCGTAGTAGTAGCTGCCGGCAGCGCCGAGCAGGCCGCCGACCAGCGCGCCGGTGCCCAGGGAAGCCCCCAGAACCACCGCATCCAGCCCGGCACCACCCACCGCACCGGCGCCGAAACCGGCGGCGGCCAGCTGGGTCTTGCTGATTCCCCAGAGCTGGCGGGTGCGTTCGCTGAACAGGTCGCCATCGTCCGGGGTCAGCAGGTCGCTTTCCTGTCGTTGCAGGCGACGATGCTGGTAGAGATCTTCCACCCCCCGGCGCAGGCGTTGCTCCCGCTCGCGCTGCCAGTTCTGCCAGCGTTGGCGCAGCTTGGGCAACAATGGCTTGGCGGCTTCGTGCTCGCCCAGACGGGCGCTTTCCTGATGGCCGAGCATGTCGATCAGGGCATCGGCGATGTGTTCCAGGGCCTGGCTGTCGCGGCCGAATTTGAGGGCCTGAAGGTATTCCAGGGCCGCATCCAGCGGTTCGCGCCAGTCCGGGGCCAGTTGCCCGAAGCTGCGCAGCAGATCCAGGTGCTTTTCAAAGGGGGCGTGGACCGCATCGAAGCGGCGCACGATCTGGAAGTACTGGCCCAGGGCTGCCTCCCAGTCGGCACTGTGGTCGTCGCTGCCGATCTGGTTGATCAGCGCAAGGCTGGGCCGGCCGGTCCAGCGCAGGATATTCATTTCCGCTTCGTGTTCGCGGTTATAGGGCACTGAGCCATCGACCACGTAAATGATGCCGGCGCCTTCCACGATAGGACGCAGCAGCTCGCATTCGTCGTGATAGCGCGGATCATCCGCATGCTGGGTGACGAAGGCCGCCACGGTGTCCGGGCGGTCGGAGGCGGACAGGCTGTGGCCCTGCAACCAGGCCAGCACCTTGCGCGGGCGCTGGAAGCCGGGGGTGTCGATAAGCTCGTAGAGGGTGACGTCGTCCACTTTCATGGGGTAGCGGTGGCTGTCACGGGTGGTGCCCGGCTCCATGGCGATGGCAATGGAGTCGTTCTGGGCCAGGGTGGCCACTACACTGGACTTGCCCTTGTTGGGGTGGCCGACTACGGCAAAGCGGGGCTGTTGTTGGGCCGTTTCGTTCATGGTTGTTCCTGTTCCCGGGGGGCGCACAACAGCAGCTGGCTGTCACCCTGACGGTCCACAAAGCGTTGCCACTGGGCCAGCAGGCCGGCATCGGTGAGTGCAGCACCCTGTTCGTCCGCCAGTGGCACCAGCGCCAGCAGGGTGGCGGCGGGCCAGTGATCGCGGGCATCGAGAATAAAATCGCTGAGTTCACCGGTGGGCGGCTCCCAACCCCGGGTGATCAATATCACCGGCTGGTTGCGGGCGCCGGTCTGTTCCAGCACCTGGGCATCCTCGTCCAGGGAATTGTTGCCCCCGGCACGGCGCTGTAGCGGCGCTGGATCGCGGCTGAGTCGAGGTAACAGCGCGGAAGCCTCCATGGCAGCACCGGCCCAGTGGATCAGGGTGGCGCTGTCCGGCAGGGGCGACAGCACGGTTTGCGCCGCCGCCGGGGCGGGCTGGCTGTCTTCCTGGCCACGGGTTTCCACCCAGGGCGTCTCGAAGCGATAGAACAGCCCCTGCCAGCCCGGATGGGCGCGCAGGGCCAGGCCCGCCTGCCAGCGCAGCTGGAGGGCCGCCAGCATCAGCAGGAGCAGCCGGGGCAGCAGCACATAGACCAGCCAAAGCATCAGCACAAAGGGCCACCAGGTGCCGAGCAAGGCCGGATTGTCCGCCGGGGTGTCCGCAAGCCGGTAGAATTGGGAGGCGTTCACCAGCTCCGCGGAGGGTACCGCTGCCGGCCACAGGCTCTGCCAGGGCTGGGCCAGGGCTGCCACCATCTGGTGATAGCCGTCGGCGGAGGTCTGCAGGGTGGTGCTCCAGCCGAAGGCCAGATCCTGCACCACCACCAGGGCCAGCAGGGTAAGCAGGCCGCTGATGGCAAACAGCAGGCCACCGGTGTGGGCGATACGGGCACAGAGGGCCGGGCGCAGGGCCGCCAGCGGGTCGTCGCCCTGGCGCGGCCCCAGCAGGCTGCCCCAGGGCTGCCAGCCCAGCCAGGCCTGCAGGCTGGTGAACAGGGCCAGCAACAGTTGCAGGGCCACCAGCCCGATCAGCAGGGTCAGGTTGATCTGACGGCTGCCGTCATACCACAACAGTCCCAGCATGAAGCCCACCCCCAGCAGCGCGCCCAGGCCGGCAAACACCCAGCGGGCCTGGCGCCAGTGGCGCAGGCGCGGGTCGGCACCGGATTCACGGCGCTGGCCGTTCAGGGCATGCAGCGCTGCCAGCCAGGCGGGCACGGTGATCGGCTGTTTGTGTTCTTCCTGCTGCTGGGCAAAGCGACGGTCGCGGCGTTGCAGAAAGGCGTGGCTCTGTTGCACATCGCGACGGTACTGGTCGTCAAAATCCAGCAGCAGGGTCAGGGCCTTGGGCAAGGGGCGACCTCGAGGTTATTTGTCGTCCGCGGCTGCGGCCGGTTGCGGAAGCTGTTTGGGCGAGGTGTAATTCACCCCGTCGGTGGCGCAGGCACCGCAGGCGTTACCGTATTCGCCGAGAATGCCACCTTGCTCGTCGTAGCCGAAGGCAGGGCGGTAATCCATCGTGCAGGCTTGAGGCGGATCATCCGGGCAAGTGGTGGTGCCTTCCGGCAGCCCGGCCGGGTAGTCCGTGTCGTACTGGGTGGCGCAGGCGGTGGCCAGCAAGGCAAAGGCGGGCACAACCAGGGCAACAGCTTTCATTGACGATCTCCTGAAATAGTCGTCGAGGACCATGCATTGGAGATTCAAGCATAGTGAAAGTTCAGCGGCCACGCATGCTCCAGAGGAAAAACTTTTGTTAGACTTTCACCGTTGGAGCCTTGCTTGCAAGGCGAATCCTTTCAGAACAGCCGCCTCTTCGCCTTGCAAGCAAGGCTCCAACGAAAGACCGGTTTGTCAGGCATCGTTATTTTCCTGGCGGCGTCATTGCTTTCCCACTTTTTCTCACGAGGCTTCCATGGCGTCCAACATCGACTGGCGAAACATTCCCGCCGCTATCTGGCGTGGCCGCTCCTGCACCCTGCGGCCGGTGAGCCGGCCGGACCCGGTGCGGCTGGATGACCTGCTCGGTATCGATACCCAGAAAGCAAAAATCCTGCAGAACACGGAGCGGTTTCTGCGCGGCGAACCCTGTAACCATGTGCTGCTGTGGGGCAGCCGGGGCACCGGCAAGTCATCCATCGTCAAGGCATTGCTGAACGAGTACTCGCCGCGCGGACTGAGGGTGATCGAGGTGGACAAGGACGACCTGCAGGACCTGCCGGACATCGTCGATGATATCCGTGAACGTAGTCAGCGCTTTATCGTCTACTGCGATGACCTGTCATTCGAGGACGGGGAAAACCAGTACAAGCATCTGAAAAGCGTGCTGGAGGGCTCCCTGGAATTGCCGCCGGAAAATGTGCGCCTGTACGCCACCAGCAACCGCCGTCATCTAGTGCCGGAATACATGAAGGACAATGAGCAGAGCCAGGTGGTGGGCCGGGAGATTCATCACGGTGATGTGGTGGAGGAAAAGATTTCCCTGTCCGATCGCTTCGGGCTGGCGCTGAGCTTCTACCCGATCAGCGAACCACAGTATTTCGAGATCGTTGACCATCTGTTTGGCCCGGTAAAAGACAGAGCGAAATTGCACGTTCGCGCGCGCCGTTTTTCCATGGAAAAGGGTGTGCGCTCCGGGCGTACGGCGCGGCAGTTTTATAATCAGTTCTCTGGTGAACTGTAGAAAATCGGATTTTTACCACAGAGGACACAGAGGACACAGAGGACACAGAGGACACCGAGATAACAGGTTTTTACTCTGTGAACTCTGTGCCCTCTGTGGTGGAAAAGGTTTTTATGCACCGGCGCGCCATAGCCCAACTACAAACTTTGAACGGTAGCATCGCAGATCGCATTCACCGCTTTGCGGGCTGCGGGGATAACGCCGCCCATGGTGAGGAAACCGTGGACCAGTTGCGGGTAATCCAGTGAGGTGACATCCACCCCCACCGCCCGCAGTTTTTCGCCGTATTCCAACCCTTCGTCGCGCAGCGGGTCGGTGGCAGTGATCAGGATAGTCGACGGCAGGCCGGCCAGGTCCGGGTTGCGCAGGGGCGAAACGCGGTAGTCTTCGATCAGTGCCTGATCCTGAATGAACTGGCTGCGGAACCAGGTCAGCAACGCCAGATCCAGCCCGAAGCCCTGGCCCAGGGTCTGCACCGACGGATGCTTGAGGGCGCCGTCGGTGGTCGGGTAGATCAGCACTTGCAGGGCAGGCAGCGCCAGGCCGGCTTGTTTGGCCTGCTGGCAGACCACGGCGCTGAGATTGCCGCCCGCACTATCGCCCATCACCGCCAGCCGCTGCGGGTCCAGCCCCATGGCAGCGGTGTTATCGAGCAGCCAGCGCCAGGCGGCCAGGCAGTCATCGGCCGCCGCTGGAGACGGATGCTCCGGGGACAACCGGTAATCCACACTCAACACCACGGCATTGGTACGGTCGGCAATGTAGCGGCACAGGCGATCGTACTCATCCACCCCGCCCACGGTGAAACCACCGCCATGGAAAAACAGGATTGCCGGGGCCACCCGCGGCGCCAGGGCCGGACGATAACGCCGCACCCGCATCTGGCTGCCATCATCCAGCGGCACCTGATGATCCACCACCACCGGCAGGGGCACTGGCGCCACATCCAGCAGGTTGATGACATCACGGTACAGTCGGCGGGCCTGCTCTACGGTGCCGCTGTCCAGCGTCGGCTTGGCGCCGCTGAGCGCCAGCAGGAAGCGCAGGCGGGAATCCAGATGGGAGCGACTGTGGGTTTCCAGGCCGGCGGACAACTTGTCCAGCACCGCACCGGGCAGGCTCATCAGGGCACGCACCGCGCCACGCTCGAATACTGCAGGATTCATTGGTTTTCCTCTCTGTACCTGCCGCCTGCCCGTGTTGCATGTAGCGTGCGGCATAAAGCGTTACTAAAAATACCACTCCAGACCGCCTTCGATGCCGGTCACGGTGATGTAATCCTTGTCCACGTACTGCATGTACTGAAGCGTCAGCCCCAGATTGAAACTGGTGCGCACGCCGACACCGGCGCCAAAGGCCAGGCTGGTGTCATCATTGCGCGTGACATCATTCCAGCAGCGTATCGCGTTGCAACGGCGCCGACTGGTTTTCACCTTCACATCGGCAATGCCGGCAAAGCCCTGCACGAAAAACTCGTCCACATAGGCATCCACCACGGGCAGGGTAACCGGTGACTGGAAGGGCAGCCGGCCAGTGGCCAGCAAAGCGCCGATGTGATCTACGGTGTAATCCACCTTGTTGCGGCTGTTCTCTGCCCGCCAGGTATCACCGGACGGCGCCACCGCGGCGCGCAATTCCACCCCCCAGTGCGGGTCGATCATGCCGCCCAGACGCACACCCACCCCGGTGGGGGTCAGCTCGCGGCTGTCGTAATCCAGGGTGATGTTCATCAGGTTGCCGGCCACATAGCCGAAACGCTGGTCCTGATAGTGCGCCACCCCATCCGCCTGGCTGGCAGCAGAAAACAGTAGGCCGAGAAACAGAATCCCGTAACGCATGACAAGTCTTCCTTTTGTTATTGTTGGAGATGCGTCGTCATTATTTCATGGCGTGTTATACCATTGCTCGCCCGCAGAGTCCGGTCATCTGCGGCCTTTTTGCAGAGAAGGAAACCCATGTCCGTTTATACGCCGCTCAGTCACAGTCAGCTTGCCCTGGTTCTGGATAGTTACGGCTATCGGCTGCTGGATTTCCGGGCGGCCAGCCACGGCATCGAAAACAGCACCTTTCTAATTGAGGCCCAAGATCGCCACCAGCAGCCTGCGCCACTGGTGCTGACGATCTTCGAAACCCTGGACCACGATGCACTCGCCCCCTATCTGGTGTTGCTGGGCCACCTGGCGGAACAGGGTCTGCCGGTGCCCGCACCACTGACGGATCATCACGGCCAGGACCAGATCACTGTCGCCGGCAAGCCGGCGGTGCTGATGCCGCGCCTGCCCGGCGAGCACGATTTCGCCGTGGATCTGGACCGCTGCCGGCAGGTGGGCGCGCTGCTGGCCCGACTGCACCGCTGTGATACCGGCGCTCTGCTGGCGCTGCCCGATGAACGTCGGCGGCTGGAGACGCTGGCCACCCAGCTGAACCAGCTGCCGTACGATCACCGCGAGGGGGCCAGGGCGCTATTGAGCGACTGGCAGGCACGACCCGCCGGCACCACCCTGATCCACGGCGACCTGTTCCGCGACAACCTGCTGTGGCAACAGGGTCGCATCAGCGCCCTGCTGGACTTCTACAACGCCTGCCTGGATTACCCGGAATACGATCTGGCGGTGACCCTTAACGACTGGTGCGTGGACAGCAACGGTAAACCGGTGGCGGCACGGGAACAGGCGTTGCTGGAAGGCTATCGCGAACACGGCGGTCAGCTGGACGACAGCCTGTTACTGGAGGCGCTGGCGGTGGCTGCACTGCGCTTCTGGCTGTCGCGGCTGGCAGGGCCGGTGTCCGAGTATAGCGAGGGGCAAGGCAGCAAGGACCCGGAAGAGTTTGCGCGGATTTTTCAGTGGCGGAATGGGGCGTTGGCGGGGTAGGGGGAAGCCGTAAGCTACGAGCCTCTAGCTTCTAGCTGCGACGCGAAGAAAGCGTCTTGGTAACGATTTGCTTGTTCACTCCGCGCTGATGTTCTCTATAAAACACGAAAAAACCGCGCCCGGAGGGTGCGGTTTTTTCGTAGCTCGTAGCTCGTAGCTC
>NZ_DEXN01000014.1:123301-124604 GCF_002364155.1 Alcanivorax sp. UBA3183
TCGTAGCTCGTAGCTCGTAGCTTATTCCGACCCGGACAGGATCAGATGATTCAGGTGCGCCAAGTACTCTTCTTCCCGCCACAGCCAGTCATAGGCCGGGCAGGCCAGCGAGGTGGGGGTCATGGATTCCACGCCCTGGGTGAGGGCGCTGACTACCATCATCTCGTGCAGATCGGCCCAGCCGGTGGGCAGGCGACGCAGATGGCGTGGTTGGCGAACGAAGCCTTCACCGATCACCGGCTGCAGGCGCCGCAGGCGGGTAAAGGCCATGCGCCGCTGCAACTGGTCTTCCATGCGCCGCTGCCAGTGAATACCGCCGGCATCCAGCAATAACTGCTTCACCGGGCTGGCCAGGCGCCGGGCCAGGCCGGTCATGGGTACGGCCTCGCCGCTGGCCAGTCGATAGCGCGGATCATCATCCAGCCACAGGCTGAAATCGAGAAAATCCAGCTCACTGGTATCCAGTTGCCGCAATTGCTCGCTAATCTGGGTGGTGGTGCTCAGCCCGATGGGCACGCCGGGAAACAGGGCATGCAGGGCGCGGGGAATATCCAGCAGATACGCTTCGATGCGCTCGGCGGCGCTGGCGGACCAGCGCGGCGGCAAAGGCCGATCCGGGGATCGGTTGAACACCCGGCGGGTAACACCGTGAGCATAGGGCTGCGCGGGAAAATGATGACAGAAATCCACCCCTGCCACGTCATCCAGATAACCCCATTCCTCCACCAGGGCCAGGGTATCGCTCCACACAGTGACGAAGTCTTCCGGGCGTCGCACGAAGGAACGGCGGGCGCGGCTGTCGTCCACAAAACGGCTGCTGAACCACACCTTCAGGCCACGCTCGTGGGCGGATTGCAGCAGTTGCTGCAGGCTGTGGCGAATCTTCACTTCCACAGGGTCGTGACCCGGTGCCTGCAGTTCGCAACGATCCAGGTGGACGCCGTTTTCCGGGCAGGCAATCAGGTGCGGGCAGGGGTCCAGGCGCAGGGCATTGAAACCGCGTTGCTGGGTTTCATCGAGCACTTTTTCCAGCGACGCAAAGGCGCCGTGACGAGAATCACGGTCCAGCAGCCAGGAGAGGTCCCAGCAGGCCATTGCGATAGGTTTACTTTGCTGTGCCATTCAGGCCCTGCACCCGTTTCAGATTAAGCGCTCCAGCATACCGGTTTCCGGGACGGCCTCAATGGCCCTGAGTCCGCCGGGTAATTTTTGACCCGCCTTGACACTTGATGGCGCTCACAAGCCGGTTTCCCCCCGGGTGAGGGAGCGCTATGATCGGGTTATGAAAAAAATACTGATTGCC
>NZ_DEXN01000014.1:124715-125085 GCF_002364155.1 Alcanivorax sp. UBA3183
TGTTAATGGCCCCGGGCCTGGTCGTGGCCGCGGAACAATTGCCTGACTCCGCGCCACCGGACAACGATGCTCCAAAAACCCGGGAGCAGGTTCCCGCTCAGCCGCTGGACGGCAAAGAGTTGGAGGCCATGTATCTGGAATCACCACGGGAACTGGATACCAGTGATGAAAGCCGGGGCATGAATGCGGTCAGCCCGGAGGGTCGTTACCTGGAAGACGAACAGCAGGAGTTTCGCCAACGGCAGGCAGAAAACGTGCGCCCTCCGGAGCTACGCGACAATACTCCACCCCCACCGCCACCCACGTTGATTCCGATTCGGGAGCTTTAGCAGCTGCGAGTGGCGAGCGGCGCGAACCGAGCCTTGGCGAG
>NZ_DEXN01000014.1:125287-126288 GCF_002364155.1 Alcanivorax sp. UBA3183
CCTCAAGCGGTGCTCCTACAGCGACTTCGAAGAAGGCTCGGAGCTTGAGGAACTTGCGGACCTTTCCCTACCACCCTACGAGCGTAGCTCGTAGCTTCAGCCCGCCCCCGCCTGCAGGCACGCTTTAAACCCTTCCACCAACCGGTCTCGCCAGGTCAGATAATCCAGCTCCGGATAGTCCCGGCCCAGCGGGTCCAGGGGGTGTATCTGGCAATCCGGACACAGGCGGGTGATCAGGGCGGCGCGGGCTTCCGGTTCGCGGATGGCGCAACGTACCTGCTGGTCGCGGATCTGGCTGGCCAGCTCCACAAAACGACGGCTGCCCGGCCCCGCATCCAGTTGCCGGGACACCACCAGCGGCTCCGCCAGCCCCAGTGTCTCGGTGAGATAGCCCCAGGGGTGGTGGTAGCTGAGCCAGGGAATGTCGCTTAACCCGGCCAGTGCCTGGTGATGATGACCCTGACGGGTGGTGGCGGCCTGCTGCCAGCGGGCCGGCTCGCCCTGATTCAGCCCCTGCGGGTAACGCTGTGCCAGCGCCCCGGCCAGCAACATCATGTTGTCCAGGGACAGCCACAGGTGCGGGTCCAGGGTGGCGTCGCCGTGGTCCGAATCATGGTGCTCGTGGTCATGGTCATGATCCCCTTCCCGGCGATGGACGCCTTCCAGCTCCAGCAGGGCCAGGGTAGGGCCCTGCCGACGCGCTACCAGGGGTGCCAGCGGCGCCTCCACCGTCTCGCCCAGCCACACCAGCAGATCCGCCTGCTGCACCAGCATGGCCTGCCGCGGAGACAGGGCCAGCTGATGGGGGTTCTGGTTGGCCTGCAACAGGGTCACCACCTGCGCCTGGTCGCCATAAAGCCCGCGCAGCACCTTGGCCAACGGCTCCACACTGGCGACCAGAGTCTGGCTCATTGCCTGGGCACTGAGCATCATCAACATTACCAACCACAAACTGCGCATCACTTCCTCGTATAGCACCCTGTAGGAGCGTCGCTGGCGGC
>NZ_DEXN01000014.1:126459-127030 GCF_002364155.1 Alcanivorax sp. UBA3183
CTCTGTGCCCTCTGTGGTGAAATGGCTTTTGATCCTGGTTTCCGATCGCGCCGCCAGCTGCGTTCCTACAGAAAGCCTGCTTCGTGCAGGCGAAAGGCCGGCAGTATATCATTGCGCCTTTGTTCTTCGGGCCCTTTTGCTATGTCGGAACCTCTGGTCAATGTGCAGGCGGTGTCAGTCACCCTGGGTGGCAACAGCGTGCTGTCCGAGGTCAGCCTGACCCTGGCCCCCGGGCGCATCACCACCCTGATCGGCCCCAATGGCGCTGGCAAAAGCACTCTGGCGCGGGTAGTGCTGGGCCTGGTCACGCCGTCCAGCGGCTCGGTGAACCGTCGCAAGGGGCTGCGGGTGGGCTATATGCCCCAGCACATCAAGATCGACGACAGCCTGCCGCTCACCGTGGACCGGTTCCTGTGGCTGGCCGCTCCCGGCCCCACGTCCGCCCGGCGGGCGGCGCTGGAGCAGGCCGGCGTAGCCCATCTGCGTCGCCGCGCGGTGCAGCAGCTGTCCGACGGTGAGATGCAACGAGTGCTGCTTGCCCGAGCGCTGCTGCGCAAGCCCGACCTGCTGG
>NZ_DEXN01000026.1:0-43117 GCF_002364155.1 Alcanivorax sp. UBA3183
AAGGGGCCCTCTCCCATAGTCTTCCCGGTCATCTTGTATGGTATTCAAGAATGCTACGCTTTGCTCTTGAATGACATACAAGAAAACCGGAGCCCGACAATGAATACCCTGCGGCACAGCCCCCAAGACCTGACCTGTGACAGTCAGCGAACCGGGTTTGACTCCGGCGGAACCTGGTGTGCAGCCACCCTGCACCGGCCAGCGAAGGCCTCAGCAGAAACACTGCCGGCTATCCTCATGCTGCACGGCTGGGGCGGAATACAGGATGCGTTAACGGTGTCCTACTACGAGGAATTTACCCGGGCGGGCTATGTGGTCATGACTTTTGATTATCGCGGCTGGGGCGACAGTGCCGGCCTGCCGCGACATGTGATTTCCGCCCGCCAGCGGGTGGCCGATGGCGATGCCGCCCTGGCCTTCCTGAAAAGCCAGCCAGGCATCGACCCACGTCGCATCGTGCTGTGGGGCTCATCCTTTGGTGGGGGCCATGCGGTGGAACTGGCCGCCGAGCACCCTGAATTGGCCGGGGCAATTGCCCAGGTCCCCATGCTGGATGGCATGGCCGCAGTACGCGCTGTCCCCCTGCCACGGCTGTTGCGCTTTGGGATCTACGCCATGGCAGACCTGCTTAAGCCGGGCCAGCCGATCTACCTGCCCGTGGTCAGCAAACCCGGAGCGTTTTCCTCCATGGATCGGGACGATGCCGGCAAAGCCCTGCAACTGGCCGAAATCAGCATCGGTCGTCGTTACGACAACCGCGTAGCAGCCCGCTCCATGATGACCATGGGCCCCTACCGTCCTTTCAAGCGCCTCAAGGACATCCGCATCCCGACTCTGCTGCTCGGTGCCAGCCAGGATTCCGTCGCCCCCTTTACGGAAAGTACCCTTCGCAAGGTAAACAACCCCAACCTGACCATCACCAGCATTGAAGCCAATCACTTCGAACCCTATTTCGAACCGGCATTCAGCGGCGTGATACGCCAGCAACTGATGTTTCTGGAAGGACTGGACGGCTTTGCGCAGGAGGCAGATCAAAGGCAGAGTGCCTGACAGTGAAACGTTGAGCCGCTGACGCCACTCTCGTGGCGTCATACCCGTCCAGGTCGATCTGCACGCTTGCCGGCTCTTTGTTTTCCCTTTTTATATGTCCTGACTGCCTCGTTGTTTCTCCACTTTCATCCGTGCCGACGCAATGTTCATCAAACGCCGGAACTGTACGCATTCAAGGTGACTGGGCGCCGGGCATTTTGCCGCATGGCGCAGGCCGTCACGCATGGCAGACAGTTTGCGGATAGTGTCATCCAGCGCATCGGCTTTTGCCGACAAGGCATGCCGGTCGATGCTGGGCTCACCGCCGGCATCGAACATTTCGCCGATTTCATCCAGCGTGAATCCCGCTGCCCGCCCCAGGGCAATCAATGCCAGCTGGTCCAGCACTCGCGGGGCAAATATCCGCTTTAGCCCTCTGCGCCCCGTGGAGAGGATCAGCCCTTTCTCTTCGTAATATCGCAGCGTCGACGCCGGCACGCCGGACCGGCGCACCACTTCGGTAATATCCAACACGACCTTAACCTCAAGCCAGCTTCAAGTTGCAGATTATCATCAAAGTCATCTTGAGGAAGCCCCATGGATAACGTCACTGAGTTCCTGAGCAGCATCATTGTCATCGGGATTTGCGCCACCCTGGTCATGGACGCCTGGAGCTGGCTACGCCAGCCCATACTGGGAGTCGCTCCACCCAACTACGCCATGGTTGGCCGCTGGTTGCTGCATATGCGCCACGGGCAATTCCGCCACACCGCCATTGCCACCTCACCCGCCATGCCCGGTGAAAAGGCCACGGGCTGGCTGACCCATTATCTTACCGGCCTGGCCTTCGCGGGGATTCTGCTGGGTATAGGAGGGCAAAGCTGGATCGACCAGCCCACCCTGGTGCCGGCATTGCTGGTTGGCATCGGCACTGTTGCCGCGCCGTTTCTGTTGATGCAGCCAGGCATGGGGGCCGGCATTGCGGCCTCCCGCATGCCGACGCCCAACGCTGCCCGCCTGCAAAGTCTGCTGACCCATACCGTATTTGGCCTGGGCCTGTATCTGGGTGGCTGGGTGTCACAGGGGATACTGGGTTGATGATCACGCTGAACATGGCACCCGGCGATAGTAACCATTGGCCTGTGCAGCCATGTATCCTGTACCAACCTCTGCACCTTGCCCGTGTCTCGCGGGCAGGCCTGGACACATCATCAGGAGCGCCATGACCACCTTACTGCTGAATCTGCGCCGGGTTCCGGACGACGAGGCCGATGAAGTTCGCGCCTTGCTGGAACAGCACCAGATCCTGTTCTATGAGACCGCCCCGAGCATGTGGGGGATCTCCTCCGGCGGCATCTGGCTGACCCAGCCCGATGACCGGGAGCGAGCCAAGACATTACTGGCCGACTATCAGCAGGAACGCGCCCGGCGTCAGCGAGAGGCCTATGAGGAGGCGCAACGGGAAGGGACGGCCCCGACACTGGCAGGGCGACTGCGTGAACAGCCGCTTCGCGTGGCAGGATTGTTCGTGGTGGTGCTGGTGCTGTTACTGGTAACGCTGCTGCCGTTTCTGACTCTGGGTTAGGGACACTCTGGAGAATTCCTTTTCTACCATGCCCCCGGTCTTGTTGCTCAGTGCTTGCGTGCACCCAGCACTTTGCGCCAGAGCGGGCGCGGCTGCTCCTTGCGTTCTTCATCCATGCGGGAAAGCATGCCGGTAATGGCATCCGAGACCTGTTCACGCAATTGCCAGAGCACCGCAGGATCTTTTTCCTGGCCTTGCAGGTGAGCCGTTGGAATGGGCTTGCCGATGGCAAAGCGGAAAGGCTCGGCCTTGGGCAGCAAGGTAGGCCCGATGCCTTTCACTAACGGCATGAACAGATCACCGCCGCGCATCAGCGAGTTGATCTTGTCGTTGCCCAGCAACCGCTTGCCAAGCCAGCCGTTGGCAAAATCGTCACCGTCATAAACGATGTCGTAGGCCTCATCACAGCCCAGTGAGGCAAAGGGGATAATGTCGAACCCCTGCTCAATGGCCATGTAGACAAAGCCGGTTCGTTTCTTCCACACCAGCTGGTTGATCTCGTCCCGACGCTTGGCCACCTCGCGGGCGCCGCCCGGAAAAACCAGCACATGCTGGCCGCTTTCCATCAGTCGGCGACAGTTTTCACGGGTACCCGGCACGGCGCCAAAACGAGTCACCAGCTTGCCCCACACCGGCGTCGGGAAGTGGAAGTGATCCCCCAGGGAGCGCGGGAACACCCCGGTCTGCCGATACAGTTCGTAGACGAACAGCGGGGAATCCAGCACGCCCATCAGCGCGTGATTCCCCACAAACAGGCCCGGTCGCTGCGGGTCCACATTCTCCGCGCCTTCCAGCGTCGCGTCGAAATAGCGGCGCTGCATGGCCGTCACACCGGCCATGGTGCGCAGGGACGGCGGGCGGAAATCTTCAATGGGGATCTCGATATCGGACACGGTTACCTCGGTCTGTCTTCGCTGGTGTCAGCGCCAGGGTGGGCAAGACTAGCATTATACAGGCTGGATACCATGGCAGGGCCGCCGCTGACGGCCAGTCGACAAGGGCTTGAAATCAGCGACGAGAAGGGTTCCCGTCCGGAAGTGCCAGCGGCAATCACTCGGATGTATCGGCTTGCGCCAATTGCAGCAGGTCGCGGGCGTAGGCATTCACGTCAAAGGACGCTTCTTGGTTCATGCTGACAGCAATATGCGCTGCCAGCACATCCGCCATTTTTTCCAGCGCTTCTTCACGACCCACCCCCTGGCCGATCAGGTCCATGATCACCAGCCCCGCCTCACGGGGGTGGCCATCGGCAATCTGGTTTTCCACCGCGTCCACCAGAGCCTTCTGTGCAAAATCGTCTTCTGCCTGTTCCATTTCCTGCATGATACGTCCCGTTCTTTATTCACTTAGCGTCGTGCACAGGATATCACCTGGTGTTCCATCCCATAACAACAGACAAGCCATCCTCGGCCCTTTCACCGCCAAACCACCACCGGGTAAAGGGCGGCTCTCCATAAATGTATATACATTGACTATCTATATGATAGCCGATAGGGTTATTGAGTGCCGCGCTTAAACCGGCGAACATGCTGCCCTATTTTCTTAATGACGGTTATCGATATGTCGAAGACCAAAACGCCAAAGAAAAATAGCCAGCTGATCATTCGCATTAATGATGAAGAGCGTGCTCGGTTTGTCTCACTCTGTGAGGAGCTAGATACCAGTGCTGCACGTGAGGTACGCCGGTTTATTCGCAGCTTTATCAAGGACCAGGAAAAGCAGTCCGGCAATTAGCCGTATTTCCCCGGCCCGCTACAACTATCCAGAAAAGGAAACTGCGATCATGTCCAAGCGTAAAAAACTGAAGAAAGCGATCAAGAACAGCAAATCCAAAATCTCCAAGCAGGAAAGCACGCTGAAGAAGTTGAAGAAGAAGCTCAAGAAGCTGTAAGCGCTTCCAGAATCAAGGGCCAGTTCCGCTGGCCCTTCTTGCCCTGATCCAGATCAGACCTTCCCGCCCCGCCTCAATCCTGAATCAACCAGGCAGTCAACTTTGACGCCAATATATCCAGCACGGCCTCCTGATCCATCCCGGACGGAGCCATCAATACCAGATGCAGCAAACTGCCGGCGGTTGAGGTAGCCATCAGGTAGAGCGAGTAAGGATGCACCTTCACCCGATACTGCTGACGGGTTTTCTGCAAGCCGGTCTGCAAAACTTCCTGCAATTCTTTCTGCAGTTGCCGGGTCGCAGGTAGCCGGTGCAGATACGGCACCTGAAATACCAGCACCCGCAACAGCTTGCGATGCCTGCGCATCAGCGAATACAGCGCGCCCAGAAAATGGCGCATGGCCACATGCAGGTCGTTACGGTTATCGGTCAGATCCAGGCGGTTTTGCAGCAGGGACGTGGTTTCCGACAGCAGCTCTTCCGTAAGGCGGGCCACCACGGCTTCCTTGCCCGGGAAATACTCATACACCGAACCGATGCTGACTCCGGCCACCTCGGCGATGGCATTGGTGCTCAGCCCCGTATAACCATGACGTTCCAGAATCCGAGCACAGGCGCCCACCATGGCAGCCACCGACGCCTTCGAGCGCGCCTGCTTGGGTTCTTTTTTCATTTTGAAATCAGCAGCTTGCCACTTTTCTGTGCGCATGATTCAAAGGCCTGTTCCAGTCAGCAAATCCGAGTTTTTCCGAGTATATGCTCAGATTACAATGGCTGCACGAATACTCCTTGCCGCAAGTTATGAGACCCGTATGGCCAACGATATCCAGTTCAGACGCCCTAGAATCGGCCCCTATATCAGCCGCTTTCGTAATCATTGGGCCTGGAATGCCAAAAGCCTGCTGACGCCCCGGCAGGCCCTGCACGACCGCGTGCAAGGCAAGGTGGTATTACTCACCGGTGCCAGTTCCGGCATTGGCGAAGGCGTGGCTGAGAAACTGGCCGATGCCGGCGCCACCCTGTTGCTGGTGGCGCGCAATGCAGAAAAACTGGAAGCCATTGCCAGCAAAATAAAAAAACGTGGCGGCAAGGCCTGCATTTATCCCGGCGACCTGACCGACCTGGAAGAGTGCGACCGCATCTGCCAGCAGGCTCTGGCGGATCACGGGCGGGTGGATATTCTGATCAACAATGCCGGCCGCTCCATTCGCCGCTCGATCAAATTTACCGTGAACCGTTTCCACGATTACGAGCGCACCATGCAGCTCAACTATTTTGCCGCGCTGCGCCTGGCCGTGAACCTGTTACCGGGTATGGAAGCCCGCGATGAAGGCCATATCATCAATGTATCCACCGTGGGCGTGCAGGCCAACCCGGCCCGCTTTTCCGCCTACCTGGGTTCCAAGTGGGCACTGGAAGGCTGGACCTGGGTAGCGGCCAATGAATATGCCCATACCAACCTGCGCTTTTCTTCCATCAACTATCCGCTGGTGCGCACGCCAATGATTGCGCCCACCAAAATCTATGACTACCTGCCAGTGATGTCTCCAGAAACGGCGGTGAACTGGCTACTGGATGTGGTCATCACCCAGAACAAACGCAAGCTCGGCATTTTCGGCAAGGGAGCCCTGGCCATGTATTACCTGCTGCCGAAGACCTCTGAGTCCATCGTTAACCTGAGCTACCAGAGCCTGTTTGAAACCCCGCCGGCAGATTATGTGTCGCGCAAGGATCGCTCTACAGGCGACGATGCCATAGCAGACAGGGACAACGACAGAAAGGTGAGACCGTTTCGTGCCAGAGAGAACAAACACCGGGCCTAGCTGGCCCGTCTGCTCAGTGAACACCCCAGCGGGCCGGGAGCCGGCCTGGACCGGAATACACACTCAGTGCCGTCACCGCCACCAGTATCAATATAATGCCAACAACCTGAGAACCAGCCAGGCTTTCATGCAATATCAACACACCAAATAATGACGCGGTCACCGGCTCAACCATGGCCACGATGGAGGCCACGGCCGGAGCCACATTCCTGAGGCCGACCACATAAAGCACAAACGACAGCCCTGCGCCCAGAACACCCAGCCCGACAAACAGCGGCCAATCCGATGACTTGGCGGCCGCCATAATCTGACCAATATCCGCCGGCCACACCAGCATCATGACCAACACCGAAAATGCGATGAACAGAATCGCCTGGGGACTGCCATGGGGTGCGGCGTATTTGAATCCGAAAATGAATACGGCATAGCAGACCCCGGCCAGCATACCGGCAGTAACGCCGATCACCGTCACCCCTTGCGCCCCCATGTCATACACGCGGGTCAGCAAAACGATACCCAGCATCACCACCGCAATGGCGGCCCACTTCAAAACAGATGGCTGCTCAAGTCTCAAGGCAAACGACACCAGGTAAACGAACACCGGTGCGCAGTACATCAGCGTGGCCGCCACCGCCACACTGCCCTGGGAAATACTGAGAAAATAGAACGCGAAATTACCGGCGACACCCAGGCCGGCAATCACAGACCAACCCCATAAGCGCTGACTCGTCAGGCCATGCCCACCCGGCTGCAGCATCAGCCAGACCAGCACCAGGAGCAGACCAATCGCGCCCCGGTAGAACGACACCAGGTACGCACTCCAGCCTTCGGCCATCAACATACCGCCAATGCCACCTGACAGCCCCCAGCACAGGGCCGCCACAATCACCAACGCTGTGCTCACGCGCGCCATCTGCACTCCCGCCTCCCTGGCACCCTGCAAGGCGCGCCAGGCGACAACGAACGAACCAACACGCAAGCCGCATTTTCATGGGCTCTCATCTGTCACTGAAACGCAGATTTTTTCTGTATCCAACATCCGCGGAAAGCACCGCAGGCAGGTCGGAAGCAGTCAGTCGTGGTCGTCACAGGACCACGGGAACGTGATCACCGGTGAGAAAAGGGAAGGTCATAAACGCCGGCTGACACCACGGTCATGCAGACCATGATGCCAGCCCTCAAGAAACAGGCGGGAACAATCAGGCGGAGGCAGCCGCTTCCTGCTCAGCCAGGAAACTGTCGATCTGCAGCAGCAACTCACGGTTATCGTGATCCCAGGGATGGAAACCCGGGCGGAAGTAATCCAGGTAGTTGCCTATCTGCTTACGCAGCATGCCGATATCGCCGAAGGTGTAGTGGAAAAACTTCTGCCAGCCCTTCCAGTCCGTCAGCTTGCCCTGCTCGCGCAACACTTCAAGAAAGACCGGAATCACCAGCCCCCAGAACACCACCGTTGCCAGACCCAGTCCGAAACAACGCAGCCCATAGGCGCCAACACCTTTACCCATGACCGCCGTCCAGACATCAAATGCCACCGCCTTGTGCTCGGTTTCTTCCAGTGCATGCCAGCGCCACAACGCGGCATAGGCCGGGTCGGCGCCTTCAACAACGCGAGGATCACTCAACACACTATCCGCGAGCAGTCCGGTGAAATGTTCCAGGGCAATGGTGCCGCTCAGGGACACCGGGGCACTGTACTTGTTGAAGGTCTTGAGCACGCCCTCCACCAGACGCTCGAATTTGGGCGCCACCGAGGAAACCGCAAACAGGGCATCGTTATATTCTTCATGCTCCCGGCCATGCATGGCTTCCTGACCGATGAACGCGGTCACCGCCTTCTTCAGCTCGGGGTCGGTAATCTGATCCCGGTAGGCACGCACACTGTCGATAAAGAAGCGCTCACCCACAGGCAGGATGGTGGAGAAGGTGTTCAGAAACGCCGTCAGCACGGGCCCGCCCGGAGTGTGCCAGTCTGAAATCCGTTTGGGGTCCACGTTGAAGCGAATACTCCTGCGCGTCGGCACCAGCATGGGCTTGGCGCGGGTATTATCTGTTACCAGACGTAGCGCTGCAGACAGCTTTCTCATTGTAATCTCCAGTCATCATAATGCCCTCAGGCACACTGATAGCATGCCGGGAAAAACAAGGGCCTCATCTAAACATACGCAGGGACCCTTGGCACGATGCTAAAACTTGCATCGCACAAGCCATTATTCATAAGGCACCAGCCGCCGTTAAAGCCACGTGAGCCCTGATTCAGCATACCGCAAAGCGCGATGGGAAATGGCCTTATCAGGGCGACTTTTCACTGTCTGCGGTTTGTATGGAAAAGGTCTCAGGAGCGCCCTGCCGGTCACACAAACAGTACTTACCACCACAAAAACCCGGTGATAATCTGTTTCACTGACGTTGTGATGGATATCGGTACCCGCCCCCACCAGCGAACCCTGGCCGGAACAGATGCCTCTGTCGAGCCGCACCGTAAATAACAGACAAGAAAAGGGATGCAGCCATGGAAAACGACTTTGACTATCTCATTATCGGTGGGGGATCCGCAGGGTGTGCCCTGGCCGGGCGACTGAGTGAAGACCCGGACACCCGCGTCTGCCTGCTCGAAGCCGGGGGCCAGGGTGACGGGCTACTGGTCAATGTGCCCTCCGGCGCCGTGGCCATGCTCTCCAAGCCCATCAACAACTGGGTCATGGAAACCGTGCCGCAGAAAGGCCTGAATGGCCGCCAGGGTTTCCAACCCCGTGGCAAGTGCCTGGGCGGCTCCTCCGCCATCAATGCCATGGTCTATATCCGTGGCCACCGCGAAGACTACGATCACTGGGCCGCGCTGGGTAATGACGGCTGGTCCTACAACGATGTGCTGCCCTACTTCCGCCTTAATGAACACAACGAGCGTCTCGATAACGAATACCACGGCACCGACGGCCCGCTCTGGGTCAGCGACAGCCGCACCGGCAACCCGTTTCAGGATTACTTCCTGGATGCCGCCCGAGAGTGCGACATCCCCATTACCGATGACTTCAACGGCGCCGAGCAGGAAGGTGCCGGGGTCTTTCAGGTCACCCAGAAGGATGGCGAGCGCTGGAGCAGCGCGCGGGCTTACCTGTTTCCCCACCTGGATCGGAAGAACCTGCAGGTGGAAACCCTGGCCCAAGTCCAGCGTATTCTGTTCGACGGTAAGCGCGCTGTGGGTGTGGAATTCAAGCAGGGCAAACAGCTGCGTACTCTCCGCGTCCGCAAGGAAGTGCTGCTGTCTGCCGGGGCCTTCCAGTCTCCCCAGCTGCTGATGCTGTCCGGGGTGGGCGATATGGAGGAATTGAAAAAGCACGACATCCCTGTGGTGCATCATCTGCCCGGCGTGGGCAAGAACCTGCAGGATCATCCGGATTTCATTTTCGGCTACACCACCGACAGTCCGGCTACCTTCGGCCTGTCACCGGGCGGCATGTGGCGGGCGCTAATGGCCATGGCAACCTATCGCAAGGAACGTCGCGGGCTGTGGACCTCCAACTTTGCCGAAGCCGGCGCCTTCCTGAAAACCCGGCCGGAACTGTCCGCCCCGGATCTACAACTGCACATGGTCACCGCCCTGGTGGATGATCACGGTCGCAAGATGCACTTCACCCAGGGCTACTCCTGTCATGTCTGCCTGCTGCGCCCGCGCAGCCGGGGCAGCGTGCAACTGGCCAGCGCCAACCCGGACGACCTGCCCCTCATCGATCCGGCGTTTCTGGACGATCCCCAGGATCTGGAAGACATGGTGGAAGGCTACAAGATCACGCAGAAAATCATGGAAGCGCCGTCACTAAAGCGCTGGATGAAGAAGGACATGTTCACCGAAAATGTGAAAAGTGACGACGATATCCGTGAAGTGATCCGCCAGCGCGCCGACACCGTTTACCACCCGGTGGGCTCCTGCAAGATGGGTACCGACGAAACTGCTGTGGTCGACCCGCAATTACGCGTTCACGGCATCGAAGGGCTGCGCGTCATCGATGCCTCCATCATGCCCACCCTGATCGGCGGCAACACCAACGCGCCGGCAATGATGATTGCAGAAAAAGCGGTGGATATGATTCGTGGGAAGAGCCGGATTGGCTAGCCGCTAGAGCAAACCCACCAAACGCCCCGCCGTCGGGACTCCAATCCGGGTCATGCACGGATTTTGCGAATGGCCTTCGCAGAATCCATGCTTCCGGGAGCTTCAGCTCTATCATTTCGTTCAGTTATGCGTGTGCTCTTTTCCTAGAAGAAGCCTGCTGCGCGATTGCCTTTCCACAAAGTTTCCCATCCTACCATGGCACTCTAGCCATTTCGTCCAGGCCTGACTGTAACGAACTCTGCCTACTGACATCAAAGCGCTAACGGAAAACATAGGACATCTCTTATGCGAGCGCCGCTCAGCCTCTTTCTTGTTCTTGTATCTACCCTGCTGAATGCTGACAGCAGGCCCCTGACATTCAACAGCGGAGAACAAAAAGTCTCACTGATTGAGCTTTACACCTCTGAGGGCTGCAGCAGCTGCCCGCCGGCAGACCGGTTTCTTCGATCGCTGGGAAAGCAAGAAGGGCTATTTTCAACGTTTATCCCATTGTGTTTTCACGTGGATTACTGGGATTACATCGGTTGGGCAGACCCTTATGCCAGCCCGGCCTTTAGTGACCGGCAACGTCGCTACGCTCAGATTCACGACTCAAATCGCGTATACACCCCTGGTTTTTTCATCAACGGCAATGAGTGGCGCGGCTTTTTTCAACGTGATCGTAACTGGCGGGGTTCCCTATCACGGAAAAAGGTTGGTGTTCTTTCGGTTACCTACCAACACCCGACATTGCAGGCCACGTTCGAGGGCAAGCTTCCCGATAGCGCACGGCTCAATACCGCATGGATCGGCCTCGGCCTGGAGTCCTCAATACAACGTGGAGAGAACCGCGGCAAAACCTTACAGCACGATTTCGTTGTTTTGCAGTGGAAAAACCAACCCATGCCGTCTTCTACCGTGACCCTCACGCTACCTTCTCCACCCGACAACGGACAACAACGCACCGGGCTGGTGGCCTGGATAAGCCAGAGCAGCGACCCCAGGCCCGTACAAGCCGCGGGCAGTCTCCTGCCGTCAAAAACCACAATTCATTAAAGTCTACGGAGACTCCATGTTTGCCAACAAATACTCTTCGGCATGTATTCGTAACGTCGCCGCCAGCCTTCTTTTTCTTTCCTCTTCACTGGCCGTGGCAGCCCCGACCGCTATCAACACGCCGCTTTCTCGGGCTCCCCTGGATGACACCAGCCACTTCGGTATCGGCGCCACAACGTCAATCACCGAACGGCCTTTTGTCGGTGTCGATAAACAAAACGAAGGGCTCCCCTATTTTTCCATCCGCTATAAACGCTTCAGCCTGGAAGGCCTTGATGTCGGCCTGGATCTCTTTAAAAAAGACAATAGCGTATTGGGGCTGGTCGTCACGCCTCGCTTCTATGAAGTCACCTCAGGCTTTGCTGACAATGGTGAACTTAACGGCATAGAGACAACACACCGCACCGTCTTTGCCGGGCTGTCTTATGACTATCAGCATTCCATGTATCAAATATCTGCCAACCTATTGAAAGATATAGGCAATGAGAGCGACGGCCTGGAAACGAGCATTACTGTCAGCCGCGGGGTTAACTGGGGAGATTTCACCATCGCGCCATCTCTGGGACTGGTTTGGCAGGACGGTCGATTAGTCGAGCATTTCTACGGGGTGGACGCCGATGAAACTGCGCCCGGCCGACCCGCCTATGGTGAACATAGCTCACTCAATTATCAGGCCGCCTTGACCGCTATCTGGACGCCGGGAAAACACTGGCACTTTCTTGCTGTCGTCAAAGAGGATTATCTTGGAGAGGGAATTTCCGATAGCCCTATCATTAATGAACGGTCGCTTACCTCCGTCGCGATAGGCGGAATATTTTATTTCTGGTGATATGCCAGGAACGATCGCCGTTTTAAAACGGACAATTTAAAACGATAAAACGGGCATTTCATTCATCAAATCTGCTATCGCTGATTTTTATTATTTCTACCTGATCTATTGCCCTGGATCAACGACCGGCCCATCTTTTTGGCAACATCCGCTGATCTATGCCACCCTTTTCAATGTGAAATCTAGTGATGCAATCACTGACTCGGAATAAGGAGAAATGCCATGTACCGGAAGATACTCGTTCCCATCGACCTGGCACACACCGACAAAATGCCGAAGACTCTCAGCACAGCTATCGACATTGCCAAACACTATAGCTCTACGCTGTGCTACGTCAGCGTGACCAGCAGCGCCCCGTCTTCTGCAGCGCACAGCCCGGAAGAGCTGGCGGAGAAGCTCAGTGCCTTTGCCAAGGAACAAGGTCTGGCCCACGGCATCGACACCGACAGCAAGGTCATATCGACACCTGACACCGCCGTGGAACTGGATGACCGGCTCTTGGAAGCCATCAAGGACACGGGCGCTGACCTGGTTATCATGGCTTCGCACACCCCGGGCATTGCCGACAAACTTCACATTCTTCGTTCCAATGGCGCAAACATCGTCAAACACAGCGATATATCGGTTTTCATCGTGCGTTAGGCATGCGGCAAGCCGGGCCTTTCATATCTGGCGAAATGGGTGGGCAGACGACGCCATCCATGTCCTGCCTTGTTTCTCAAAGCAGAGGGGCACGCATAAATTCAGTCATTGCCGGGGCCCCTTATTCGCCTGCTGACTCTAGCTACCTAGTAGGCCTTCCAGCAACTCATCAATTTCCGCTTTGAGTTCTTTGTCCTCAATCTTGTTAGCGCTGACTTTTGCTTCTTCCAGCTTCCTGATTGCCGCATCGGTTTGGCCTAGATCAACATGCAATTTCGCCATGGAGAATGCGATAGATGAGAGGTGGTCTTTGGAGTTGATCTTCTCGGCCTTCGCCAGGGCTTTTTCGTAGCCCTTCAGTGCCTCTTCCAGATCTTCGGTAAAGTCAGCCAGGGTCTCCCATTGCTCCGGGTGGTCCTTGTCGGTGTTTTCATTCTCGGTACAAATGGCCTGTAGCTGCGCATAAAGAGAATCAAACTCGCCTTTATTGCCTTTTCTATCAGCCTCCATCAGCTGTTCAGCCAGCCCATAAACTGCCTTGTATATCTTGGTGTTAATCATTTTCGCTCTACTGCCAGTGTGTGTGTACTGCCGATTAATGTTTATAGTTTGGCATGCTGCTCAGGGCTACCCAAGCGGGGGAACGCATCAATCAAGTCGCCACGTAAAATCCGGCTAATGCGTATTAGCGGCGACGGCGCCCGGTAATCATGGACAAGGGAAGGTTTTCCTTGAGGCGATAGCTTTCATACAACGCCCCCAGGATGTGGAGAACAACCAACCCCAGCAATGTCGTAGCGAAGCCCCAGTGCAGGTCTTTCACCCATTCAACCCCCCAGAACATGTCGGTTTCTTCCATCATATATCCGGTAGCGGCGAGTCCTGCCAGACACGACATCATGAGGATCATCACCACGGCACCAAGTGGTGTATGCCCTAGCCGACGGTAACCATCGCCACGCATCAAGCTGCTCCAGTGTGCAACCAGCCGTGACGGTGTAGGGAAGAAATCAGACCAGCGTGCAGCACCATGGCTCACAAACCCCCAGAAAAACCGCAGCACCAACATTCCCGCTGCGGTATAACCCAGAATAATGTGGAGATCGCCACCTTTTTCATTGAAAAAATAGTTGGCGACAAAGACAACAGCAACCGTCCAGTGAAAAATCCGGATCAGCGGATCCCAGACCTGAACAGTAGCCATTTGAATCAGTCCTTGATCTCGGTCTTCAGTGTTTCGCCGGTGACTGGATCATAGTAAATCTCAACTTTCTTGCCTTCCTCATTCCAGCCATACAGCTCGTAACAATCGCCATCAGTGATCTTGAACACCTTGACCTTGTAGCCATCGTCAACCAGCTTCTGCTCGAAAGCATCCTTATCCATCCATTTTGTACGATCTTTCTCCTGGCACTCAGGACCCGCAACGGCAGCGGCGCTCAGGGCAAGCAATGATGAAACGAGAACAATACGCATGTTTTTCCTCTTCGGGGTTGAAAACAAGGAGGCTGTACCGACCAGCATTCAACGGCACGGCCAGCAAGTTTGCCATATCTTTTCAGTCAAGTAACAAGCCGCAAAGTTCCTTGGCAGCTCATCCTGCCCGAGGCAAGCCTTCCTTGGCCGGCACCGTGCGGCACATTCACAAACCGTTCACAACGATGTTGGAAATTTTCCAATTAATGAGTATCACCTACTGCGCCGCACCCCGCAATTGGACAAGGCTCCGCTGCGTTATCGAGACACAGCCACCTTTATCGTCTGTCAAACCAAACGATGCACCGGCACGTTTTGTCTATCCCCCCAAAAAAGATCGGCCCTCAGCCATTCCTGGAAGCGTTGACCGCGACGCTTATCCCGGCAGACACTAGCACCCTCAATATTTTTAAAAGAGCGCACCATGGCCACCTTACTCAATGCAAATTTCGATCAACGCGTGGTCATTCGTCCCACGGATTACCGATGGGTCACCTCACCCATGCCCGGCGTTGAGCGCATGATGCTGGACCGGGTCGGCGATGAGGTGGCACGGGCGACCTCCATCGTATGTTATGCCCCGCATAGTGCGTTCTCTTCTCACACCCATGATGGCGGTGAAGAGTTTCTGGTGTTAGAGGGGGTGTTCTCGGATGAACATCAGGACTACCCAGCGGGCACCTACGTGCGCAACCCTATTGGCACCACTCACACGCCTCGCATCGGCAAGGAAGGCGCAACGATACTGGTGAAGCTGCATCAATTTGATCAGGACGACACCGAGCCAAAAGTGATCGACACCTTGAACACTGCCTGGCGACCGGGACTCGTCGAGGGACTGACGGTGATGCCCCTGCACGATTTCAAAGGTGAGCACGTGGGGTTAGTGAAATGGGCGCCCCATACCCAATTCCAACCGCACCAGCATTGGGGCGGGGAAGAGATTTTTGTATTGGAAGGTACCTTTTATGACGAGCATGGTTCCTACCCAACAGGAAGCTGGCTTCGTAGCCCCCACCTGAGTCAGCACGCGCCGTTTACCAGAGAAGACGGGGCGTTGATTTATGTGAAAGTGGGGCACTTATAAATGCATAACCACACCCTTCGGCACCTGTGACCATCAAAGCCGGTACTGCATGCCATTCTAATTCGGGACACGCATAAATTTAATCAAAAGAAATCCTCATCAATCAGCATGCGATTAGGTTTTGTCCCGACACCCATTTACGGCCTGTCGAGGCGGCATAGGCTTTCAATCTTTCCAGGCTGCCGACCGCAACAGGCAGTCTCTGCTTGCGCGGCTGCATATGCCGCAGCCAGGCCCTTTCATCAATACCAAGGCGATCCAGAATCCCTGCGGCCCGCTCCGAGATTGCACCACGCTTGTCTACACGCACCGCCCTTCCCGTACTGTCCACGAGCTCCAGATAGTCCATCAGCCGAAAACGGCAAACCGTATCATCGTCTTCAATTTCCACTGTCTCACTATTTACCATCGGGAGAAGACGAGGCATTTTCTTCGTTGCCTGGCGATCCCTGACCTCGCTAGCTCGTTGTTTCACCGAAGTATAATCCGGAGTTTCACGAGTACCGGCCATATCCGCCCGAACAGGATTGAGGTCCACATAGGCCATACACTGCAATAGCGCCTTTTCATCCAGTAACGCCTGGCACTTATAACGACCTTCCCAGAAGCGGCCCTTACAACAATCCTCTTCGTTCGCCCGCCGGGCAAGATATTCATTGAGACATTTCATGAACCAGCCAAGATCATAAAGCCGCTCCCGCCATTGGCCGACGATCTCAAGTGCCTTCAATGCCTCACCTTCCTGTGTTTGCCCGCTTAGCCAGCGCCTCACAATCAGTGGCCCACTGAATAACCGCATCCATCGCTCAGCGACTTCAGTATCTGACCAGGCCTGCGCCTGCTTCTGATTGAGTCGAACAACAACGTGATAGTGATTGGACATGACCGCATAGGCACAGAGATCAATGGCAAACACCTCGCCCAGCACCGCAAGACGATCCACCACCCATTGGCGGCGATGCTCGTAATCCTGACCGGAATAGTGGTCCTGACCACACAGAAAGGCTCGCCGAACACAGCGGCAGATGCAGTGATAGTAGGGAGTGGAGTCTAGAGAAACCTGGGTATATCTAGCACGGGTCATGGAGCGCCTCCTTGCTTATCCATGACCTCAATATACTGACCTTAAAAACAGTCACGTATCAGACATCGGCCATACTCAGCGTAGGAGATCTTCCAATTTATGGGTGTCCTCTATTTTCTGCTTCACAGGCCCCAGCGTAGTGGAGCCGGTTGCGATATAATGAGCGTAGCGAATCGCAACCGGCGGAACGTAGCTGGGGTCCTGTGCATGCGTTTGTTAGCAGCTTTTCGACAACTTATTAAAATACGCGCAAACATAGCTTTTGTATACTTTCACCAACTGATCTCTAAATACATCTTCGTCATCGCCAAAGGCCATATTTATTGCTTCTTGTATCTCGGGAAGATGTGAAAATCGACCTGAAGCGTTAGCCTTTTTGATTTCATGTATCAATGGCCAGCCTTTAACATTCCACGTTTGATATTCATCCCAAGCATCAGACAGCTCGCAAAGTAATGATATGGCAGAACCAGATTGTAAAAGATGAATATCTATTGCAAACGTATAACCCTCTGGCTCATAAATTGGTGCATCAACAAAATCAAGAGGCGAAAACCTGCCTCTCTGAATGTTATGCCCAAAACCTCTATATGACTCAACCATGTCGACATACATAAATAGGATGTCTCTTATTGCGTCGTACGCTTCTTGATAATTTTCTTCTGTTATATCCATACCATCCTTCTGGCCGGCTGCTAACAGCGTATTAAATTGCAGATGCGATATATCACTTCGCTGTATATCCCAGACCTACCCCACCCGAAGGATCACAGCAAACTGGCTACCGATCAGCAGCTTACCGCAAAATTACGAATCGCTCTCAACAGATTTTTCTTGCACTTGCGTGTTGAACGGGAATTTTTACTCGGACTTTTCTTGCATCCGCTTTTGCTAAAACTAACCTTGTCTCAGCAACTTACAAAGTTCTGTAAGCCATATCTTACAAATTCAAGTTGTGCGCTGATGAAAAACGGGACGCTACCCCCGACCTGGAAGGCCGGGGATATAAGATTATCGCTGTAACCCTGCTACCTTCTCCTTCGAAAACACCCCATAAAGACTAGGCAACACCAACAACGTCAACGCCGTGGCCGATACCAGCCCACCCACAATCACCACCGCCAGTGGCCGCTGCACCTCACTGCCCACGCCAGTCGCCAGCAACATGGGAATCAGCCCCAGCATGGAAGTCAGCGCCGTCATCAGTACCGGTCGCAGGCGTGATACCGCCCCTTCGAAGATCGCCGCCTCCAGGGCTTTGCCTTCGCGCAGGCGATGATTGATGGCTTCCACCATGACCACCCCATTGAGCACCGCCACCCCGAACAGGGTGATAAAGCCCACGGAGCTCGGGACGGACAGGTACTGGCCGCTGAGGGCCAGGGCGAGGATGCCGCCGATGAGTGCCAGGGGAACGTTGACCAGAATGAGAGCCGCCTGGGCTACGGAGCCGAAGGCGAAGTAGAGCAACAGGGCGATCAGGCCCACGGCGACGGGGACCACCATGGCAAGGCGTTGCTGGGCACGCTGCTGGTTTTCGTACTGGCCGCCGATGTCCACG
Organism: Alcanivorax sp. UBA3183; assembly: GCF_002364155.1. Lineage (NCBI taxonomy): Bacteria > Pseudomonadati > Pseudomonadota > Gammaproteobacteria > Oceanospirillales > Alcanivoracaceae > Alcanivorax > Alcanivorax sp. UBA3183. Next base: position 18,157 of record NZ_DEXN01000026.1, read on the forward strand.
CTGTAGCCGGCGGGCAGGTCGACGTCGTTGTCGATGGCCTGCTGGATGTCGGCGACTACGGAGCCCATGTCGCGGCCGGCCACGTTGGCCTGGATAACCACGCGGCGTTGCACGTCGTCGCGGCTGATCTGGGGCGGGCCGGAGACCAGGGATACCTCTGCCACATCCATCAGCCGCACCCAGGCACCGTCTGCCGCCTTGAGGCGAAGGTTGCGGATGGCTTCGGCGTCCTTGCGGGCGTTTTGCTCCAGGCGCACGTAGATATCGTAGCGCTCGTTGCCGTTGATCACCTGCCCGGCGCTGCCGCCACCGAGACCATTGCTGACCAGATCCATGATCTGATTGACGCTGAGGCCATAACGGCTAAGGGCGTTGCGGTCCGGGGTGACCACCAGCTGGGCTTCCCCGGCGATCTGTTCCAGTTGCACGTCGGTGGCACCGTCCACGGCTTTCACGGCCTGGGTGATGGCTTCGCCTTTTTCCTGCAGCACATCGAGATCCGGTCCGAACAGCTTGATGGCGAGCTGGGCCTTTACGCCGGAGAGCAGTTCGTCCACGCGCATGGCGATGGGCTGGGAAAAGTTGAGCAGCAGGCCGGGGTGTTTTTCCAGTTTCTGCTGAATCTTTTCCTGTAGCTCAAGACGATTGCTGGCGCTTTCCCATTCGCTGACAGGCTTGAGGCCGATATAGATTTCCACGTTGCTCACCGGCTCCGGGTCGCCACCGATTTCGGCGCGCCCTACCCGGCTGAGCGCGTAGGTGACTTCCGGGAAGGTCATGATTTCCTTCTCCAATTTTTTCCCCACGTCCAACGCAGTATCGAGACTGGAGGACGGCGCCAGCGTCACACGTAACGCCAACGTCCCCTCTTCCAGTACGGGCACGAATTCAGTGCCAATAAACGGCGTGGTAGCCAGCGCCAGGGCAAACAAACCCACCGCTCCACCGACCACCACCTGGCGGGCCTGCATGGCTTTGCCCAGCAGGGTGCGATAGCGGGCTTCCAGCCAGTGCATCAGCTTGTTGGGCTTTTCTTCCACGCCATTGCGGAACAGAAACCCGGCCAGTGCCGGCACCACGATCAGCGCCACCAGTACGGCGGCGGCCATGGCTAGCATGATGCTGATGGCCATGGGCACGAACATCTTGGCTTCCACCCCCTCGAAGGAGAACAGGGGCAGGAACACCACCAGAATAATACTGGCGGCAAAGAACACCGGGCGCGCCACTTCCTGGGCGGCGTCTTTTACCCTCAGGGCGATGCCACCCTGTGAGTCGTGACTGCCCTCTTTGCGGCTCAGGTGTTTGAAGATGTTTTCGACCATCACCACGGAGCCATCCACCAGCATGCCGATGGCCACGGCCAGACCACCCAGTGACATCAGGTTGGCGGACATGCCCAGGCTGGCCATCGCCAACAAGGCCAGGCCAATGGAAAGCGGAATGGACAGCAGCACCAACGCGGTGGCGCGGATGTTCATCAGGAACAGGGCCAGCACGATGACGATAAACACGAAGGCCAGCAGCAAGGCGGTGACCACGGTGCTCACCGCTTTTTCCACCAGATCCGCCTGGTCGTAGAACACCTCGAACTGCACACCGTCCGGCAGGGCCTTCTGGATGCGCGCTTCGCGGGCCTTGATGCCATCGATGGTGGCCTTGGTATTGGCGCCCATGCGCTTGAGCACGATGCCGGCCACCACTTCGCCCAGGGCTTCCGGTTCGCCGTTGGCATTGCGGCGGGTCATGGTAAGGGCGCCCTGACGAATCTCGCCGCCGAACTCCACTTCTGCCACATCGCTGACGCGTACTTGGGTGCCGTCCACTTCCTTGAGGGGAATGGCGGCAATGTCGCCGAGCCCTTGCTCGCCGCTGCCGACCCAGCCCATGCCACGAATTACCAATTGCTCGGCGCCGCGATCCAGATACCAGCCACCGGCGTTGCGGTTGTTGGCGGCGATGGCGTCCATGACCTGTTGCAGTGACAAGTCGTAGGCCAGCAAACGGGTGGGGTTAACGTTGACCTGATACTGGCGCACTTCACCGCCATAGCTGAGTACATCGGTGACGCCGCCCACCGGCATCAGCAGCAGTTTCACCACCCAGTCGTTGAGGCTGCGCAGTTGCATGGCGTCCACATTGGAGCCCGGCTCGGCGGTGAGCAGGTATTGATACACTTGGCCCAGGCCGGAAGTGTTGGGGCCCATTTCCGGGGTACCGACGCCGTCGGGGATATCTTCCCGTGCCGCCTGCAAGCGTTCGAACACCAGCTGGCGGGCGAAGTAGATATCCGTGCCTTCCTCGAACACCACGGTAACGATGGACAGGCCGGTCTTGGAGATGGAGCGCACCTCGGCCACCTGGGGCAACGCGTACATGACCGCCTCGATGGGATAGGTGATCAGTTGCTCCACTTCTTCCGCAGCCAGGCCTTCGGCTTCGGTGTTCACCTGTACCTGGACGTTGGTCACGTCCGGGAAGGCATCCAGTTTCAGGTTGGGGAGTTGCCAGCCGATCACGCCGATGGTGATGATCAGTAGTAGCAAGACAATGAGGCGGTTGTTCACCGCCCAATCGACAAGTCGATTAAACATGACGGTGATCCTCAGTGATTGTGAATATCGAAACCGGACTTGGCCATTTCACTGGCCAGGAAAAAGGCACCACGGGTGACCACGCGTGTGCCCGGTTTCATGCCAGTGACGATGCGGCGGTTTTCCAGTTGGCCGTTGAGTTGGATTTCCACGGGTTTGTAGTAACCCGGCTCTTCTTCCACGAACAGTTGCCAGTCGCCATCGGCGCTTCGAGTGAGCGCCTCTTCGGGCACGGTGAGCGCATTGTTGGGAGCAGCCAACGACAACGCCACATCGGCGAACATGCCCGGGTGCAACAGGTGGCCGGCATTGGGGATGGCCACGCGTACGGACAGGGTGCGGGTGACCGGGTTCAGGCGGTGGCCGGATTGGATCACTTGGCCGTCCACGGTGGTGTCACCCACAATGACCCGCGCCGGGGTGCCGGTGGCGATCTGCAGACCCGGCGTGGGAGGCAGCGCCGCTTCTGCCCACAGTTCGGATTCATCCACCAGGGTCACCAGGGCGCTGCCGGCGGTGAGCCACTGGCCTTGCTGAAAAGCATCTTCCAGCACCAGGCCGTCATCCGGGGCGGTGAGAGTGTAGACGCCCTTTTCGCTTTTGCCGGCTTCGATGGCAGCGATGGCTTCGTTATCCAGGCCATAGCCTTTAGCGCGGGCGCGCAGGGCCTGATAGTCGCCACGGGCATCCAGGTAACGCTGGTTGCCCACGGTGCGACGGCCCAGATTGTTGACCCGCCGCCAGGCATCGGCGGCCACCTGCAAATCACTTTGCAATTGCGCCATGGCCGGGCTGAACAGGGTGGCGATGGGCTCGCCCTTTTCCATGTGCTGACCCAGGGTAGCGCTGCGCGATTGCACCTGGGAGTCGATGCGTACCGGTACTACCCAGGTGCGATACTGGTTGCTGATAATTTCTGCCGGGACGGTCAGGGTCCGGGTGGCGTTGGGTTCCGGCTGCAGGGTGATGACCTGCAGGTTCAGCATGTTCTGCTGTTCGGTGGTTAGCTCCAGGACCGTTTCTTCCTCATGGGTATCTTCGGAGGCATCACCGTGGTCATGGCTATCGTGGCCGGCATTGTCGTCCGGTGCCAGTTGCTGGGCATGCTGCTGTGTTTCGTTGCTTTCGTTGTGGGCATGGGCGTGGTTTTCTTCGCCCCAGGCGGGGAGAGATAACGTCGCCAGCAGCGCTATCGCCAATGGCTTTTTCTGAAGTTTCATTTTGATTTTCATAAAATTTCCAATTTTTTTGTAGGAGCGCCGTTAAGGGCGCGAAGAAGTTGGCACCGCTTGTCGCAGAAACCATTCGCGCCTCAAGTGGCGCTCCTACAGCAATTGTTAAGGTCAGTCGTAACCTGATGGATTAGTTCGCCAGCTGATTCAGCCAGTCGTTGAGCTGGGCACTTTCCCGGAGCCATCGGACCCAAGCCTGTTGCATGGCTTCGCGCAGGGCGATACCGGACAGGCGGGTATCGAGACGCTGGTTAAGGGCCTGCAGGTAGTTCTGGGTGGTGAGCTCGCCTTGTTGCCAGACCCTTTCCAGCAGTGCGTCGCTGCGGGCCAGGGTGTCGCCGGTCAGTTGCTGCCAGGTTTGCCAGCGCTCACGACGCTGCTGGTAATCGCGCAGGGCACCGTCCAGGCGGGCGGCGATATCGGCGCGGGTTTTCTCCAGCAGGGCACGGCGGGCGTCGCTGTCGGCCAAGGCGGCCTGGTAGCCGGCTTTGCCGGTATTGAACAGTTTCAGGGGCAGGCTGATGTCCACGCCCCACAGGTTATCGTCGCCTTCCTTGCCGACACTGACACCCAGGGTGGGATCGGCCCGGCGCTGCCGGCCCGCCACGGTGGCGTCCTGCTCGGCCAGCGCCAGCTGCTGCTGGGCCAGACGCAGATCGAAGCTGGCCGGCAAGCGTTGTGAGGCATCGGTACTGACGGCAACCGCCTGCCAATGGCGAGCCGCCGGTAGAGGTTGGCCCGGCTGGGCACTGGCCAACACCTGCCGCAGCCGGGTGGCGGCAGCGGTGGCGTCACTTTCCGCTTGCGCCAGGGTCTGCTGGGCCTGGGCCAGCGATAGCCAGGCCAGCTGTGCATCCACCTGCCCCAGGTCACCGGCCTGTTCGCGGCGGCGTATCAGCTCGCTGAGTGCAGACAGCTGCTGTTCCTGTTGTCGGGTGGCCGCCAGGCGGGTACGGGCGGCATCGAATGCCACCAGGGCATTGAGGCTGTCGGCCAGCAGGCTGGCGCGGGCCTTATCGGCGCGCAGTTGTGCCAGGGTGTCGCGTACCACTACCGCATCGCGGCGGGCGCGGGCCTTGCCGGACCAGTCCAGGGTCTGGCTGAGGCCCACGGTTCTGGTGGTGTCGGCACTGTCTTCATAGCCGATGTTCAGTTCCGGGTTATAGAGCGGCTGGGCCGCATCGCGGTTTTCCGCCATCCAGCGCTCCTGCTCGGCATTGATGGCCCGACTGGCGGGCAGGCGGTTGAGTTGTTGCTGCAGCCAGCCGGCCCACTGGCCGGGGGGTGTTTCTGCCTGCGCGCCGGTGGCGCATAGCAGCAGTAGCAGTGCGCAACGGCGCACTACTGCGGACAGACTTTCCATGGGAAAGCTCCTGATCGATTATCCGAAATCTGTCGCGCTCAGGCGCGACACGGGGTCGGGAAAACGATCAGGCGATGGGAGGGCGGAACGGATTGTCAGCCGGGGCATCCGGCAAGGGAGGGCGCAGCGCCAGCACCCGGGCCGGCGGTGCGGGCAACCGTGCGGGGGCGCAATCCGCGCTGGCCATGAAACCATGGCACTGGCAGCAGTGATCACCACCGGCATCGAGCACATCCAGCTGAGCGGGAGCGGCGTCGAGCTGCTCCATGGCCACGTCGGCATCGTGCTCATGATGCATGGCATCAAGCACCAGCACGTGTGTGCAGATGATCAGCAACAATGTCCAGACCAGTGCTTTCATGGTGCCAGCCGTGGGTTAAGGGGGTTCTACTCTGCGACTAGTGAAGACCCCGGTCAAGGGATTTAGTTTCATTCGGTCATTCACAGCCCGCATCGCACGAGGCAGAGTAATAGCCCCCTTTACCTGACGAGAGAGACCATGAGCCGCCTGGAAGAAGTCCATGATTCCGTTCTTGCCCACCCCCTGCATAGCGCCTGCGAGCTGGAATTGCTGAGCGCCGGCGAAGGCCGCAGCGAGGTGCGTTTTGCGGTGAACGATTTCACTGCCAATCCCATGGGCGCCCTTCACGGCGGCATTGTCTATGCACTGATGGACGTGGCCTGTTTTTTTGCGGTGGTGCCGTCGCTGTCCGAAGATCAGCAGCCAGTCACCGTCGAAACGCACAGCAGCGTCCTGCGTGCCGCCATGAAGGGCGAAAGTGTGGTCATCCGCGCCCGGCTGGATCGACTGGGCCGCACCCTGGCAGCCATGCGCGCGGAAGCCCTGGCGGTGAATGCCAGCGGCGAAGAGCGGCTGATTGCCACCGGCTCGGTGACCAAGGCCATTACCACTGTCCGCTAGCGACGATTTTCCGAAATCGGGACATCCCTGACCAACGGCAGAACAGGCAGCATGACTGGGACACAGCACGGCCTGCCATCAATTGTCAGCACCGACACCGGCGAGTATCGTCAAAGATGACGGCCCGGCGCAGCCTCCCCCAATGCATTATTTAGCACTGCGCCCACAAGGCCAAGGATGAGGATCGCGATATGTATCAGGTCATGCTTGTCGATGATGAGGATTACATCCTCAAGGCCCTGAAGCGCACCATCAACGCGTACACCGACTGGGACGTGGAAACCTACCAGGATCCACGAGAAGCCTTACGTCGGGCACGCACTACCGTTTTTGACGCGGTCATTACCGATTACATGATGCCGGAGATCAACGGCCTGGAGCTGTTGCAGGAACTGCGCGATATCCAGCCGGATACCATCCGCATCCTGCTCACTGGCGTGATTGATATTGAAACCGTCATGTCCGCTATCAACAAGGCCGGCGCATTCCGTTTTATTCCCAAACCCTGGGATGACGAACAACTACTCGACAATATTCGTGAAGGACTGAAGTTCCGGGATATTCTTCTGGAAAATCGCATCCTGGCGGAAACCGTTCGCGAACAGAAAAAAACCCTGCGCAGTCTTGGCTATGAAAGCTGATCACGGCTAGCCAAATACGGGAAGGCGTTTTCCATGGAAAGCATCATGAACAAAACCGATATCGGTTTCGGCATGGAGGCACAAGGACTGTTCCTGGTCTCCTCCACTGTCATTCTCCTTATCATTATCTTCTTTCTCTATAAAACCTATCGCACTTCCATCAATGTGGAAGCCAAGCTGTCCGAGTTCGCCTCCCTGACAGACAACCGTTTCGGGCGCAAAATGCATCTGATCGAGGTCAATGCGGACGAATACAAGCTCAACAAAAGTTTGCTTGGGCCTCTGGCACGTATCATTGATGAATACTGTGTGCTGACCACAGACAGCCAGGGCACCATCACGTTTGCCAATGGCAAGTTCCTGTCACTCAGCGGCCATACCTTTTCCCATCTGGTCAGCAAAAACGAAAGCATCAATCATCCACAAGGCCATGACAGCTGCCTCCCCATCATGCAGTGCAAGCATGCGGAGAACGGTGTCTGGAATGGCGAGGTCTGCAATCAGCGCGCGGATGGCAGCCTTTACTGGATGAACATGTTCCTGTTCCCGCTTTCCTATATTTCGGATGAGGACGATGGCTACATTTACTTCGGCACGAACATTACCGATATCAAGACAGAGAACAATCAGCTGATCCAGGAGGTCAAGGAGAAGGACCAGAAACTAAGCCATGTGGAAACCATGCTACTGCACTCTGAAAAAATGGCATCCCTGGGCACTATCTCTGCGGGCATTGCTCATGAAATCAACAACCCGATTGCCATGCTGTCATCCAACCTGAATCGCTCTCGGGAATATATGGATGCCATGTCGAAAGTGATCAGCGGTCTGCAGAAACGCATCAGCGAAGAGAAATTCGAGCAGTTTCTTCAGGCTGAGACCAAACTGAAAATTGATCACAAGAAACTTCGCTTTATTCTGGAAGACCACCCCGCGCTGATTGATGAAACCAGCGAGGGCATTGAGCGCATCAAGCAGATCATCCGCGACTTGAAAAACTTCTCTCACAATCAGCCGGAATTCTTTTCACCTACCAACATTGCCACCTGCATCGCCACGTCGCTGAATCTGGCCAAGCACGAGCTGAAAAACCGTATCAATGTCACCCATACCAACCTGGAAACCCTGCCATTGATTCCTGGCTCGGAAAGCCAGCTTTCACAGGTTTTCATGAACCTGTTCGTGAATGCGGCACAGGCTATAGAGGGCAAAGGCACCATCACCATTACCGCGGACTATGACGATCAGTGGTGCACCTTGAAGGTGGCCGATGACGGGCCCGGCATAGCCAGCGAGACGCTGGAGCAGATCTTCGAGCCTTTCTACACCACCAAACCCATCGGCAAGGGAACCGGGCTGGGGCTGTCGATTTGTCATGACATCATTCGCCATCATGGCGGCGCCATGACCGTGGAAAGCCACCCAGGTACGGGTACGGCTTTCTTTATCAAGCTGCCACTGAAACAGTCTGAAAAAGTTCATGCAGCCTGATTATGTGTACACCCTCACCACTCCTGAAGGCGAGCAACAACGCATTGCCATCGAACTTGTCGATGACACCGTTTCCATCCCGTACAGTTTCACGCCCCCTGCCTGGGCAGAACTGACTTACCAGCAGTGCAGCCACTGCCCCCTGGACAAAGAGACACATCGCTATTGCCCCATCGCGCTCAACCTGGCTTTTCTGCTGCCGGAGTCTGCGCTGGGTGACTCTTTTCAGCCGGTTTCCGTGCAGGTAGAGACTCCACAGCGGCAGTACAATCAGACCAGCACTCTACAACGGGCACTCAGTTCTCTGTTTGGTCTGATTTGCGGTCTCAGCGACTGTCCACACACACGCTTCCTGCGCCCCATGGCCCGATTCCATCTGCCACTCAGCACCGAAACTGAAACCCTGGTACGCACTGCCAGCCTGTACCTGCTGCAACAGCATTTGAGCCAGCGCCAGCAGAGTGGCACTTCACTGGCCGATCTCAACGCCCGTTATGCGGCCCTCAATGAATTGAATCGCTGCTTTACCAAACGTTTGCGCGGTAAACGCCAGTCCGATGCGCCAATCAATGCACTAATACTGCTGCATGTGACCGCGCGGGAAATGCACTGGAATCTGGAAGAGGAGCTGGCCAGTCTGGCGCCGCTGTTTCGGGATGACAGCGACGCCTGAAGGCTCGGGAAGACGGGGAGGACTACTGGTCGGCACCAAGGTAACGGTTCAGCACCAACCGCCATTCCTGGGAAGGCAGGATATCGAGCATGGCCTGGTCGATGGGCTCACGCAGTTGGCTGCCATTGGCCACTGCGAACGCATAGCTTTCCTCTCGGACCAGTTTGGGTAACACCAGCACCTGGGAAGTATCTCGCTCGCGCAGCATGTAGCGCATCACCGGGGCATCAGCGACCAGAGCATCCACTTCACCGAGCACTACCGCACGCATAGCCTTTTCCAGATTTGGATAGCTGCGGTAGCTTAGCCCTTCACCCACCAGCCATTGCTCACCGCTGGTGGCGTCCACCACGGCCGTTTCCACTCTGGGCAAGTCGCCAGCACCCGCTACCCGGGTCTGCAACTGATTGACCGTAACACTGGACGCAATGGCAGCCGTAAAACCGGAAATGGTAATGATGCTGACAAACATCCACACCAGACCGATAGCCCGCCCGGCTGTACTCACCGGTGCCTTGTCGCCATAACCTACCGTGGTCATGGTTACCGCCGACCACCAGAAACCACTGCCAATGCCCTGGCCTGCGGAACCGCCAAACTGTTCCGGGTTTTTCTTGCGTTCGAACAACCACACCAGAAATCCCACCAGCAACAACACCAGCCCGAGCGCCAGCACAGCAGATAAGAATTTCCAGGAAAACAGCCCGCGCAGGGTGGTCATCCAGCCACTGGCTTCCGTACGGGTGGCGATGCCGAGCCCGCCCCGATACATGGGCTGGGTGAAATCCAGCCGCCGCTCCCGGTCGCCGGTGACGCTGATGGCACCGATGGCCACATCCGCCTGACCCAGTTCCACCGCTTCGATCATGTCGGCTACTGTCTTGTAGGGGCGAAAGCGGTATTCATAACCGGCCTGCTCTGCGATCTGTTCCCACAGCTCGACGCTGACACCATCCCAGCGATCACCATTCTGAAAACTGAATGGGGGCGAGGCCTTTACCGCCACAGTGAGTGGTGCGGCACTAGCAGACGCTACCCACACGCACAGGCAAGCCATCAGCAAAACACGTATTCTTGTTCTCACAGAGATCCCTCCACTTCATACACGATGCCATGCCTGACCGACTGAAATATCCTATTGTTGTGCTGCTGGCCGGCACGCTGTCTTTACCGCAGGGTAGCGGGGCCCATGGCTTTCTGCCAGACGAGATACCCATGGCAGCAGGCACGGCACTGCGAAAGCCAGTGGATTTACCCATCCTGGCGGCGAGTTTTTACAATTCCTGGACGCCAGCCCACCTGGATATCCCGCATCAACACAGTGTGCGGTTACGCCTGACAAACCTCAGTGATGATTGGCACCTGTTTGCTTTGGGAGATGACACAGCTCTTCGCGACCAGGATCTGATCCACAAGTTGATGCCGGATCTGCGCAAGGATTACCCCAACACCCGCCTGAGCGAGCCGGGCACGACGGTAACCTTGCCATGGCGATTTGACCGGGAAGGACTATTCAGCCTGCGCTGTGTACGGGCGTCGCATCAGGCTCGGAGTGAGGCTCTGACTATCGAGGTATCGCCGCGCGCTCACTGATTTATGTAGGAGCGAGCGGAGCAACCGCCAAGATGGGAGCGAAGTGCATAACCCCGAAACCTGAAAAAACAGGCACAGAGTTCACAGAGAAAAACCTGCCTTTCCTCTGTGAACTCTGTGCCCTCTGTGGTGGAAACGCTTTTGATCCTGGTCTTATATGGCACCGCGAGCAACGCTCCTACAGCAGTGTTTTTTCCAAAAAAAAGCCCCGGCAGTACCGGGGCAAGGGGAAGCCGGTGATAACCGGCATTTCATCAGCGTTCGTTGTGTGTAGCGGGGGCGTGTTCTTCCTTGACGCGGAACCAGGCGGCATAGAGTGCAGGCAGAAACAGCAGGGTCAATGCCGTTGCCACGATCAAGCCGCCCATGATGGCTACCGCCATGGGGCCGAAGAAAACGCTGCGTGACAGCGGGATCATGGCCAGTACAGCGGTCAGGGCGGTGAGTACGATGGGACGGAAACGGCGCACGGTGGATTCGATGATGGCATCCCAGGTGCTGAGCCCCTGGTCCATATCCTGGCCAATCTGGTCCACCAGAATCACCGCATTGCGCATGATCATGCCAGCCAACGCAATGGTGCCGAGCATGGCCACAAAACCGAACGGCTTCTGGAAAATCAGCAGGAAGAAGGTCACCCCGATCAACCCCAGCGGTGCGGTGATAAACACCATTAGCGATAACGGCATGCTGCGCAGTTGCAGCATCAGCAAAGTGATCACCACAAGGATGAATAACGGCATACCGGCATTCACTGATTTCTGCCCGCGAGCGGATTCCTCCACGGTGCCGCCCACTTCCAGCAGGTAGCCCGGTGGCAGATCGGCACGTACCCCTTCCAGTTGCGGCATGATCTGGCTGACCAGGGTGGCCGGCAGGGCATCGTCCTTCACGTCGGCGAGAATGGTCACCGTCGGGAGACGGTCGCGATGCCAGATAATGCCTTCCTCGAAACCGTACTCCAGGGTGGCAATCTGGTTCAGCGGTACGCTGCGGCCGCTGTCGGTCTGTACCGCCAGGTTGCCGAGCAGTCCCAGGGCATGGCGTTCGTGGCTGTCGCCGCGCACTTCCACATTGATCAGCTCGTTATCTTCCCGGTACTGACTCACTGCCACACCCGACAGGGAAGCCTGCAGGGCAGTGGAGAGCTCTGCAGTCGTGATGCCCAGCGTTCGTGCACGATTCTGGTCCACGTTCAGGCGCACCACCTTGCTGGGCTCTTCCCAATCCAGATGCACGTTCTGGGTGTGAGGATTATCGCGCACATGCTCTGCCACCCGCCGGGCCAGTTCACGAACCTGGGGAATGTGCTCCCCGGAGACCCGGAACTGCAATGGATAGCCCACCGGCGGGCCGTTTTCCAGCCGCGCCACACGGGTACGGACCATGGGGAAATCCCGGTTAAGGATCTCTTCCAACCAATCCATCACCTGTTCCCGTTCCTCGATATTGCGCGTCAGAATAACGAACTGGGCCACCGAAGCCGCCGGCAGTTTCTGGTCCAGGGACAGGTAATAACGGGGGGAACCACTGCCCATGTAACCCACGTAGTTTTCTATCAACTCATTCTCAGCAAGCATGGCTTCCAGACGAAGGGCTTGCTCCTGGGTGGCGGTGAGCGAGGCACCCTCCTCCAGCTTCATGTCTACCATCAGTTCCAGCCGACTGGACGACGGGAAGAATTGCTGGGGCACCAGGCTGAACAACAGTAGGGAAAACACGAAGATCCCCACGGTCAGACCGATAACGGTTTTGCGGTAGCGCACGCACCACTCCACCACGTTACGAAAGCGCTGGTAGAAGGGTTTCTGATAAGGGTCGTGCACGTCGCCACTGGCATCGCGTTTCGCCAGGTTCGGCAGCAGCTTCTCACCCAGATAGGGCACAAATACCACCGCCGTAATCCAGGAAGCCAGCAGCGCAATGGTCACCACCTGAAAAATCGAGCGGGTGTATTCCCCGGTGCTGGATTGTGCGGTGGCAATAGGCAGAAAGCCGGCAGCGGTAATCAGGGTGCCGGTGAGCATGGGAAAGGCGGTACTTTTCCAGGCAAAACCAGCGGCCTTGATACGGCTGAAGCCCTGCTCCATTTTAATCGCCATCATTTCCACGGCGATGATGGCGTCATCCACCATCAGGCCCAGCGCCAACACCAACGCGCCCAGAGAAATCTTGTGCAGGCCGATGTCGAAATACTTCATCGACACGAACGTCATGGCCAACACCAGCGGGATGGACAGGGCCACTACCATGCCGGTACGCCACCCCAGCGAGAAAAAACTCACCAGCAGCACGATCACCAACGCTTCTATCAGTACCTGAACAAATTCACCGACGCCGGCTTCCACCGCCGCCGGCTGGTCGGAGACCTTGCGAAGCTCCATACCCAGCGGCAACGATAGCTGTAGTTCCCGGAAAGCCTGGTCCAGATTTTCGCCGAGGGCGAGTATGTCGCCGCCTTCTTTCATGGACACGGCAATACCAATGGCATTCTCGCCCATGAATCGCATGCGCGGCTGGGGCGGATCGCTGAAACCACGATAAACGGAGGCAATATCACCCAGTTTGATGGTGCGGTTGTCCACCTGGATGGGGAAGTGACGAATGTCTTCCACGCTGGTGAATTCTCCAGACACCCGCAGGCGCACCCGACTGCTTGGGGTTTCAAAGAAACCCGCGTCGGCCACCGCATTCTGCGACTGCAACGCCTGCTGCACGGTGACCAGGGGAATGCCCAGGGACGCCAGCTTGGTGTTGGAAATTTCCACCCAGATCTTTTCGTCCTGCAGGCCGACCAGCTCCACCTTGCCCACATCGTCCACCCGCTGCAGGGCCAGCTGCAGGCGGTCGGCGTAGTCTTTCATGATGGCGTAGTCGAAACCCGGGCCGGTGAGGGCGTAAATATTGCCGAAGGTGGTGCCGAATTCGTCGTTAAAGAAAGGCCCGCGCGCATCCTGGGGCAGGGTATGGCGAATATCACCCACCTTCTTGCGCACCTGGTACCACAGGTCCTTGATCTCCTTGGAGCGCATTTCGTCACGAGCCATAAACATGACCAGCGACTCACCCGGGCGGGAGTAGGACGTGATGCGCTCGAAGTCACCGGTTTCCATCAACTTCTTTTCGATACGCTCAGTGATCTGCCGGGAGACTTCTTCAGCGCTGGCGCCGGGCCACTGGGTATTGATGGTCATCAGCTTGAAGGTGAACGGCGGGTCTTCGCTCTGCCCCAGGCTGGCATAGGAGATCGCTCCCATGACGCCGAGAAGAAGCATGGCGTAGAGCACCAGAGCGCGGTTCTTCAGCGCCCATTCCGAGAGATTGAATGACATGGTGGTACTCCCCTATTCGCTCTCGGTCTCGGCGTCGACATCCGTTTCCGGGCCAGCCGAGTCAGCACTCGCCAGCTCGATCTGTCGGTTCTGGCGATCCACGGGGATCACCGTTTGCCCTTCACGCAACAGATGGGTGCCTGCCGCTACCACCCAGGCATCCGCCGACAAGCCGGACAGTACCGGTACGGTTTCCGCGCTATAGGGGCCGGTTTCCACGGGGGTTTTCACCAGCGAGGTGTCATCGGGATTCACCACCCACACATAGCGCTGGTCCCCTTCCGCAGTGACGGCCGGCAGGGGGAGGGTGAGCACGCCATTACCGGCAACACCACTTGCCACCACCCGTGCCGACTGGCCCAGGTCTGCGCCCACATCATCGTTGTCGAAGGCCACCCGGGCTTCAAAGGTCCGCGAACGCGGGTCCGCCGACGGGGACAGCTCCCGCAGGGTGCCGGGGAACACCTTGCCCTTGCGTGACCACAGCTCGATAGCCACCGGCATGCCGATCACGAAACGACCTACGTCCTGCTCCGGCAGGTCGATACGCACTTCCCGGTCTCCATCGACCGCCAGCACAAACACTGGCTGCCCGGCAGCGACCACCTGGCCGGCTTCCGCCCGGCGCTGGGCGATCACCCCATCCTGGGGCGCTTGCAAGGTGGCGTAGTCAGTCTGGTTGCGGGCCACATTCAGGTTGGCGCGGGCCTGGCGCAACTGAGCCTGGGCTGCATCGAAACGACTCTCTACCGCGTCGTACTGGGAGCGGCTGATGACCTGGCGTTCCAGCAGCGCCTGATGGCGATCCAGCTCGGTGCGGGCCAGCTTGTGGTCCGCCTGGGCGGAGGCAAAACGGGCACGGGCCGCATCCAGCTGCAGGTTCACATCATCGGTATCGAGGGTGGCCAGCACATCGCCCTTGCTGACGCGATCGCCCACATCCACCTTGCGCTGGCTGATCTTGCCGGCAATACGAAAGCCCAGCTCCGGCTCGTAGCGGGCGCGGACTTCGCCGGGGAAAACATCCTGACTGGCCCCGGCGGTCAGCGGCTGGACCACCAGCGCCGGACGCGGCGCTTCGGTTTTCCCTGACTCTGCATCGGAGCAACCCTGCAGGCCGAGAGCCCCCACGGCTCCGACAATCAGCCCCGATATCAACAATGAACGAAACATGGCAGCTACCCTCTAGCCTTGCTAACCCGTGTATACCTCGAAAGCCACCGACGGCGACCTTTCCAGTATGCTATACTGTCCGGTATAGTAATTTTATTAAACTGAACCGTCCAGTATTGAAATATGACCGAGATGACAGACACCTCAGCCCCTGCCGCCCGTGGCCGCCCCAAGGATCCAGCCAAGCGTGCTGCCATTCTGAATTCCGCCAAGAAACTCTTTGTTTCCCAGGGGTTTGCCGGCACAAGCATGGATGCGGTGGCCAAGGAGGCCCAAGTCTCCAAACTGACGGTTTATAGCCATTTCAGCGACAAGGAAACGTTATTTTCCGCGGCTATCGAAGCGAAATGCCAGAATATGCTGCCGGTGCCGATCTTTGAGCTGGACGAAAACCAGCCTCTACGCACTACCCTCACCAAGATCGGCCTGGCTTTTCTCGAGCTGATCCACAGCCCGGATGTCGTGGCGCTGCAACGGCTGATGAACAGTCAGGCTACCCAGGACCCGGAAATGTCCCGGTTGTTTTTCGAGGCGGGCCCGCTACGCACCCTCACCGCCATGGAAAATCTGATCCGCAGCGCCAATGCCTCCGGTCAGCTTGACGTCAGTGACCCCAAGCAGGCATCGGAAAACTTCTTTGCCCTGTTGCAGGGCTGCCAGCACATGCGGGTGATGATCGGCTATCAGCCGCCGATGACTGCCAGCGAAGCTCAGCCCCATGCGGAACAGGTGGTGAGTTTGTTTTTGCAGGCGTACGGGACAGGCAGTTAAGAGTTAGTAGTTCGCGGAATGGTCCCTGCTGGCACTGAAAACAAAGAGGCCGCGTTCCTGGATGGAGCGCGGCCTCTTTTTTAAAACCAAAAAGACACTCGATCACTAAACTGGTGAAATAAAATTATCCGTTGAATGATAAAGATAGAAGTATTTTTCCTGGAGTAAGAAGAAAAACGGGATCCGAAAGCGGATCCCGGGTCAGGATGATCAGAAGGATTTCCTTACACCAATGGAGAAGTGATCGTAATCCACGTCAACCTTGGTATTGCCAACCTCGGCTTCGTGACTCGCATCCACATAACCCAGCACCAGTTCAGGCGCATCCGGTGCAAATGCAATAGCCACATCCAGACCTAGCAATTCCGGATCAATATCAACACTACCCGGTCCCACGCTAGCATCAGTATCGGTATCGCCCATATTGTACCAAAGGGATGCTGTCACCATATCAAAGTTGGCCCGAGCACCCACTTCAAAGCCGAACCCTTCGCCTGCAAAACTTGTCAGAGTGGGGCGACTAAAGCCTACTGCGCCATAGAGATCCACCACATCGGCAAGCGGAAAATGTGCGCCCACGCCAATAAATGTCATGTCATTTAGCGCAGTATTCTCAACACCGGTAAGACCGGCGCCCTGATCATCGTCATAGTCCAGCGACAGATGCCGCCCCAGGACCATGACATAATCACCCACTTCAAAACCGCCTTGCAGCCCAAAACCCTGCTGAAGGTCTAATGAGTCCGACAATCCTCCACGGCTAACTTCCGAGTCACCGGATAGAACATAGTCGAACTGCACGTAATTGAAAGAAGGCACTTCAGCCATGGCAGTCTGGCTGATGGCACCGGCAAGCGCGGCAATCGCAAACACTGAAATTTTCTTATTCATGACTTTCTCCCTGATTAATATAAGTGAACCAAGGCCATCCTGAGCCCGTTCATGGACTCCCTTGGTCCGCGTTAAGTAGCAACCCAATTGTAAAAAAACCGCAATATTCACAAGATTGCCTTTGGATCGGCGTTGATTAATGGATTTCTCGTTATCAAAAGGGCCCAACAGGCCTATGCAAACCACAACATTTAGAGTGATTGAGTGCTTTCAGCATTTCCCTGCCGCGTCTGCGTGCGCCCAGCTGCCACCAGATAAGGCCCAGCCACAACAACGCATCCCTGTCCTCAACATTACTGGCCAAGGCCTGCTGGGACAGGCGCAGAGCCCGTTCCAGCAAGCCGCGACGAATAGCGGGGAAACGTCGGCTGGCACGCAGTAAGCGTGCAATGCGGCTACTGCTCATGCCGATCATCCTGGTCGCTTTTTGCTTTCGCCATGGCCTTGCCGGGGACGGCAAAGGCATACCAGTCAAGGTTTCGGGTAACAACCATAACCAGGGTCAGGGCAGCAAACAGCAACAGGGCACCGAGTAACAGGGCATAGTCTTCCGCCATCAGGATGCCGTAGATCAGGCCCTGCACCAGCAGCAAACTGATGGCAAAGATCCAGCCTGCTTTCGGTGATCGCAGTACGGCCATCAGGTAGACGCCGATCAGGGCACAGCAGGATAGCGCCGCCACCAGGTAGGCCAGGGCAAAATCAATATGCTCGCTTAACGCCACCAGCAACAGATAGAACATGGCCAGCGCCAGCCCCACCAACAGGTACTGCATGGCGTGTAACGGGTAGCGGCGCAATATTTCGAACAGGAAAAAGGCAGCAAACGTCAGCCCGACAATCAGGTAGCTGTACTTCAAGGCCCGCTCGCTCGACAGCAAACCGGTTACCGGCTGCACCAGTCTTACCCGGAGTGCCTGACTGGCATCACCGCAGGCACCGTCACCCCGGGCACAGAGAATGGCACTGGCCGCTGCCAGGCTGTTGGTGCGCCACTGGCTGGTGAAGCCGTCCGCATTGATCTCTCTTTCTACCGGTAATACCAGCCCTTCGAAGCTGGGATGCGGCCAGTCTGCGCGCAAGCCGATGCGGGTTTCCTTGGCCAGCGGCAAGGCAGCCAAGGATTCCGTACCGTTCAGGTTCAGGCGCACCTTGACGGTAAAGGCACCGGCCAGTTCATCGGGCAATTGCACTGCCACCGCGTTCGCGCCCAGCCCCGACGGCAACTGTTCGGTTTCCACCAACGGCAGAGGCACATCGTTAACCAGAATTTGCGGACGCTCCACCAGACCACGCAGATCACTGATCTGCAGCACCAGCAACGATGGCCGCGACGCCAAGACTTGCTCCGGCTGTTTGATTTTCTGCCAATTGGCCGGAAACACCGCTTCCAGATGTAACAGGCTGCGATAGACCGGCGTTCCGTAGATGCCCCGGTAACGCATCTGCGTCTGTAGCTGGCCATCCACATTCAGCACATCGGGAATCTGGCTTTCCAGTACGGTGCGTTTTTCCACCACGGTACAGCTGTCGCCGCGACGACAGTCCGCCTTCTCCACCAGTTGTTTGCGAACCCGCTGGGTCACAATCACCGGGCCACTGATCTGCTGCTCGCCACTGACCTGCCGGGCGATTTGTTGTTTTACCTGCCAGGCTTCCTGGCTGCGGTCGATAACCTTGTCCTGGATCATCAACAGGGGGATCACCAGCACCAGGAGCAGGCCGGCAATGGTGAGCATCTTCAATAACAGGTTGGGTCGCATGGTTCCTCTCCCTCATATGGAGAGGCCAGTGTGCGAAGTCAGCTTGGGGGTTTTGTGGGGATTGTGTGGGGGAAGATAGCTACAAGCTTCAAACTGCGAGCCACAAAGAGAATCAAATCCAGACCTGGCCGTAGGAGCCCCTCTTGAGGGGCCAAATAGAATGCAATGGAAGCGCCAAGCAGGTGCCCGTCTATTCTGTGAAGAGCTGTCGAGCGATAAAAGCGCCTGATCGTCCTGCGGGCGATTTCCGCACAAGCGCGGTTCGCGGCTCAAGCGCCGCTCCTACGAATATCCCCTGTAGGAGTCTACTTGCAGACGAATCGGGTGTTCTCTGCGATCAAAGTGGTTCGCTTGCAAGCAAGCCCCTAGAGGAGGTTAGTGCTCTTGTTGGGGGATGGTCAGGGTGGAGCGGACGCCGTTGTCGGTGTTGGCCAGTGCCAGACTGCCGCCGTGCAGGCTGGCGATTTCGTTCACCATGGCCAGGCCCAGGCCGGAGCTTTTGTCGTGGCCTGGGGCGGGCAGGGAGTAAAAGCGTTCGGTAACGCGGTCCAGGGCGTAGTCGGGGATGGCCGGGCCGATGTTTTCCACGGTCAGGGCGTTGCCTTCAACGTGTACTGTGAGTGTGGTTTCCGCATTGGCAAAACGCAGGGCGTTGTCCAGCAGGTTGAACAACGCTAACGTCAGCGTTTCCTCTTCCGCTTGCAGAGTGCCGTCGTTGACACTGACGTGCAGATGTTTGTCCGCTAACAACCCATAGCGGCTGCGCCGCCACTCTTCCACCAGCGTGGCGATATTGACGCGACGCTTGCGGGCCGGCAGGCTTTCCAGTTTTTCCAGCCTGGCCATGGCCAACAACCGATCGAGTAGATCACAAAGCCGCTGACTTTCATGGATCACGTTATCGGTGAAACGCGTCAGTGACGGGTCGCTGATTTCATCGTGGAGAATTTCCCCGGCACCGCGAATGGCCGCCAGCGGGCTTTTCATTTCATGGGTCAGCAGGCTCACGTTATCTTCCAATCGCGCCCGCTCTTCCAGGCGACGCCGCATGGCGGTAACCGCATGCGCCAGATCACGGATTTCATCGCTACCCCGAAACACTGGCGGCGCCGGGCGTTCGTTGTTGGCCACCGCCTCCGCATAACGGCGCAAGCGATTGACCCGACGGCTTAGCCACCAGGCCAGCAGCACACCTACCACCAGACAGCCGAACAGGGCCAGACCGCCATACAGCATCAGATGACGCTCTGCCTGCTGCACAAAAGGCTCGATGGCCCGGCCCGGTTTGCCCAGGCTGATCACGCCGACCAGGCTGCCGCCATCGCGGATCGGCGCGGCCACATACATCACCGAGGTGGATGGGTCCTCAGGGTCCGTGCGGGTGGTGCGCGCTCCGTAGCGCCCCTGCAGGGTCAGGTGCACATCGTTCCAGCGGGAAAAATCCTCGCCTTCATCTTTTCCTCTGGAGTCGAACAGCACCACACCGGTGGGGCCTGTGATATAGATATGGGTATGAATGCGATCTTTTTTCAGACCCCAGATATCCGCATCCGGGGTACGGCCGGCATAACGATTGAGTGCCTGGCGCAGGGACGGGGTAATCACGATCTCGCCGTTATCCGCATCCTCAGCAACGATTTCCGCCAGCAGGTTGGCCGCGTCCACCAGGGTTTCTTCGGCGGACTGGCGCACCAGCGGCTTGGCCTGGCCGAACACCAGATCCAGCACGAACCAGCCCACCAGCCCGAGAATCAGGAAGTAGAACACCAGTAAGCGCTGCCCGAGTTTCATCTGTTTTTAACTCTCAAGGTAGTAGCCGATACCGCGACGGGTGGCGATAAGACTCTCGCCGTCCAGCGGCCGTAATTTCGCGCGCAGGGTCTTGATATGGGTATCCACACTGCGCTCGAAGCTGTCTTCATCGCTGTCGCAGATATCCAGTAACTGCGCGCGGGTGAATACCTGCCCGGGGTGTTTCAGCAGGGCGGAAAGAATACGAAATTCGGAACGGGTCAACATCAGCGCAGCACCCCGGAACAGGATCCTCGCTGCGGCCTCATCCAGTTGCCACAGACTGGTAGAACTATCATCGGCGCGCGGGGAAAGCCGCTTAAGGATGGCACGGATACGTGCCACCACTTCGCGAGGGCTGAAAGGCTTGATCACGTAATCATCGCCGCCCAGTTCCAGGCCGAGGATACGATCCACTTCATCCTGACGGGCGGTGAGAAACAATACCGGTACCTGGCTGGTTTGCCGCAATTGCTTGAGCACCTCGAAGCCGTTCAGGTCTGGCAGGCCCACGTCCAGCACCACCAGATCAAAGACCTGAGTGACCAGACAATCCAGCGCTTCCTGACCAAGCAGCACATGGTCCACCGCGAAATGTTCGCGCTCCAGCGCAAACATCAATGGCTCCGCGATGCGTGGTTCATCGTCCACAATCAAGATTCGACTCACAGCCACCCCCTCCCAAGACCATCGCATCATAACCACAGAGGACAGTCAGCCCAAGGAAAGGGCGCATGGATCATCACAATGGCGTCATCAGGAGGCCTGCCGGACGGCCAGTTTCAATGCCTCCAGCAGATCCTTGCCGGCACTATGCAGCTCGCGGATATCCTTCAGGAAAAAAGTCTTCTTCGCTTCCGTCTGCACCACCAACACCCCGTAAAGCCGACCGTCTTGTTCCAGGGGAATACCCAGATAGCTCTGAAAACGTTCCTCACCGGAGCCGGGCACATAGTGATATTCATCGTGTGCCTTGATGTCACGGGCCACCACCGGCCCTCGACTGCGGGCCACCTTGCCGGTAAGCCCCTGCTGGAACGACAGCGTGGCGCCCCGCGCTTTCTGGTTGAGGCCACTGGTGGCAACTATCACCAGAATTTCCCGGATCTCATCCGCCTGGTAGAGACTACATACCGGCACATCCAGACGGTTCTTTACCGCATCCACGCGGGCCTGCATAAAATCGGGAGGTAGAGGCACGAGACACCTTATATCGCATTCCGGAGTTACCAGGCTCATTCAATTTATGTGCCGGTTTCGGCTGCAAGGCTGACTTCGTTTACACTGTAAGCCCAAATCCCCGCCCCGGAGCTCCAGCTTGGCGAAGAAGCCCAAAACCGACGAAGAAATTGCCGCTTTCCGCGACAAGGTCTGTGATGTGGCCACCCGGCTGTTTATCGAGCGGGGGCCGCAGAATGTGACCATGCGTCAGATCGCCAGCACCCTCGGGGTCAGCCCGATGACTCCCTACCGCTATTTCCAGGACAAGGACGAGATCCTTGCCACCGTGCGCGCAGAAGCCTTCCACCGCTTTTCCGCCAACCTGGAAAAGGCGGTGCAGCAGGCCCCGGATGCCCGCGCCAAGGCCCGGGCGGTGGGCGATGCCTATGTGGCCTTTGCCAAGACCTACCCGGCGGCCTATCAGCTGATTTTCTCGTTCACCCAACCCGACGAAGAGCGTTACCCGGAGCTGCGTCAGGCCAATCTCCGTGCCCAGGAAACCATGGTGGCCTACGTGCGCGAAATGATTGACGCCGGGCTGCTGGAAGGGGACGCCCAGCTGATCGGCTATATGTTCTGGGCCACCCTGCACGGCATCGTGGTGCTGGAGCTGGCCAGCGGCCTGCGCGGCATGGATGGTGACACCCTGCGCGAGAAAATCATGCGCACCTTGTATGCGGGTATGCGCGTTAATCCCCCTACCCTGGAGCATTGACCGATTCGCTCAGCGGCCTGGGCCGGCAAGACTTGACCTTTAACTTATACAGTGTAAATTTTACAGGGTAAATCAATTATTGGAGGACCCATCATGTCCCTGCCCGCTTCCATTGCTGACCGCCTGCGCCTGCCCGTGATGGGCTCACCCCTGTTCATTATTTCCAACCCGGATCTGGTGCTGGCCCAGTGCAAGGCCGGCATCATCGGCTCCTTCCCTTCCCTGAATGCCCGTCCTTTATCGCAACTGGACGAGTGGCTGCACCGCATTACCGAGGAGCTAGCCGCCTGGGACCGGGATCACCCTGACCAACCCGCGGCCCCCTTTGCGGTCAACCAGATCGTGCATCGCTCCAACGACCGCCTGGAGAAAGATCTGGAGCTGTGTGAGAAGTACAAGGTGCCGATGGTGATCACCTCACTGGGCGCCCGCGTGGAAGTGAACCAGGCAGTGCACGGTTGGGGCGGCCTGGTGATGCACGATGTGATCAACGATCGCTTCGGTCGCAAGGCCGTCGAAAAAGGGGCCGACGGCCTCATCGCGGTCGCCGCTGGCGCCGGTGGCCATGCCGGCACCCAGTCCCCCTTTGCCCTGATTCAGGAACTGCGCACCTGGTTTGATGGCCCGCTGGCCCTGTCCGGGTCCATCGCCAATGGTCGCAGCGTGCTGGCCGCCCAGGCCATGGGTGCCGACCTGGCTTATATCGGCTCCATGTTCATTGCCACCGAAGAAGCCAATGCGGCCCAGGGCTACAAGCAGATGATCGTGGACAGTCGTGCGGACGATATCGTCTACAGCAACCTGTTCACCGGAGTGCATGGTAACTACCTGGCACCCTCCATCATCAACGCGGGCATGGACCCCAACGACCTGCCGGAAAGCGACCCGTCTGCGATGAACTTCGGTTCCGGCGGCGATTCCGACAAGAAAGCCTGGAAAGATATCTGGGGCTGCGGCCAGGGCATCGGGGCAGTGGACGCTATCCAGGGTGCCGGCGACGCCATCGCCCGGCTGGCAGACGAATACGAGCAGGCCCGCCGCGCACTGAATGCAGCCTGAAGGAGATAACCCATGGCGAATATTGATGCCTGGCACGCAGTGGTGAAAACCCGCGATCCGCAATTACTCAGTGATCTGATTGCCGACGAAGCCGTGTTCCACTCTCCGCTGGTACATACCCCGCAAGCCGGCAAGGTACTGACCACCGCCTATCTGACCGCGGCCCTGCACGTACTGCTGAACGACAGCTTCCGTTACGTGCGTGAAGTGCATGACGGCGAGCATTCGGTGCTGGAGTTCGCCCTGGAACTGGACGGCATCGCCGTCAACGGGGTGGACATGATCCAGTGGGACGCAGACGGAAAAATTCTGGACTTCAAGGTGATGATCCGTCCCTACAAAGCCATTGAGGTGGTGCGTACCCGCATGGCGGCCATGCTGGAAACTCTGAAATAGCGACACCTTTCACGACGCAAGCGCCTGATCCAATGTGGGAGCGGCGCTTCGACCGTGATTAGCGGATATGGCCATGGCTGGATACACTGAATGGACCATTCCGCAACCTGGACACCGTCACTTCCCATCGCATGGAGCGCCGCCCCGTGACTCTCTTTATTGTCGTTCTGCTGGCCAGCCTTGCGGTGGCGTATTACCTGAAAACCGCCGCGCGCAAACCGCAGCTTGTCTACCGCGATACCGGCTTTAACCGGAATATGCTGGCTCGACTGCCGCAGCTGTCGCAACGGTTTTTCCCCACACCCTGGCTGTTCAATACACATCTGCAGCTGATAGTGCTCGGGCTGAAAAAAGCCTTTTCTCCGGCACTGGATTATTCCCACACCGATATTCTCACCATGCGCGACGGCGGCACCACCTCGCTGGATTGGGTCGGCCTGGATACCCCCACCGACACCCCCACCTTGCTGGTCCTGCATACCATTACCGGTTCACCGAAAAGCATGCGCGAGTTGGTAAGGGATCTGCATCAGCAAACGGGCTGGCGGGTGGTAGTCTGCACCCGGCGCGGCCACGGCGATCTGCCATTGACTGCACCGCGCATCAACACCATGGGCGACACCGATGACTTGCGCGAACAGATCGCCGCCATCCAGCAACGCTATCCGCAGTCTCCTTTGTACGCCGTTGGCATTTCGGCGGGTTCCGGGCTACTGGTCCGCTACCTGGGTGAAGAAGGAGAAAGCGCCCCGTTTCGCGGCGCCATGGCCTATTGCCCCGGCTACAACATTGAGGTGGCCTTCCGCCGTGCCCGGCAACCCTACAACCGCATGATGGCCCGCAAACTGGCGCGCACCTTTGTCACCGCCAATGCCGAGGCATTCAGAAAACTGCAAAGCTATGACGCCTGTGCCAGCGCCCCGGACCTGCATGCGTTCCATGCCAACCTCCATGAAATGGCCGGTTACCATAGCCACGCCGATTTTCTGGAAGCCAGCAATCCCATGATGGTCATGAAGCGAATCAGCATCCCTTTGCTGGTGCTGAACGCGGAAGACGATCCGGTGTGTGTGATCGGCAATGTGCGCGAATACGAATCGCTGGTGCGCGAACTGCCTCGCACCCTGCTGGTGATTACCCGCAGGGGAAGTCACTGCGCCTACTTTGAAGGCTTGCGGCCACGAAGCTGGGCCAACCGGTTGATCGCGAATTTCTTGCTGAATCTGGAGAAGAATCCCGGCCTGAATCCGTGATGGCGAAGCATCAGACCAGGACTTCTTCTATTCGTAAAAACCCGCCGTATTCCAGGACGCAGGGTGCACTGAGCCTAAGGCGAACTG
>NZ_DEXN01000043.1:0-83657 GCF_002364155.1 Alcanivorax sp. UBA3183
CAGTTATTACTTGAAACCGCGGAACACTACGGGCTGCTGCGCCAGAAGAAAGCCGACGGCCGCTATGAGCGTTGCGAACCAAGACACTCCTGGAACAGCAACCACATCGTGACCAACCTGTTCCTCTATCAACTGCAGCGCCATTCTGATCACCACGCCAACCCGACCCGGCGTTTCCAGGCGCTGCGCCACTTTGATGACAGCCCACAACTGCCCTCGGGTTATGCCTCCATGTTGATGCCGGCCTACATTCCTTTTGTCTGGTACCAGAAGATGGACCCGCTGGTATACCAGCACTACAAGGGTGACCTGACCCAGGCCAACCTGCAGCCGGGCAAACGGGAAAAGCTGCTGAAGAAATGGCAACAGCCGGCGGCGACCTATCACAGCGCCGACTCGGAACCGGATGTGGCGGAAGGCGCGGTGGCGGAAGCCCATCAGGCGGAGCAGGAAATCGACACCCCACACCAGTTCCAGTGCCCCAATTGCGGCTATGTGTATGACGAGAGTCGCGGCGAAGAAAAGGAAGGTTTTGCGCCGGGCACCCGCTGGCTGCAAATCCCCAATGACTGGCCGTGCCCGGATTGTGCGGTGCGCGAAAAAGTGGATTTTGTCCTCAGGAAACACTGAGAGGACAACCCCGGCGAACCTAAATATCCCCCCCGTGTACGCCGGGGTCTTTTACAGCGCCCCCTCCTTGCGCATGGCGAGAGGGGGCATTCCAAACCAGCGTCGAAAGGTTCGGCTGAAGTTGGATGTATCCTGGTAGCCAAGCTTTTCGGCGATGCGCTCTATGGGCAACTGGGTTTCCGTCAACCACCAGGCTGCCAACTCACTGCGCACATCATCCAGCAATTGCTGATAACGGGTGTCTTCCGCTTTCAACTTGCGGATCAGGGTGCGGGGCGACATGGCAAATTTTTCCGCCATGATTTCCAGGGAAGGGAACTCACCCTGACAATCCAGTAGCACCAGGCTGACCTGCTGACTGAACGGCCCGCCTTTTTCCAGTTGTTTGAGCTGGTGTTCACAATCACGAATGGCATTGCGGTGCATGGCCGGGTCTGCGGTCAGGCAAGGGGATGCCAGTTGCTCTGCTGGCACCTCAATCAGAAAGCACTCCGCATCAAACGCCACCGGACAGCCAAGCAAACGTTCATAGTGCTCCGCCCAGGCCGGGCGCTCGAAAGGCAGGTGGACCCGGGCGCCACGGGAGCGGCCGGTGGACACCGCATCCGTCATCTGGAAATAACTGCCCAGCAGGGCGCCGAGCAAAAATTCCCGGCAGTCGCCCAGGTCCGTTTGTTCCTTCAGCTGTAACCGGCCCCAGCCATCCTGCTCTTCAAAGGTTAGCTCGATCAGCTGCAGGCGCACCCCCACATAGCGGGCCACCACGGATAGCAGAGTGCGTATATCCGGCGCCGAGACCACCGCATAGCCCAGCGCGCCGTGCGATGACACCGGCGTATTGCCGCCAATCTTCACACCGATCCAGGGTTCCTGAGTCAACCGCAAGGCCCGACGGATCAACCGCGACAGCTGTTCCAGGCTGAGATAGCGATGCTCACTCAACAATTCCTGCCAGGCCAGCCGGGTACCGGAAAAGATATCCCCATCGCTGAAGCCTTCCCGCTTCAGGTGCGCGCAGAGCACACGGCTGTAGGTCGGATGAATGGCCGGCTTCAACCGGTCCATTTCCCCAAGCGCCATCGGATCCTCTTCTGTCAGTGAGTGAGTCCCTAGCCTACCCCTAAACGCCCTGTTTAATCTGTCACTTTATGACGATTTTTTGCCACCTCTAGGGGTGCTCGCCCCGGTCTTTCCGGAACACTATGAAGAAACTCAGATACCACCAATAACCAATGAGGTCATACCATGAGTCAAGCTGGCGTATTTGTCGGCCCTTCCGGCGTCGAGTACCGCGATCGCAAGCGGCACCTGTGGATTGTGTCTCTCTTTGTTCCGGGCACCGTTTTCCTCGGCCCGCTATTGGTGATGGCAACCGGAGAGCCCTGGCTGCTGTGGTTACCACTGGCATTCTATTATCTGGCTATTCCGCTGCTTGATATGCTGATTGGCCAGGACCGCAGCAACCCGCCGGAAGAGGTGGTGCCACAGCTGGAAGCCGACCTGTTCTATCGGCGAATGACCTATGCCCTGGTGCCGATCCTGCTGAGCGCGTACCTGTTCGGCATGTGGTTTGTTGGCACCCACTCACTTCCACTACATGGCATCATTGCCATGGTACTGCTCACCGGCACCATCTGCGGTGCCGCCGGTATCAACCTGGGCCATGAGCTGGGCCACAAGAAAACGCGCACCGAGCGCTGGCTAGCCAAGCTGGTACTGGCGCCGGTGGGCTACGGCCACTTCCCCATTGAGCACAACAAGGGCCACCATCGTGATGTGGCCACCCCGGAAGACCCGGCATCCTCTCGTCTGGGAGAATCCATCTGGAAGTTTGCCCTGCGGGAAATTCCCGGCACCATGAAGCGGGCCTGGCACCTGGAAAAAGCCCGGCTGCACAAGGAAGGCAAATCCGTGTGGTCCCTGGACAATGAGATTCTGCAACCGGGTGTGCTAAGCCTGATCATCTGGGGCAGCATCATCGCCCTGTTTGGCTGGAAAATGCTGCCCATTATTGCCGCCGCTACCTTGTGGTCCTACCTGCAGCTGACCTCCGCCAATTACGTGGAACACTACGGTCTTCTCCGCCACAAGGATGCCAATGGTCGCTATGAACGCACCCAGCCGCACCACAGCTGGAACAGCAACCATATGTTCTCCAACTGGGCGTCCTTCCACCTGCAGCGTCATTCCGATCATCACGCGCACCCCGCACGCCGTTACCAGAGCCTGCGTCATTTCGAGGGCCTGCCGACGCTCCCCAACGGCTACTTCGGTATGTTCCTGATCAGCTATATACCGCCGCTGTGGTTCAAGGTCATGGACCGACGCATGCTGGAACACGCCGGTTATGACGCCGCCAACATCAACTTTGATCCGGCACGGCGCGATGCACTGATTCGTAAATACCAGATCAAACAGACCACGTAGTCTGCACCGGGTATGGCATTTGCCCCACCCTCCTTGGTGGGGCTTTTTTTGTCGCGAACACCCGCTGTTTGGCAAAGGGTAGGGGTACTGAGCCTTTTCCCGGTTACGTTTACCCCTATCAATCCCTTAGGATAGGACCATCATTGGACAGTCGTTCCGATTTCGCTTTGCGTTCATTTCCAAGGAGTTCCCATGAGTGATGCACAGTTTGACGTGGTGGTGTTTGGCGCCACCAGTTTTGTCGGCCAGATTCTCTGCCAGTACCTCACTGACACTTATGGGGTGGATGGCGACCTGAAATGGGCGGCGGCAGGCCGATCCAAAGACAAGCTGGAACAGGTAAAGGCCCAGCTGGGCCAGGCCGGCAGCGCGCTGCCACTGCTCACCGCCGATGCCAACGACGACGCCAGCCTGGACAGCCTCTGCGCCCAAACCCGGGTAGTGGTGTCCACCGTGGGCCCTTACGCGCTCTATGGTGAACCCATGATTCGTGCCTGTGTAACCAGCGGCACCGATTACTGCGACCTGACCGGTGAAGTGCAGTGGATTGCCGCCATGCTGGAAGAATATGAAGACCAGGCCAAACAGAGTGGCGCCCGCATCGTGCACTGCTGCGGCTTCGATTCCATTCCCTCGGACATGGGCACCTACTTCCTACAGCAGCAGGCCCAGGCCCGCTTCAAGGCGCCCGCCACCCGCGTAAAAATGCGCGTAAAGGTCGCTAAAGGCGGCGTCTCCGGCGGCACAGTGGCGAGCATGATGAATATTGCCGAAGAAGCCGCAGGAGACCCGGCCCTGCGCAAGAAACTGGCCAACCCCTATCTGCTGTGTCCGCCGAATCATGGTTTCAATGCCCGTCAGGACAGCATCAGCATGCCGCGTAAGGATGAAGACTTCGATGCCTGGGCCGCGCCTTTCGTGATGGACGCCATCAACAGTCGTATCGTGCATCGCTCCAATGCACTCAACGGCAAGGCCTACGGCGACAACTTCACCTACAACGAAGCCATGCTGGCCGGACCGGGCATGGGCGGGCGCATGAAGGCCCTGGGTATCGGCACCGGCACCGGCCTGTTCTTCGCCGCCGCTGCCATCAAACCGACCCGCTGGCTGCTGAACAAGTTCGTGGTGCCACAACCCGGCGAAGGCCCCAGCCCGGAAGCCCAGAAAGCCGGCTTCTATGACATCCGCTTTTTCGGCGTTACCGACAACAACGACAGCATCCGCGTGAAAGTCACCGGCGATGCGGACCCGGGCTACGGCTCCACCGCCAAGCTGCTGGGCCAGGCGGCAGCCTGTCTGGCGCAGGATCTGCCTGCGGATGCCCCCGGCGGTTTCTGGACCACCGCGTCCCTGCTCGGCGACTCCCTGCTCAAGCGCCTACAGGAAAAAGCCGGCATGACCTTCAACGTGATCGACTGACACCTACCCGATAGCGGCTTCGGAACCACTGGGTTCCACCGCAACTGCCGAAACCTGGCGATATTAATAATAAAGAGGTAAGCAAAGAGGCCGCGCCCAATTTATGGGCGCGGCCTCTTTCGTTTCAGGAGCCAGGAACAGTATTCCTCAAGCTTTTAACTATTTACTGTTAACTCTTAAGCCGATATCCCGTCCGAAAGATCCACCACACCAGCGCGATACAGATCGCCAGGAAGAACAGGGTCATGCCGATGCTGATACCGATATGTACGTCAGCGCTGCCGAAGAAGCTGTAGCGGAAACCACTGATCAGGTAAACCACGGGATTGAAGAGAGTCACGGTTTGCCAGAACGGTGGCAGCATGCCGATGGAATAGAAGCTGCCACCCAGGAAGGTCAGCGGGGTGATGATCATCAGCGGAATGATCTGCAACTTCTCAAAGGTATCTGCCCAGATACCGATGATAAAACCGAACAGACTGAAGGTGATCGCAGTGAGCAGCAGGAAGCTGATCATCATCAGCGGGTGCTGCACCTCGTAGTCCACAAACAGCCTGGCGGTAATCAGGATCAGTATTCCCAGAATGGTGGACTTGGTGGCCGCTGCCCCAACATAACCGACGACGATTTCCACATAGGAAACCGGTGCCGACAACACTTCATAAATGGTGCCGGAGAACGTGGGCATGTAGATACCGAACGAGGCATTGGAGATGCTCTGCGTCATCAGCGACAGCATGATCAGGCCAGGAATAATGAAAGCCCCATAACTGACCCCGTCGATTTCCACCATGCGCGAACCGATGGCAGAACCGAACACCACAAAATACAGGGAGGTGGAGATCACCGGCGACGCCACGCTCTGCATCAGGGTGCGCCAGGTCCGCGCCATTTCAAATTTGTAGATGGCGCGAATGGAGTACATGTTCAATTTCATCAGACCTCTCCAGCTGAGCTGGCGTTTGCAGGTGCAGGCTGGCCGTTGTGGACCAGATCCACAAAAATATCTTCCAGTGAGCTTTGCCGGGAATGCAGATCCTTGAACTCGATGCCGGCCGCATTCAGAGCCCGCAGCAACTCGGCAATGCCGGTGGTTTCCTGGTTGGCGTCGTAGGTATAAACCAGCCCGTAGCCATCTTCCGACAGCGCCAGGGCGTCGTCATCCAGGGTGGCCGGCAGGCTTTGCAGTGGCTCGGCCAGGTGGACGGTGAGCTGCTTGCGGCCCAGCTTCTGCATCAGGCGGGCCTTGTCATCCACCAGAATGATTTTACCTTCACGGATAATACCCACCCGGTCAGCCATTTCTTCGGCTTCCTCGATGTAGTGGGTGGTAAGAATGATGGTAACCCCCTGCTCGCGGAGCTGGCGCACCATCTCCCACATCTCCCGGCGCAGTTCCACGTCCACCCCGGCGGTGGGCTCATCCAGAAACAGGATCTTGGGTTCGTGGGACAGGGCCTTGGCGATCATCACTCGCCGTTTCATACCGCCGGACAGCATCATGATCTTGTTGTCTCGCTTGTCCCACAGGGACAGAACCTTCAGCACTTTTTCGATATGGGCATCATTGCGGGGTTTGCCGAACAGGCCACGGCTGAAGCTCACCGTATCCCAGACCGTCTCGAAGGCATCCGTGGAGAGCTCCTGGGGCACCAGGCCGATGGCGGTGCGCGCTTCCCGATAGTCACGAACAATGTCGTAACCGTCCGCCAGCACGGTGCCACTGGAAGGATTGACGATGCCACAGATGATGCTGATCAGGGTGGTCTTGCCGGCACCATTGGGGCCCAGCAGGGCAAAAATCTCCCCGGCGTGAATATCCAGATTGATGTTCTTCAGGGCCTGAAAGCCTCCCTGATAGATCTTGTTCAGGTCTTTCACGGAAATGACAGCACTCACCACTTTCTCCTTCACTGGGCCCGTCGAGGAGCCTCATTATGCCCGAAATGGCACCCTCTCGCTGGCATCAACGATCAGAATTTGGCAGCATAAAACCTCAAGTTAGATTAAGGTCATCCAACATGTCCAAGGGATCCCCATGACGCTGACCTGTACAGACGATATCTTCAAGGCCCTGACCGTGGGCGAGGTCGCCGAACGCAGCGGCGTGGCTGTTTCAGCCCTGCATTTCTATGAGAAGAAAGGCCTGATCCAGAGCTCACGTAGCGCCGGCAATCAGCGCCGCTATCACCGTGATGTATTACGCCGGGTCGCCGTCATCAAGGTAGCCCAGCGCATCGGCATCCCGCTGGTGGAAATTGCCGAGGCTCTGGACGAACTGCCCGATGGCCGCAGCCCCACTGCCCGTGACTGGAAGCGCATGTCGGCCAAATGGCGCGGGCATCTGGACGAGCGCATCAATGATCTGACCGTGCTGCGCGACCAGCTCAATGAGTGTATCGGCTGCGGCTGCCTGTCCATCAAGGCCTGCCGACTACGCAATCCCTTTGACACCTTGTCCGAGAAAGGCCCGGGGCCGCATTTCTAGGGACTTTTCGCCCTTTCAGAGCCCCGGCCGGCAACCCTTCCGACCTTGGTCGGCATTCATTTTGCCATCTGCAGCGGGCACAATGTGATTCCTGCAACACCCTTTCCGCAATCAGGAGGCAGCATGAACAAGAACACCGTAACCGTTATTCCCGGCGACGGAATCGGACCGGACATCGTCGATGCCACGGTACGGGTACTGAAAGCCCTGGATTGCGGACTCGAGTTCGAATATGCCATTGCCGGTCAGGCCGCGCTGGACAAAGGACTGGATCTGGTACCGGAAGAAACCCTCGCCGTACTCCGCCGCAATCGCCTGGCCCTGAAAGGCCCCATCACCACGCCAGTGGGCGGTGGTTTCACGTCCGTGAACGTGACCCTGCGCAAAACCTTCGACCTGTTCGCCAACGTGCGCCCGGCCCTGTCCATTCCCGGGGTCAAATCCCGTTACGACAACGTGGACATCATGACCGTGCGGGAAAATATCGAGGGTATTTATTCCGGCCTGGGCCAGACGGTCAGCGACGATGGCGAAACCGCCGAACTACGCAGCCGCATCACCCGCACGGAATCCGAGCGTCTGCTGCGCTTTGCCTACGAGACGGCGGTAAAACAGGGCCGCAAGAAGGTCACTGTGGTGCACAAGGCCAATATCATGAAGTCCACCTCCGGCCTGTTCCTCGACGTGGCCCGCAAGGTGCGCGAAGACTATCCGCAGCTGGAGCATGAAGAAATGATCGTGGACGCCTGCGCCATGCAGCTGGCCATGAACCCCCATCGCTTCGATGTGATCGTTACCACCAACCTGTTCGGCGATATCCTTTCCGATCTGTGTGCCGGCCTGATCGGCGGCCTCGGCGTGGCTCCCGGCGCAAACATCGGCGAGCATGGCGGCCTGTTCGAAGCCGTGCACGGCAGCGCCCCGGACATTGCCGGCCAGGGCATCGCCAACCCAACTGCCATCATGCTGGCCGGGGCCCTGATGCTCGACTACATCGAGCTGCATGACAAGGCCAAACAATTACGTCGCACCGTGCGTCAGGTGGTAGGCGAAGGCGAAATCGTCACCCCGGATCTGGGCGGCCGTGCCAGCACCAGCGAATTTACCGATGAGCTGGTGAGAAGACTTCAGAGCCTTTAGTTATGGTCGTGCCATAGACAATGCTTAACCTCTTACCAAAGAGTTCGAGATCGGTCTATCGATGACGACTTTTTACAAAAGGCCTGCCAATAAATATAAAAAAGGGGACTGCTCGCCCCCTTTTTTACTTTAGTTTTTGCTAGGCATTATTGGGCAGGCGCATTTTCTTTAATCGGGCTTGACACATCACTCATGAAAAACCCGAGAAAACTCTCCGTACCACCATCCACATGACGAAAATCAACAAGCGCTGAATCAGAATCGCCGCTCTTGATGGGAGCAATTCTCCAGCTACCGGTGGATTGGTCAGGCATGGTTTCAATAAATACCAAGGTGCCGCTTTCTGTGGCTTCCCAGGGCGCATCAATGGTGCTTGATTCTTCGTCCTCGGTACCGGGAGAGAAGGTCATCGTGCCCGTGCCATCCGCGTTGAGAGAAATATTGGCATTGTCATCTTCGCCAACCAGATCAATGCTGAAGTCAATCTCCATCCCTTCCAAGAAGCCATCTTCCTCACGCTCGACAATAACAGTACTGGCGTTACCGTCAAGGTCCTCCAGCTCCACAGCGAAACGACCAACACGACTGAAACTAAAGGCTCCGTCCACTGCATGAGTAAAAGTCAGGTCACCCCACGGAGGGGTCTCATAGGACTCAAGTGCATTAGGGGAATCTGCATCATACAGACCACCCGGACCATCCGTTTCAACCTCAACATTGGTAATATTGAAAGCGTCACCGCTAACCGAATAGGTCCCCCACTCGGAAGAAACGGCTATCGGGGAGTCTCCCTCATAGGATTCCTCATTGGCATTGTGAGCGATGGTGTAGCGGGAACTGTCCAGAATGGTTAGCACATTGAAAGCGCCGCCCTCTTCTGCCAGGTACCAGGCCCCGACAAGGGAGTCCGTCGAGCTTTCAACCGCTGAAAACGTCACCGTGTTTTCCACAAACTGATCATCAGCCAGCTCTTCAGACACAGTAAGAATGAACTGATTATCAACTAACTGTAATGTTACAGTCTCACCTGACAGATCAGACAACCCACCAGTACCATCTGATTCGCCGGACACCGTAAGGGAGAAGTCGCCCGATACGGGATCCCAAGTGTATGTTCCCCATTCAGCAGTCGCTGCCTCTTGATCACCATCATCAGCATTCGAATGAGCAATGATATAGCGACCACCGTCCAGGAAACTCAATACATTGCTGCCAAAATCGTCTTTAAACAGCCAGCTTCCGCGCAAATCCGCCTGCTGAGAGGCGGCGAAATGCGCCTCGGCCTCTTCTTCGGTTACCAGGGTCTCGCCGATAGCCGTTTGCGCCTCGGTCTCAAAGGCGGCAGCAGGCTGATTAACTTCCACCTCCTTGCCAATAAAGTCATCAAGGGTTTGCTGGCTAATGGAAATGCCGTTGTCAGGATTGCCGTCATCATCCAGGGTCTGAAGCAAGCGCAGCACATTGGTGACAACATCCGCATCGTTGCCATCAGCCATATCCGCTGGCGTGACGCGCCCGGTCGCCGTTACGGCGGGCAACTGAGTATCACCGATCCTGAAGGTGACGGTGTCCCCTTCGACATAGTCGTATTCCCCAAACGCATTGGTCTTGCCACTCTTGTTGCCTGGCTGGGTCTGGTACTGGATGCCCGCTACCGCACTATCCGTGAATACACCCGTTTTAGAAGGCGCCTCTGGCTCAGTGCTGCCATTACCGCCAGACGATGATCCGCCACCACCACAGGCCGTCAAGGTCACGGCCAGCGCCAAGGCTCCATACTGGAATGTTTTCATTATCCCTCCGGTTTTTTTAACAGTAGCACTAGGCTAGTCAAGCCACTCGCGCCGCACATCCCCCAAATTGGGGATAAGCATTCACTCACCGTAAAACCGTTTTTTGCATTATTGAAAGGGAATAAAAAAAGAGAATCAGCCTACACTTGATAGCAGAAAAGGAACGCGGGGCTGGTGGACCTGTCGTTGCACAGGGAGAGCCCTGACTAGCTTGGTAAGCTGGGCCTGACTGGTGATATCGGTCTTGATAAAGATGCTCTTTATCTGACTACGTATCGTGTGCAGTGAAACATTGCCACTAGCGGCAATATCCGCCGGCTTTTCGCCCTGCGCAACCCGGGCCGCAACACGCGCTTCCGCCGGGGTAAGATCCAGCAAGGAGGCGAGTTTGCCAAGATCCATCTGCGACTGCTGTTCACCATCCACCAGATAGATAGCCACGTGGGCAGGAACCGGCATCAGGCCGCTGTCTGCATCCGGGTGCAAGGGCATGACCTGCATGAGCAAGGGCGTGCGCCCGTAACGCCAAACCGGGACGACGCCGCCGGTGACCGGGGTATGCACATGACTGTCATCGAAAGAAGCGACGAGCAGCCTGTCCAGCAGATCTTGTGCGGCCTTGTCCTGTAGGCGAAGTTTTCTGGCGTGCATGCGAAGAGAGGGTTCCGCACGTAGCATTTCCCAAGCGGACTCGGAGGCGTACACCACCTCTTTGCGAGCATTGAGCAACAACATGGAACTGAACCGGCCCTGTTGCTCCAGATAATCCTGTTGCTGTTTACGCTGGTGAATCATCGCCTCAAGCCGAAGAGCACGGCGGATATGTGGCGTCAGGGCATTGAAGGCATTGGTCTCGTCACGGGTAAAATGACCCTGGCCACCGGTACGCTGCATAAACATCTGTATGGTCTGGCCTTCGTGCTGCCAGACGGTTCCACTGGCGCCATGGTGAATATCCAGCCCACGGGCCCAGTCATTGAAAAATTCGGACCGGTAGAAGGTTTTCTGGTCGCAGATACCATCCAGAAACGAGGAATAGAATTTACCCGGCGGCAGCGAAGCCAATCCGGGTCGCCAGGGGCAAAGATTCACATAATGTTCTACAAAGGCCTTGTGAGCACTGGCATCGGTATTGACCTGCACGCCGTTGAACACTTGGTCGGCATCCTTGTTCATCACCAGGATTCGCGCCGAACGACTGCCAGACAAGCTCACCATCCGGTTTAGAAACTCCTGCCAGCCGGATGCTTCATAGGGTGCGTAATAGAGGGCATCCAGCAACGCATTCAGCCCTTTGCCAACAAACATAAATCGCCTCTTTCACCCTCTGTTCAATGGCAACATTACAAGATTATCGCCTCTATTTGATGCTTTATACCGGCAAGTTAAGCACCAGCGCCGTCAGCTGTGACTGGGAATGCGCCCCGGTCTTACGATAAATATTTTTGATGTGATGGCGGACGGTGTGCACAGAAAGGCTCAGCTGATCAGCAATTTGCCTTGGCTTTTGACCGCGCGCAATTCCATTGGCAATCCGCGACTCCGACTCGGTCAACCCCAGCCACTGTCCAATCAACTCTTCTTCACTGTTTCCCTCGCCCGGGTCCGCAACGATAAAGATCGCCAGTAACCCATGTGACAGAAACAAGGCTTCATCCCGATGCTGTACCGTGCTGACCAATAATCGCATGGACTCCTTACCGGCGTCGCCAATGTTCACCATCCCGGTGTATTTTCGCGTTAGGCATTCCTGTATGAGAGTATCCAGCTCAGCCTGAGACTGTCGACGGAACACTCTCAGGCGACTTGCTTCGAGCCTCACCGAGGCTGTTTCCATTAATTGTTTCTCTGCTTCCGTGGACACGAAAACCACATCTCGCTGACCGTCCAGAAGCAGCATGGCTCCCTGTTTTTGCCGGTAGACCGCCATCTGACGATCGTCTATCAGTCTGGCGGCCTCCTCCTGACGCAGTGCTCTGGCAATGTGCGGCATCAGCCCTTCAATCAATTCCTTTTCAGCGCCCCCAAACCCACCCTGCTCTGCTGGACGCTGCACAGTCAGCACCAGTAGTGCATCGCCCGCATCATGGCGAACATCACACAGGGTGAGCGCTTGCCCGCCATGATTACGGGACTCTGCGAGGGAGCGGGGACTCTGATAACAGCCCATTCGCTGGTGGTTCTCCTTGTCCAGCATCAACAGTTGAGCGGATTGCCCGCCGCTCAATACACTGATCCGGTCCAGGCAATCCTGCCATCCATCCCTTTGATGCGCCGCGAAGTAAATCGCGTCCATAATCTCTGCCAGATCCTTGTCACTCGACACCCCAGGCCCCTCCCTATCTCTTGGAATTCAGAGTAATTTGGCAGCGCTATCCGCGCATCCCCCAAATGGGGGACCGATAGCAAAACGCCCGCATAAGCGGGCGTTTGAGGCAAGAGAGGGCGATATGGGCTAGCGGTCCGCGCCCTGTTGGCGGGCTCGATGCTGTCGCTCGCTCAGGCCCACGGCATCATTTTCCGGCAATTCCCAGCCCTGCAGATTCTCTTCAATCAACTGGGTGAGCGCATCCAGGTGGCCAGGCTGAGCATTCAATGCCGGGATATAGGCAAAC
The DNA here is from genome assembly GCF_002364155.1 of Alcanivorax sp. UBA3183. Taxonomy (NCBI): domain Bacteria; kingdom Pseudomonadati; phylum Pseudomonadota; class Gammaproteobacteria; order Oceanospirillales; family Alcanivoracaceae; genus Alcanivorax; species Alcanivorax sp. UBA3183. The sequence continues at coordinate 12,516 of NZ_DEXN01000043.1, forward strand.
GCTTTTCCGCCGGCTTCCTCGAAATAGCCACGGTTCTCCACGTCGATTTCCTCCAGGGTTTCCAGACAGTCAGAAGAAAAGCCCGGGCAGAACACCTGCACGGATTTCACTCCCTCCTCCGGCAACGCCATGAGGGTGTGATCGGTGTAGGGCTTCAGCCATTCCTCACGGCCGAAGCGGGACTGGAAGGTGGTGAGCCAGTCGTCGTCGCCCAGCCCCAGGCGCTCCGCCAGCAGCCGTGAGGTCTTGTGGCATTCACAGAAGTAGGGGTCGCCATTGAGCAGGTATTTTTTCGGTACCCCGTGGTAGCTAAAAATCAGCTTGTCTGCCGTGCCGTGTTCGGCGCGAAAGGCCTCAATGTGTTTGGCCATGGCATTGATGTAGGGCGGGTAATCCGGGTAATGGCTGATAAAGCGCAAGTCCGGCAGCCAGCGCCGCTGCATGAAGTCCTTGGCAATAGCGTCGAAGGTGGACGCATTGGTAGAGGCCGAGTACTGCGGATACAGGGGCAGCACGACCAGCTTGCGCACGCCGGCCTCTTCCATGGCCTGCAACTGGCTGGCGATGGAGGAGTTGCCGTAACGCATGGCAAAGCGGACCTCGATGTCGTCTCCGAACTGGCTCTGCAGTCGCTCACGGATGCCCGCACACTGGGCTTCGGTGTGCACCATCAGCGGCGAGCCCGCATCCGTCCAGACACTTTTATAGGCATGGGCGGAACGCGGTGGGCGGATCACCAGAATCACCATGTGCAGTATGAAAAACCAGATCAGCCGGGGGACTTCCACCACCCGCGGATCGGACAGGAATTCGCGCAGATAACGGCGCAGGGCACCAGTCTCCGGTGCATCCGGCGTACCCAGATTCGTGACCAGCACTCCCAGTTTCTGTGCCTGGCGGTGATCAAAATTGTTCTGCCCCTGATAAGCCATCCATTCCTCGCTGCCGTTACGTTGGGGGATCAGTGTGACCGGTAGTGTAGCGCTGCGGCGTCAAGGTGACATACGCGCCATGACTATCGGTCTGATCAGAACCGGAAATTACAGGGTCTCTGCCAGCTCTCCCTGATGCTCGCTCAGTACCTGGCGAAACTCGTCGGGGATCGGCGCCGAGGCCTGTTTGTCGTGCTCGAAGTAGACCTGCACCGCCTTGCCCCGGGCCACCAGTTTGCCGTTCTGCCAGGCCTGCTGGGCCACCACGAAGGAGCTGTTGCCGATTTTCTCAATGCCAGTGCGCAACAACACATCACTGCCGTAATAAATCTGACCGACGAAATCCACTTCTACCCGGGCCAGAATCAGTGGCAGCGCTGACGGATCACTGCCGCCCCCGAACAACTGGAACAGGGGCGCCCGCCCGGTTTCAAACCAGCCGGTGACAACGGTGTTGTTCACATGACCAAAGGCATCGGTTTCGTAAAAGCGGGGCGTGACGGTGAGTTCAAACATGGGGACGCTCTCATGGGGACTGCGGGGGCGTCATGATACCCGAGACGCCCCCCGGCCTGAATCTTTAGCAGCACCCGGGCCGGCAAGTCGTCATCTTATTCCCCACGCAAACTGGCCAGGGCCTTTTTGCGACGATCCACTTCTTCGCCAAGGCTGTCTCGGGCGGCTTCCTGCTCTTCCACCCGCTCAATCAGGGCTTCCACCTCCTGGCTGGCCTTTTCCATGGGCTCACCCAGTCCACCGACAGCTTCGGCGTTTTCTTCCAGCACAGCCAGTTCGGCCCGTGCCGCCATCAACTGCACCTGGATCTGCCGCAGGGTGTGATCCGCTTCCGCCAGGGCGGACAGGCTGTTATCCAGCTTCGCCTCCAGCTCCTTTTCCAGCTCAGCGAACTCATCACTGTCTTCGGCAATGACCTGCCAGCCTTCAAAGCGGCGCTCGAAATCGTCTGCCACCATACCGCGAGGCAGAACCTGTTCATCCAGCGTGGTCACCATGTTTTCTTCACCATTACCGCTGATGACCTGTACAGAAGCGGTCAGCTCCCGCTCTTCACCCGACTCCATGGCCGTGCGGGTAACCACGCGCTGGCCGATGTCATCCACATAGCGAACTTCGCGCAACGGGCTCTGCAGAGCCAGCACGGCCTCCACCTTGTAGGTGGTAATTTCTTCGGGGCCGGTCTGGTTTTTTTTCTGGTCTGCGATATCCAGATCAGCTACCTGCCAGTAACCCAGCTCCCGGGTTTGCAACGCCTGGTCGATGGCTGCTGCCAGGCGTTTTTCCTCGCTATTCATGCCGCAACTGACGAGCAGCCACGCTGCTGCCAAAAACAGACCGACAATCGCTGCGCCTCGTTTCAATGACATCACCCTTCCTCCATGCGGATTTCAATATGGGTATCCCAAGTATGCCCTATAGTATGCACGGTAAGGGGCCAACGTCGACGCCCGCCGTGTACAGACCGTATCATGGCTCCCCCATTGCAGGAGAAGCCCATGACTACGCTGGATACGGCCACACGCACCGAACTGGAAGCCGCCGCCTTTCGCCGCTTGCTGCAGCATCTGGATGATCACAAGGAAGTGCAAAATATTGATCTGATGATACTGGCGGACTTCTGCCGTAACTGCCTGTCAAAATGGCTGGTTGCCTCTGCGGATGAGCGTCAGGTGACACTGGATTACGACGCCGCAAGGGAATGGGTATACGGCATGCCCTTCGCCGATTGGAAAGCGCAATACCAGACACCGGCTACCCCGGAACAACTGGCAGCGTTCGAGGCCAAACAGAAAAATTGATCGTGGAAAGCGGCAAGCCGCCGCATGTGGAGAGCCTTGCCCCAAACGGGATGATATGACTCCGCGCGGCAATGCAATAAACAAGCGCCCAAAGTGCGTGAAAGGCTGTATTGCACAGCCTTCCACGCGTTATAGCTTGTAGCTTGAAAGGCAGCCCACAGGCCGCCTCGATATAGCTAACGAGCATTACTCCTCGTCGAATAGCATTTCCACCTGGTAGACAGCGGTGGTACCACTGACTTCGTTACCCACCACCAGCAACGGCATGCCATTGGGGGAATCGGCGGCGGCGATGAACACCAGCCCTTCCGGTCCCAGATCCCCCACCACGGCGCCCACATCGCTTTCTGCCAGCAGTCCATCATCGATCAGGTCTTCGATATCCTCGCCATCACCGCCGCCGCCCCAGAAGTTGCGGCTGTTCAGGTAATCCAGCCGCTGGGGCTGCTGCGGATCGGTAATGTCATAGACCAGGATCCCGCCCATGCGCTCCAGGGCCAGGAACAGGAAGGTCTTGTCGCCGATGGCGCCGATGGTCAAACCTTCCGGCTCAGGGCCCTTGGCATCACTGCGGCTGTCCATGGCATTGATTTCATCATGGCCACTGTTGAAGTAATCCTGGCAGGCAATGCTGCGGTTGGTGCCCAGCCGACATTCATCGCTGGCCAGGAACTGTTCGATGGCATCACCGCTATCGAATACCAGGTTGCCGTTTTCATCCCGGATGGAGAAGGAGCGACCCCCATAGCTGTACAGGGTGTCATACATGATGCGGGTTCCGGCTTCATCTGCCTCTCCCGCATCGTTATACATCACAGGATTACCAGCTTCGTCGACCTTGTAGCCCTGAGTCCAGGTAATATTGAGACGGCCCAGCACATCGTCTTCACGGCAATCCCCGGGATCACCGGCGGTGGCGCCGCAGTAATCGAACACCGCCGGATCCAGCAGCGCACCGGCACCCAGTTCACGCAGCTGGGGAGGTAAATCGTCACCACAACGACGGTCGAAACCACTCTTATGCACCAGATGTTTGACGCGAAATTCTTCCACGAATCCCTGACTAGCATCACCGGCGCAACCTTCGCCCTCTTCACCCCAGTAAGCATCGTTATCTTCGCCCCAGGCACGAGCGTCGCCTTCGTTGGCAGTGACCAGATAGGTACTGCCATCAGCGCGGTAAGCATGAATGGCATCAGGCAGGTACAGGCCCACTACCCCTTCCCAGGTCTGGATGTTGATCTCTTGATCGTCATCGCTGGCATCAATGCCGAAGCCTTCCACGCTGCGATCGATTTCTCCCAGCGGGAGGATACCGGTAACGGTAGCCGTCTCGATATTGACCTTGGCCAGGGCATTATTTTCCTGCAGGGTCACCCAGGCGGTTGTGCCATCGGCGGACACGGCGATGTATTCCGGTTCCAGATCCTTGGCCACATCCGCGCCGGGACCATAGATACGCACGCCACTGCTGCGCAGTGTGTCCGCATCAAATGCACTGAAATCCGCCGTGCTAACCTGAGGGTCTTGCGGGTTGCTGATATCGATAATGCTGATGGAGCCATCCGGATCGATCTGATAATCATCGCTGGGCTCCCCTTCATTAGCGGTAAGCACCTTGCTGCCATCCGGGGTGAAGATAATCATGTCCGGCTGAGCACCCACTTCTACACTACCGAGCAGGCTGAGGTCATCGGCACGATACAAGGCGGCAAAGCCGTTATCGGTTTTCGGGTCGGCCTCAATGGCGATCGCCACCAACCCATTTTTCACCGCCACGCTGTTGACCACCGCACCGGCAGCAACCTCTTCAACGCCCAGCGACGCGATCAAGGCAGGCTTGGCCGGGTTGCTCATATCCAGCACATCGAGCACTCCCAGCCTGGCGTTGACCACGAACAGGCGCTGGCTGGCACTGTCATAGGCTGGAATTTCAGCAGCAGAGGTATCGAAACTGCCGGACTCGTAGCGGCTCAGAAAGGACAAGCGCAGGCTATCCGGCGTCTTCACTTGCTCGCCACCCGCAGCAGGATTGTTATCGCTGCTGTCACCGCCACAGGCAGTCAAGGCAGTCGCCAGCAGTACGCCGGCGCCCAGGCTATACCAGGATGTCATTGTGAATTCCCCAATGGTTCGTGTTATTTGTTGATCAGTGAACCTGGGGTTATAGCCGGGCGGGATGAAATCGATGCGACAGTAGCGTGATGATTTTATGGCAGAAGCAGGAAGCTGCGCCAGAACATGACCTTGGCCGCAAAAAAAACGCGACCAGAGGCCGCGTTCACCGGAAGAAACCAGACCAGGAGGTCAGACGGCTTCGTAATCGCGCTCTTCAAATTCCGACATCTGGGCCGCGTACTGGGTAGCAAAACCCGGATACATGGTGGCATTGAAGCCATCCTCGGTCAGATACCAGCTTTTGCAGCCGGAGTTCCAGTTGGTTCGGGCCAGGCGCTTTTGTATTGCCCTGTTGTGTCGGCGCTGAACGTCTTCTTTCACGTCCAGCATTTTCAGATCGTTTTCGATAATTTTCCGGATGCCTTTCACCGCATAGTCGAGCTGGGATTCCATGTACACCAGCGCCGAGTTATGGCCGGGTCCCGAGTTGGGTCCGAAAGTCATGAACAGGTTCGGGTAACCGGACACATTGATGCTCTTGTAGGCCTGGGCTCCGCCCTGCCACTCTTCCCCCAGCACCCGGCCGGCACGGCCTTTCACCCGGAACGGCGTGCCGGAATGACTGACGTCGAAACCAGTAGCAAAGACAATACAGTCCACCTGATGCTCGATGCCTTCCACCGTCCGGATACCCTTTTCGCTGAGGCGGGCAATGGGCCAGGTGATCAGTTTGGCATTATCTTTCTGCAGGGCCGGGTAGTAGTCGTTGGAGACCAGCACCCGCTTGCAGCCGATGGTGAAATCCGGAGTCAGCTGGCGACGTAGCCAGCGATCTTTCACCTGGCGACGCAGATGCAGGCGCGCCACCCGTTCGGCAATACGCGTCAGCGGTGACTTCCAGATAACAGCCAGCGCCATGCTCTCATGGGTCCAGTAGAGAAGATTGCGCATGGCCTGCTGACTGGCTGGCAGTTTTTCAAACAGCTTCTTGTTCCAGGCGGGCGTGGCAAAATCCGGGCGCGGCATCACCCAGCCCGGAGTGCGCTGAAACACTTTCACGTGGCCCGCCTGTTTCACCAGTTCGGGAATAATCTGGATGCCGCTGGCGCCGGTACCGATGACAGCCACTTTCTTGCCGGTAAAATCGTACTCGTGATCCCAGCGGGCGCTGTGAATCTTGTGGCCCGTGAAATCCTCGATGCCGGTAATGGCCGGGAAGCTGCAGTTGGACAAGGGGCCTTGAGCCATCACCGCGGCCCGCCCGGCAAACTGCTCACCTTTGTCGGTGGTGGCGGTCCAGATGCCTTTCTTTTCATCAAAGGATAGGTCTTCCACATTTTTCTCGAAACGGATGTGCGATTCCAGCCCAAACTCGGCCACCAGATGGTGGATATAGCCGAGAATTTCCTCGCTGCCCGAGAAGCTCCGTGACCAGTTCGGGTTGGGCGCAAACGAATAGGAATACAGATTGGAGGGAATATCGCAGGCGGCCCCGGGGTACTGATTGTCCCGCCAGGTGCCGCCCACCGCACTGGCTCGCTCCAGAATCACGATATCCTTGATGCCTGCCTGCTTCAGACGAATGGCCATCCCCAGGCCGGCAAAGCCCGCCCCCACAATCAATACGGCGGCCGGCTTTACCGCTGGTGCTTTCTTTGCCGCCGGGCGTTTTCCCGTGGCGGAGCGTTTGCGGGTCGCCGCCTTGCGTGGGGCCTTTTTCGGGGAGGCAGAGGACGTAGTCATAACAGAATCTCTTCAGCAATCAGGTGGCCGCGCCATGTGCCGGGTGCACATGGCGCGCCGTCATGGCGATATCAGGCAGTGGGCTGGTAGGTCAGCTCTTTCACCCAGGAAGGCACAGCAGGCAGCGCCCGGCGCGGAATCAGACCGGTCAGTTTGACCATGCCATCCACAGGCACGTGATAGGCACGGTTACGCCGATTCACCACAAGCTTGGCGTGCTGGCGAATGACCTGGAACCAGGGGTTACGACGGCCATCTTCGGTACGGCCACCAATTTTTTCGAACTTGGCCATGGCCGCATACAGCCGCTCTTCCGGCAGCCCCATGGTAATAATGTTGTCGCGCATTTTATTGAGCAGCGGCACATAGGAGGCGATGCCCAGCATCAGACGCGGATCCAGTAACGGTGCCAGCATTTTGGTGGCACCAATAAAGGTTTTCCCGCGGCCCTGCATTTCCATCACACTGAAGCCGACGCCCAGATGACGGGACTCATCGTCGTTGATCTTTTCGAACGCCTGGTGGCAAACCGGATCTTTCACCGTCTCCAGCAGGAAGGTACACAAGGCACCGTCCAGGGCAATTTCCAACATCGGCACCACCGTGCCCAGCACATACACCGGCATGTCATCGCTGTAACGATCCAGCCATTCAATCACCAGACGCAGATTGATGTTGGGCTCGGGAATTTCATCACCCTCAAGCATGCCCCAGCGCTTCATCAGTGCCATCTCGGCATTGGCATGGCGCTGTTCTTCCGCATGAAAGTAGGTGTAGATCTGGCGCAGGGTATCGGTGGGGGCTTTCTTGGCCATGGCGGCAAATGCCCGGGCACCCACGTGCTCAATCCACATCAGGTCGGCCATGAAATCTTTCAGCTTGGGCCACTGCTCTTCGGTAATCAGTTCGGCACCCGGGGCGTCCCAGTCGATATCCGACAGGGCCCACTGGGTGCTTTTGATTTTGGTCAGCATTTTGTCCAGATCGATGGAAGCCATGATGCACTCCTTACGGATTATTCTGCGAGTTGAACGAGGGGCCCGGTCTGCCCGGCGCACCGTTACTGGTGACAAAATTATTTACTGTCACATTGGTTGATGTAACAATAAAGCGAATGCTCGTTCGGATTCAACTCGGATAACCTGATGGCTCGCAAACCCAAACAACAACGCTCCAAAGCCACCGTGGACGCCATTGTCCAGGCCGCCCTGATCTCCATTGCCAATCACGGGCCGAGCGGCATCACCGCCCGGCAAATCGCAGAGAAGGCCGGAATCGGCGTGGGGTCACTCTATGAATATTTCGAAGACAAGGACGCCATCATCGATGCGGCCAGCAAGCGCTTTGTCAGCGATACCGTTGACCTGATCAAGCCGCTGATCCCGGAACTGGTGCGTCTGGACATTCGCGAGGCTATCGAGAAATTGCTGTTCAGCTTTCGCGACTTTCTGGAAGAGAACAATCAGCTCTACCTGCGCTGCGCCCGCCACGCCTTCAGCATGGACATGGTGATTTACCAGTCACCGATCAATAGCGCCCTCATGGAGCTTTTCACCCAGTACCTGATGCATCATCCGCAGCTGCTTAAACTGCCGAATATTCCCACCGTGGCTTATTTCTATATTAATGGCGGCATTTTCACTGTGGTCAGGCATCTCTCCGAGGACAATCCGATACAAAGCTTTGAGGAGCTGGCAACAGTGTTCGGGGACATTCTCGCCAGCTACGTGGAGAAGAAGGTGGAAGCCGCAGGGTAAATCCATCCGGCAAAAGGGCTGCCGCAGCCCGGAAAGCATGAGGAGAAACATTGCGCTTCCCCTCATTCAACAAGCCTGTTCCTGATGTGCATCAGGCGGCCTTCTTTTTCTCCGCGCTCTGGTAGACCACTTCGTAGTCTCCTACCTTGAAACGGCTCAAACGCTTCTTGAGTTCCTTCAGCGACCAGGGCCAGGCGGCAAAGTTGCGGCCGTTCTGGTCCAGGTAGTAGCTCTTGCAGCCACCGCTGTTGAACACCGTAGTTTTCAGGTGTTTCTGAACCTTGTCATTGTGGGCCCTCAGCACCTGGGGCTTGATGGCAAAACGGGTAATCCCCTTCTCTTTCACCTTCTTCAGGCCATCGATGATGTAGTCCAGCTGGGCTTCCGCCAGGCCGATAAAGGAATCGTACACCAGCACATTAGGGCCCAGCACCAGGAAGGCATTCGGCACATCCTTCATGGTAGCGCCCAGATAGGCCTCTGGTGAGGTGTCTTTCCACAGGTCGGAGAGGCGATCGCCGTTCGCGTCGATAACCTTGCGACCAATGGGGGGATGGGATACCTCGAAGCCGGTACCCCAAATGATCACATCCACCTCGTGACGCTCACCGTTGGCAGCAATCACGGTATTGCCTTCCACTTCCACCAGACCATGGGGAATCAGGTTGGCATTGTCTGCCTGCAGGGCCGGGTAATAGTTGTTGGCAAACAGGATACGCTTGCAGCCCAGGGTAAAGTCCGGGGTCACCGCCTTGCGCAGGGTCTTGTCTTTCACCTGGACGCGCAACAATTGCTTGGCAGCCGTGCTCACCGGCTGCAGAGCCGCCGGGTTACGAAGCCCGAAGTTGATCACGTTCAGGGAGGTAGCCACCGCCTTGCGCCAGCTTTTCTGAATAATAGGCAGCTTTTCGATCAGCTGCTTGCTGGTGTCACCCAGATCCATATCCGGCTTGGGCAGTACCCAGGGCGCGGTACGCTGGAATACGTGCAGCTCTTTGACCTTGGGCTGGATCTGCGGCACAAACTGGATCGCCGAGGCGCCGGTGCCGATCACCGCCACCCGTTTTCCGGTCAGATCATAGTCATGGTTCCACTGGGCGGAGTGGAACATTTCGCCCTTGAAGCTATCCAGGCCCGGCAGGGACGGAATCTGGGCTTCGGTGATCGGGCCAGTGGCGAAGACAACCGTGCGTGCCAGGGTCTGGCCTTTTTCCTCACCGGTTTTGGTATCCAGCACCCACAGGTGGCGACTTTCGTCCCACTCGGCATGTTCCAGCTCGGTGCCAAACTCGATCAGTTCCTTGATGCCGAAATCTTCACTGACCTCTTCCAGGTAGCTGAGAATTTCCGGCTGGCGAGCAAACAGATGGCTCCACTTGCTGCTCAGGGCAAAGGAAAAGGAGTACAGGGAAGAAGGCACATCACAGCCGCAGCCCGGGTAGGTATTTTCCCGCCAGGTACCGCCGACGCGGGTGGCTTTCTCGATGATCTTGAAATCGTGATAGCCCTCTTTTTTCATCTTGATCGCAGCGCATAGGCCGGAAATGCCGGCGCCGACGATAAAGGTGTCGTAAATCCTGGCCTCAGGGGTTTTGCGTTTCTTTGCTGCTGCCATGATGAAATTCCTCGATCAATTCTTAACAAACCGGTAAGAGAACCCAAGCAGGTTCGCGTACAAATTGGGAGTGGCACGCTTCATCATCCAGAACAACTTGGCGTCCACCTGGGGCGTGGTGTACAGCTCACCCTTGTCGAGACGATTCAGGGTCAGCTTGGCCACGGAATCACTGGTGGTCATGGCGTAGTTCATCAGCGCATGATCGGCCAGCTTGGAATAACGCGCCGGAATGCGGCCATCCTTGATGATGTTGGTGGGCACCAGAGTCGGACACAGCACGTTGACATTGATATTGTCGCGCTTGAGCTCAGCGTACAGGGTTTCGGACAACGCCCGCACGCCGGCCTTGGTCACGTTATAGGCACTCATTTCCGGCGCGGCGGTATAGGATGCAGCAGAGGCCACGTTGATAATGGCGCCACGGCCCTGCTTCTTGAACCCGGGTACAAAGTAGTGGCAGCCATGCACCACGCCCCACAGATTCACATCCATGGCCCATTTCCAGTCTTCCAGGCTCAGTTCTTCGAACTTGCCACCAATGCCCACACCGGCATTATTGATGACCATGGTGACCGGGTGGCCCAGCAGTTTTTCAGACTGCTCGGACAGCTTCTTTACCTGGGCCGCCTTGCCCACGTCACAGGCCACCGCAAACGCTTTACCGCCGGCCTTCTCGATCAGCGCCACGGTTTCCTCGGCACTTTCCAGCTTCAGATCCGCGCAGACAACCGCGCTGTTTCGTCTCGCCAGTTCCAGGGCAAAACTGCGACCAATACCACTGCCAGCACCGGTGACAACAGCGTAGCCGTTATAGCTCGGCTTGCTGGAACGAAACTTGAGAATATTCAGCATTATTTTCTACCTTTTCAGGTTGAGTATTCAGCGTTCGTTCAGGCGCGCTTGCCCGGTACGAATTCCTTGGTCAGATACGGCGTCAACAACCCGGTTTTCGGGTGCAGCAGCTTTTCCTTGTAGTACTCCAGGTAGGCACTGGTATCGTGGTCGCTGGGGTGAAAGTCCCGACGGGTGTAATCGAGAATATGCTTGATGGTGCTGCCGAAGACCCCCTCTTCAGGCCCGGCCAGTACCGCCAGGCTACGCTTCACATCTTTCCAGTATCTGGGGCTCAGCAAGTTACGCGGTTTGCGCATTACCGGAATCAACGACGCCGCAACCGGAATCAGGAAAGTGATAGTGAAGGCCGCCAGGGCAAAACCACGCATGCGCAGATAATAATCACCGGACAATTCCTGGAACACGTCGTAGGCAACATCCTTATGCTCCGACTCTTCCAGCATGTGCCACATCCACAGGGCCCGCTGCTTCTCGTCCAGGGATTCATAGAAGATGTCTTCGTTCTTCATCATGTATTCCGCCATCACCGCAGTGAAATGCTCAATGCCTGCCATCAATGACAGCTGCATGCGGTTGGACAGTTTCTTGAAGCCGTGCTCGAACACCTTGTCGGCAAGATAGCGATACAGGCCTACCGGATAACGATGCTGGGCCAGTACCTCGTTGAACTCGTTGTGCATCTTGGAGTGAATGGCTTCCTGACCGATCAGGGCGGTTACCAGACGCTTGAGCTCCGGATCTTTCACAAACTGACGGTGGTAACGGGCGGTGTCGATCACCAGATCTTCGCCAAAGGTCAGAAAGATGGACAGGGCTTCGAAATACGCCGATGCCAGCTCCGTGTTCCTAAAGAAGGTATCGTCCAGTTGCTTGGCATCGAACTGAAAATCCATGTGGCGAATCGGCATCTCAGGCCGTTTCTGAGCGGTTTTCGACACGTATTGATGAATCGTTGCAGTCGTCATTAGGTCACCTGTCCAATAAGGGCAAAGCCGATAAAGTTGCGCGCCATTGACGTTAGTTGGGCGCGCACTACTGTTACATTGACGAGCGACACAATAAAGCGAATGCTTGTTCGGGTTCAACTCGGTTCAACCTTCCTCTGTCATGCCTGCTGTCATTATTCAGCCATGTCCGTCAGAAGGTATAACAACGGGCCTAAAAACCCCCAAAAGGAAATGCAACTCTTTGTTTTTAATAGTTAAACTCCAATTGCCCGGGGGCATCTGAAAACGCCATCACCTGCCCCTCTCCAAGCCTGCTTTCCACAACCCGGGCAGCCCACCCCTCGCTCATCGCCAAAACCGAGCACAGCGTTCGGATTTAGGCCGCACGATAGGCCACGATTTGCCTAGTATTCGCTCCCCTATGGAGCGGCCATAGAGGCTTTTCCATATAACAGAGCATTACAATCTATGGGTAGGAAAAGCCCGGTAGCCCGGCAACAATGAAGCAAATGAATCGTCATCGGGGTATCTATGTTCAACAAGGAAAAGCTGAACCAATCAAAAGTCCTGCAAATGGTGGACTGGCAGTTTAATCGCTACCTGTCCATGCAGTTGCTGCCATTGCTCTACCTGCTGATGATTATTGGCGCGGTATTGCTGGTGGGCTTTTTTGTGGCTGCCAGCTTTTCCAGTTCGTTATGGTTTGGTTTGGCCACCGCCACCCTCTCCCCCCTGATCCTGCTGGTGATGATCGCCATCGTCCGGGCTGCCCTGGAATATCTGGTCATGGCCCACCGCACCATGAGCATTGTCGAAAGCATGCGCCCCCTGCCCGAGCGTGTGGAAAGCCTGGATAACAAAGTGGATGCCCTCAACGAGCACGTCATCGACCTGCACGAAATGCTGATGCAACTGCGTCCGCTGCTGCGTTCTGCAGGGCTGCCGGGACGTTTTATCGAATCACTGCGCAAGGGCGACAGCAAGGAAAACGGCGGCGACAAGTAAACACTGTAATCACCTCACCGCATGAGGGGGCGGCGCTGCGGTGATTGTGCCAAGAATCTACGGTTCTAGACTGAATTCCATTACAACAAAAGGGAATTCATCATGAAACCGGACCAACGTTTGCAGCGACCGCCTTCACTCGTTCCCAATCTGGCGGATTGGCGTTTCGAGCACTACCTCACCATGCGCCTACTGCCGCTCTTCTATCTCCTACTGGTAGGCGGAGCGGCCGTGGCTGTGGCCGGCACCGCCGCCGCCTGCTTCTGGATATCCACACCGGTTGGGCTAATCGCCTCAGCGGTAGCCCCCCTGCTACTGCTGGTGATAGTGGCGGTAGTACGTGCCGCTCTGGAATACTTGATCATGGCTCACCGCATCATGCGAATTATTGAACGCATGGACGCTTTGCCTGATCAGGTCAGGGGGCTGTCTCACCGGGTAGACGGCATCACCCGGCAAGTGGACAGCCTGACAGATAATGTTCAGGACATTCACCAGGACCTGATGCACGTGCGGCCTTTGCTGCGCTCAGCAGGCTTTCCATCTCGCCTACTGGCTTTTCTGAAAGCCCCCACGATTCGCTAGGCAGCGTCTGAATCAGCATGAACGTCGTATCCAACCATCGCAATTGCCGCTCTTTTCAGGTGTAATTTCTCTCCTGCAGGCGCCCGCCATGGCGCCCTCACCCAGAACAAGGAGTTACCATGTCGCTACCCGCGTCCCTGCAAGAGCGGCTGCGTCTGCCAGCTGTTGCTTCCCCCATGTTTATCGTCTCCAACCCGGATCTGGTCATCGCCCAGTGTAAGGCGGGCATCGTCGGCTCTTTCCCGGCACTCAACGCCCGCCCGGCAGAAGAGCTGGAAGTATGGCTGGAGCGAATCACCGAAGAGCTGGACGCCTGGAACCAGGCCAACCCGGACCAGCCGGCAGCGCCCTTTGCGGTCAACCAGATCGTGCACAAGTCAAACAACCGGCTGGAACACGATCTGGAAATGTGTGTGAAGTACAAGGTGCCCATCGTGATCACCTCACTCGGCGCCCGGGTGGACGTGAACGAGGCGATTCACAGCTACGGCGGCCTGGTATTTCACGACATCATCAACAATTTCTTCGCCAAGAAGGCCATCGAAAAAGGCGCCGACGGCCTGATCGCTGTGGCCGCCGGTGCCGGTGGCCACGCAGGTACCCAGTCGCCATTTGCCCTGGTGCAGGAGATCCGCGAATGGTTTGACGGCCCCGTGCTGCTGTCCGGCTCCATCGCCAAGGGTGACGCCATTCTCGGCGCCCAGGCCATGGGTGCGGACCTGGCCTATATCGGCTCCGCCTTTATTGCCACCGACGAAGCCAACGCGGACGAACGCTACAAGCAGTCCATCGTCGACAGCAGTGCCAGCGACATCATCTATTCCAACCTCTTTACCGGCGTTCACGGCAACTACCTGCGCAGCTCCATCGAAGCGGCCGGGCTGGACCCGAACGACCTGCCGGAAAGCGACCCATCCAAGATGGATTTCGGCGACGGCAGCTCAAAAGCCTGGAAAGATATCTGGGGCAGCGGCCAGGGTATCGGCGCCATCAAGAAAATCGGTCCGGCCAGTGAATTGATCGAGCGACTCAAGCAGGAATACAGCAGCGCTCGCCAGCGGATGGATCAGCTGCCCTGGAAGTAAAAAGCGGCAAGCAACAACGCGTCAGAAAAAAGCAGAGGACTGAAACCAAAGAGGCCGCGCCCGATCCCCGGGCACGGCCTCTCTGGTTTGCAGCCACAACACGTCTTGCCGCGTTGTGGTTTACCGCTCGCTTCAGCCTGTAACGGAGCCAAGCACCGATGCAACCAGCCCTTTCTTTTTCACTGGCTGGAAATTGCTGAACTCCAGCACACCATCATCAATGGCGCCGAAACGCAGCTTCGGCAGATCTACCAGGTAATTCTGCACGACCATCCATGGCTGCTTGGAGCCCTGTCGGGGCAGACGATCGTCCGCACGCATGACATAGCCCGACTGCAAACCCAGGAAGTTTTCATCGGTGATGCAATCTTCGTTGTCACGGGGAATCACGGTCTGGGCGCCGGTTTTTTCCATGTGGTTAAGCAGGCGGCACACATACTCGCAGACCAGGTCCGCTTTCAGGGTCCAGGAAGAGTTGGTGTAGCCGAAGACCAGCGCCATGTTCGGCACATCACGCAGCATCATGCCTTTGTAGACCAGCGACTCGCGGGGCTCTACGGCCTTGCCGTCGATGGTCCCTTCCACCCCGCCAAGCATCTGAACATTGAGACCGGTGGCGGTGATAATAATGTCCGCCTCCAGCTCCTGACCGGACTTGAGCAGAATACCGTTCTCAGTGAAACGCTCGATATGATCGGTAACGATATCGGCCTCACCCCGGCGAACGGTCTTGAACAGGTCACCATTGGGCACCGCACACAGACGCTGATCCCAGGGGTTATAGCTGGGGCGGAAATGGGTCATATCCACATCATCGCCAAGCTGACGCTTCGCCGCCGCCAACAGAGCTCGCCGCACCAGTTTCGGGCGCTGCTTGGACAGCTTGTACACCAGGCGCTGGATACCAATGTTACGGGCGCGAGCCAAACGATAGACCATCATCTCGGGCATAAAACGGCGCATACCCACGGAGATCGGGTCCACTTCCGGCACGGTGGCAATATAGGTCGGGGAGCGCTGCAGCATGGTGACCTGGGCGCCCTCTTTGGCCATGGCCGGGACCAGGGTTACGGCGGTGGCGCCGGAACCGATCACCACGACTTTCTTGCCTTTATAGTCCAGGTTTTCCGGCCAGTGCTGGGGATGAACCACCTGGCCCTTGAAGTCTTTCTCACCGGGGAAATCCGGCTTGTAGCCTTCGTCGTAGTTGTAATAACCACTGCAGGAGAACAGGAAATTGGCGGTAAAGGTTTCCTGCTCGCCGGTTTTCTCGTTGGTGGTTTCCACTGCCCAGTGATTATCAGCACTGGACCAGTTCGCCTTGATCACCTTGCGACCAAAGCGGATATGTTTTTTCACCCCGTACTCTTCCGCCGTGTCTTCCACGTACTGGCGAATAGAGTTGCCATCAGCAAGCACCTTGGGCTCGGTCCAGGGACGGAAGCTGTAACCCAGGGTGAACATGTCGGAATCGGAACGGATACCCGGGTACTTGAACAGATCCCAGGTGCCGCCAATGCGTTCGCGGCGCTCGATAATGGCATAGCTACGATTCGGGCTCTTGCGGGTCAGGTGGCAAGCTGCCCCGATACCGGAAAGGCCGGCACCAATAATCAATACATCAACGTGGTTATTAGACATTCTCTTTTACCTCCAGCCCTTGGGCCGCCTGGTCTCGGCAGTGCAAAACATTGACATCATTCAATGGCACCGTTAACTGACAGACAGAATAGCCGTACTGGCGGGTATGAGAAAAGGCCAAAACAGGCCGTTAATTGGCCCTGGAGACGGGGAAAAGTGCCGCTAGGGACGGCAGGTGTGGCGCAACCAGCATTAACACTGGATCTACTTTCCCTGACCGCCTGTCTACCCACATGGCGGCCATGGGGTTGGCGACCAGCTATTACTCGCTGATTTTCATAATAAAGTGGTACGGACGATCCAATATCATCGTGCCATCACCGATTTGTGACCTCATACACATTGCTGCCCTGCCCACTTCTGCATACTGCCTGCGCGCCATAGGGGAAAGGCGCTTACGGGGATGGATTACACACTATAATTATAAGGGTTCCGGCATGTTCGATCTGACTGCCTTCGGGGATACGTTCGCCTCTCACCCCTGGCTATGGATACCGATTTCCTGCGCCACCATTATCAGCCTGCTGTTATGGAGCGGTCGCATCCGCCAGCCCGGCATGGTCAACCTGTTCGCCGTTGGCCTGATACTGCCCTGCATCAACCTGAGCATGATCGCCACCGGCGCGCTGGTTGCCGCAGATCAACTGACGCTGGATCTGGTGGCCTTACTGCCGTTCTGAGAGTCGCAAGTGACAAGTTGAAAGTTTCAACGCGGATCAGCGCTGCTGTCAGCCGCTACGCATGAGGCCGCGCCCAATGACTGGAGCGCGGCCTCATGCGTTTGAAATCAAGGGCAAAGGTATGGCGCGTTGCAACTTGAAACTTGCCCACGCTACAAACCCTGAAGAAATTCCAGCTGATCCGCCACACTGATATCCCTGGCCTCGCCCTGATAGATATCGAAATGACCAATCGGATAGCGCTTCACTGTCGCTTTCGCCATGGCCGCAGCGGCCTTTTCTGCGGCTGAAGCCGGCGCCACGGTATCGGTTTCACAGATCAGCACCAGCGCCGGGCAGGCCACCTTGGCCGCCTGCGTCACAGGGCGAAACAAGGGCAGCACCAGGCCGATACGAGCCGCTACTTCATTGGGCACACCCTCCGGCATCAGCGCGGTATAACCATCGTAGGCATCATGACTGGACATGGCCGCCAACTCGCCGGGCTTGCCGGCAGAGGGCAACATGCGCGGCCCCATCCCCAGCAGGCTGCTGGTCATATCCCAGAGACCCAGACCGGTCATTTTCACCGCCTGGCCGACCCCCGCGTAACGCACTACTTCCTCCACCGAGGCCAGGCCATCCATCATCGGACACTGGGCAATGATACCGGCTACGTCCGGTTCCCGGGCCGCCACGGCGGTGACCAGACCGCCGCCAAAGGAGGTCCCCCACAACACGATGCGCTGGTTATCCACTTGCTCCTGCTTGCGCACACAGGCCAGCGCCGCCTGCCAGTCCGCCACTTCCCGGTTGGGCAGCAACACCTGACGGGGCATGCCTTCACTTTCACCGAAGTGCCGGTAGTCAAACTGGAACACCGCGTAGCCGGCTTGCAAAAAGGCATCCCGAAATGGCTCCAGCCCACAGGCCTTGGTGAGACCAAAACCGTGGCCCATGACCACGGTCAGGAAGGGGCCGTCGCCTTTGGGAAGATATAGATCTCCCCGGCAGGACTGGCCGTCGCTAACAAATCGCAGCTCATGCATTTTGCTCATGGAAACTCCTTGTTTTTTCTTACCACAGAGGACACAGAGAACACGGAGTTAACGCCTATCAACACAGGTTCTGTTTTCCCTCGGTGAACTCTGTGTCCTCTGTGGTGAATACGCCTTACCCGGCAATCGCCGGGGCGATAAAGCGCCATTCCTCAATGCTCTGCCCCAGCACCAGGAAGTGAGGATTGAGGATGTCTTCCTTGTTATACTGCAATGGCTCGAACGCGGTATTGACCACAACGCCACCAGCAGCCGTTACCACCGCATGCGCAGCAGCAGTGTCCCATTCAGAGGTGGGCGCCAGACGGGGGTAGATGTCGGCACTGCCTTCGGCTACCAGACACAACTTCAGGGACGAGCCCATGGAGGCACGCTCCACGTCACCGACTTCTTCGCGAATAAAGGCTTCCAGCTTTTCCACCGCTTCACCGCCATGGCTGCGGCTGGCCACCATGACCACCGGGGCGGTACGGGCACGGCACTGGATTGGTTTGCGCTCACCGCCTTCCTCTTTATAAGCACCCACACCGCGGCCACCCAGGTAGGTCACTGCCGTTACCGGCACATGCACGACGCCCAGCACCGGGGTATCCCCTTCCACCAGAGCGATGTTGACGGTGAACTCGCCATTGCGCTTGATAAATTCCTTGGTGCCATCCAGCGGGTCCACTAGCCAGAAACGGGGCCAGTCCTTGCGATCCGCGTAGGCAATGCCACCGGACTCTTCGGAAAACACAGGGATCTCCGGGGTCAGCGCCTGCAGGCGCGCTTCGATAATCTTGTGCGCCGCCATATCCGCTTCGGTAATCGGCGACTTGTCGTCCTTGGTTTCCACCCCCAGGTCGTCACGCTCATACACAGTGAGAATAGCCTTGCCCGCTTCACGGGCGATCTCGGCGAGCGGTTCCAGCAGGGTATTAAAGTCGGTCATTTCGTTTTTCCTGTGATTCAGATTTTGCCACCTGTAGGAGCGGCGCCCTCTGTGCTCTGCGAGTATGAGCCTCGAACAGGGCTGCGAAGTCCGGAAAATCGCATCCATATGCGATAGATTTCCTCGCCTGAGGCGAGGATCGCGGCTCAGGCGCCGCTCCTACAGATCAATTATCGACGTTGCTCCAGCAACCGCTTCGCCATCAGCAACGCGGCGATCACCCGGGCTTCCGTCACGTCGTCCCGCTCAATCAAACGGTCCAGGTCGGACAGTTTCCAGGTGAGCACTTCCAGTTCTTCCGGCTCATCCCCGGGCAGGGACTCTTCATACAGGTCTTCCGCCAACACCACCTTGATGCGGTGCCCCATATAACCTGGCGACAGGGTCATGTCCTTCATCAAGGTAAGGTGACGGGCGCCATAACCGGCCTCTTCCTTCAATTCCCGGTTAGCTGCGTCACGCCAGTCCTCGCCGTGTTCGTAGGCGCCCTTGGGCAGGGTCAGTTCGTAACTTTCGGTGCCGGCGCCATACTCGCGGATCATTACCACGGTGTCGTCATCCAGCAACGGCACCATCATTACCGCCGCAATGGGCGGGGTGCGCAGGCGCTCATAGGTCCGCTCCACCCCGTTGCGAAAACGCAGGTGCAGCTCTTCGATTCCGAACAGGCGGCTTTTTGCGACCAGTCGGGTGTCGAGAATCTCCGGTTTCTCATCCATAATCAGCGTCAGATCTCGCGGCAATGATTGTAGGGAGTTACTCAGAAGCTCCTTGAGGCCGAAGACTAACCCGAATACGCAGGAAATTCATGATTGACTGGCAATCCGTCGACACCGTGCTACTGGATATGGACGGCACCTTGCTCGACCTGGAGTTCGATAACTGGTTCTGGCAAAAACATGTCCCCGAGTGCTACGCCCGCCAACAAGGGCTGGATCGGGCCGAGGCCGACCGCATCATCCACGACTGGATCACCAGCCATCTGGGCACCCTCAACTGGTATTGCCTGGATTTCTGGACCGCGGAGCTGGGCCTGGAAATCGCCAGCCTGAAACGGGAAGCCGGCGATCGCATTGCCGTGCGACCCGGCGCGGACACGTTTCTGCAGGCGCTGAAGGAGTCTGACAAACAGGTCATCATGGTCACCAACGCCCATCGTGATGCCCTGGACTTGAAGGTAGAGCGTACCGGCATCGACCGCTATTTCGATGAAATCGTCTCCAGCCACGATTATGGCCACGCCAAGGAAGCCCAGTCCTTCTGGCAGCACCTGCAACGCCACCTGCCCTTTGACCCGGCCCGCGCCCTGCTGGTGGATGACTCCCTGCCGGTGCTGCACAGTGCCCAGCTCTACGGGATCGGCCAGCCGGTCAGCATCCTGCACCCGGATTCCAGCCTGCCCAAGCGGGACCATACCCATCCGTTCCCGGCCATCGACGATTTTCTGCGGGTCTTACCATGAGAGAAATGCCGTGAGCGAGACCGTTCGTATCGACTCCTGGCTGTGGGCGACCCGTTTCTTCAAGACCCGCAGCCTGGCCAAGGCCGCCATCGAAGGCGGCAAGGTGCAGATTGATGGCAGCAAGGCCAAGCCCAGCAAGAATGTGCAACCCGGCCAGACCATTGCCATTACCAAGGGCACCGAACATTTCGAGGTAATAGTAGAAGGCCTGAGTAGCAAGCGCGGCCCCGCCAGCGTGGCCCAGACCCTCTATCAGGAAACCGAACAAAGCCGCAGCCGCCGGGAACAGAGCAGCGAGCAACGCAAGCTGGCACGGGCGGCCGCCGCCGCACCGGACCACAAGCCCAGCAAGAAGGAACGCCGGGATATCCAGCGCTTCAAGAGAGACAACCTGGAATAACCGCTATCGCGCCCCCATAAAGGCATCGCGAAGACAGCAACAGCCCTCAGGACACGACCATGCAAGATCACAAACAACGCTTTCTGTTCCCTGACTCCGATATCCGCGGCGAACTGGTGCAGGTGGAAAGCAGCGTCACCCGTATTATTGAAGGGCATAACTACCCGCTGGCAGTACAGGGGCTGATCGGCGAGGCGGTAGCCGCCGTGGCACTGCTGGCCAGCACCCTGAAATTCAAGGGCCGCCTGGCATTGCAGGCCCAGGGCAAGGGCCCGGTGTCCCTGCTGCTGGCCGAGTGCACCAACGAGGGCGAGTTGCGCGCCCTGGCCCGCCACAGCGACGGCCAGGACTGGAGCCATGGCGACATCCAGACCCTGATCGGCGACGGCAACATGGTGATCACCATCATCCCGGAGCAGGGCCGCCAGTATCAGGGCATCGTCCCCCTGGCCGGGGACTCCCTGGCCCAGTGTCTGGAAGCCTACTTCCACCAATCCGAACAACTCCCCACCCGCCTGTGGCTGGCCAGCGGCAATAACCGGGCCGCCGGCCTGCTACTGCAACGGCTGCCCAACCAGCTGGCCAGCAGCGACGCCAACACACAGATGTGGGAGCACCTGGAAGCTCTGGCCGGCACCCTGAAAATGGAAGAGCTACTCAACCTGGACGATCAGACCATCCTCCACCGGCTATTCCACGACACCCCACCACAGCTGCCCGACGCCCAGGCCCTGCAGTTCGGCTGCACCTGCTCCCGGGACCGCAACCGCAATGCCCTGATCTCCCTGGGAAGCAACGAATTGCAGACCCTGCTCGACGAAGACGGCGAAGTGACCCTGACCTGCGACTTCTGCCGCAACCGGGAACGCTTTGATGCGGTGGATCTGGCGGAGATGATCCGGGAGAGTAGTTGACAGTTGATAGTGGACAGTTGACAGCGTCGCGGTCCGGCGTATCAGTTTCTGAAGTGCAAGAGGCCGCGCTCGAACCTTGAGCGCGGCCTCTTGCGGTTAAATGTGTGTCACGGCTAACCCGCGTAGCTGTCAACTGTCCACTATTAACTGTTAACTTGGCCGTGCTGCCGTGACCGCCCGGTCCAAGGGGGAATCGCCACTGATTTCCTTTTCTGGCATAATCGCGCGCCTGTGCTGACTGGAGGTTTCATCCCCCGGTCCCCTTTGGTCTTGCCCGGTGGCAGTAACGGGCACGAGACCGGCACTGTTATCCGCAATGCGAACCAGAGTTTCGGCGCCCATACACGCTGAAACGGCACGGCCACAAGCCCAGGAATGACCATGACCGACCCGATTGTTTATAACGACCTCAGCCCGGCCCAGCTGGTAGAGCTGGCTGTTCAGCGCAACGAAGGCCGCCTGTCCGACACCGGCGCCCTGGTAGTGGAAACCGGTCATCGCACCGGCCGCTCCCCCATGGACCGCTACATCGTTGACGAGCCCAGCACCAGCGAGCACATCCACTGGGGTGCTATTAACCGTGCCTTCCCCGCCGACAAGTTCGATGCCCTGTGGGATCGTGTCAGCGTTGCCGTTGCCGACGCTGATGCCTTTGTTTCCCACCTGCACGTGGGTGCCGATGCGGACCATTACCTGGCAGTGAAAGTGACCGCGCAGACCGCGTGGCACAACCTGTTCGCCAACACCATGTTCATCCGCCCGGAAAAGTACAATCCGCGCAGCAAGGAAGAATGGCAGATCCTGCACGCCCCGCACTTCCAGTGTGAGCCGGAGCGTGACGGCACCAATTCCGATGGCTGTGTGATCCTCAATTTTGCCCAGCGCAAGGTACTGATCGCCGGCATGCGTTACGCCGGTGAAATGAAGAAAGCCATGTTCTCCGTGCAGAACTTCCTGCTGCCGGAAAAAGACGTACTGCCCATGCATTGCTCTGCCAACGTGGGCGACGATGGCGACGTGGCCCTGTTCTTCGGCCTGTCCGGCACCGGTAAGACCACCCTGTCCGCCGATCCGAACCGTTACCTGATCGGTGACGACGAGCACGGCTGGGGCAAGGATGTGGTGTTCAACATCGAAGGCGGTTGCTACGCCAAGTGCATCGACCTGAGCCAGAAAAACGAGCCGGTGATCTGGGATGCCATCAAGTTCGGCGCGGTACTGGAAAACGTCATCATCAATGACGAAAGCCGCACCGCCGACTACACCGACGTGTCCCTGACCCAGAACACCCGCGCCGCCTACCCGCTGGAAAACATCGACAAGAAGGTAGAAGCCAACCGTGCCGGCGAGCCCAAGCACATCATCTTCCTGACCTGCGACCTGACCGGTGTGCTTCCGCCGGTATCCAAGCTGTCCAAGGAAGCGGCGGCCTACCACTTCCTGAGCGGCTACACCGCGCTGGTCGGCTCCACCGAAATGGGTTCCGGTGGCGGCATCAAGAGCACCTTCTCCACCTGCTTCGGCGCCCCCTTCTTCCCCCGTCGCGCCGGCGAATACGCCGAGCTGCTGATCAAGCGGATGGAAGATTTCGGCTCCACCGTGTTCCTGGTGAATACCGGCTGGACCGGCGGCCCCTTCGGCGAAGGCGAGCGTTTCAGCATCCCCACTACCCGTGGCGTGGTGAACGCGATCCTCTCCGGCGACCTGGACAACGCCGAAACCGAGCACCTGGATATCATCAACCTGGACGTGCCGAAAGCCGTTCCCGGTGTGGACAGCCAGCTGCTGCAGCCCAAGAACACCTGGGCCAACCCGGAAAACTACGAGGCCCGCGCCCGCGATCTGGCAGAACAGTTCGAAAAGAACTTTGCCGAGAAGTATGCGGACGTGTCCGACGAGATCCGTGCTGCCGGCCCCAAGGCCTGATCCGTAAGGATCACTGAAAAAGCCCGCCACCGGCGGGCTTTTTCATTGCCGCCCGGCGGGCAGACCCGCCCACCCGGGAAGGCAAAAAGGAAACACCTGGTCTGGACTTGTTTACCACACGCGCTAGACTGCACCCCCGGAGTGGCGACAACCGTCATCGCTCCCTGCCCCACAAGGGCTCTGCCTCATTGATGAGCCACTGAGTGCGCCCAGCGTCATTCAGAGGCTCCTTTAACCCGGACCTGTTCACCGCCAAGGTGGATATGATTGACTGGCAACCCATGAGGGTTGGCCCGACAGGAGCCCCAATGAGCAAACCCAGAATTGTTGTCGTCGGCGGTGGCGCCGGTGGTCTGCCTCTGGTCACCCGCCTGGGTCGCAAGCTCGGCAAATACGGCCACGCGGACGTGACCCTGGTAGATTCCTCCAGCATCCATGTCTGGAAACCGCGTTTTCATGAAGTGGCCACCGGCGCCATCGACGCGGACCTGGATGCGGTGGACTACCGCGCCCACGCCCAGCTGAACCATTACCGTTTTGAGCCGGGCACCATGACCCAGGTGAACGTGGAGGCGCAGACTCTGACGCTGGCTCCGCTCCAGGACAACCACGGCTCGGAAGTGCTGCCGGAACGACAACTCCCCTACGATTACCTGGTACTGGCCACCGGCAGCCAGAGCAACGACTTCGGCACCCCCGGGGTGCGTGAAAACTGCCTGTTCATGGACAGCCGCGCCCAGGCGGAACGCTTTCGCGAACGCTTCCTGAATGCCTGTCTGCACGCCAACTATGAAGGCAAGCCAGTGTCCGTAGCCATTGTCGGCGGCGGCGCCACCGGCGTGGAGCTGGCCGCGGAACTGCATCATGCGGTGTCCATGCTCAATTTCTACGGCCACGAAAAGCTGGATCGCAAACACCTGCAGGTGGACGTGATCGAAGCAGCGCCACGGATCCTGCCGGTGCTCAGCGAACGGGTCTCTGCCACCGCCACCCAGCGGCTGGAATCCCTGGGCGTGAAAGTCCGCACCGGTGTCATGGTGGCCGAGGCAACCCCTGAGGCGCTGGTACCCAAGGAAGGCGACCCCATCAACGCCGACCTGCTGGTATGGGCCGCCGGGGTAAAGTGCCCGGACTGGCTGGGCCAGATCGAAGGCCTGACCACCAACCGCATCAACCAGGTGGAAGTGGAGCCGACCCTGCAGGCCAAGGGACACAAGAACATCTTCATCATCGGCGATGCGGCGTTCCTGATCCCGGAAGGCGAAGAGCGGCCCATCCCGCCACGGGCCCAGTCCGCCCAGCAGATGGCCCAACACACCGCCCGCAGCCTGCAGCAACTGATCATGAAACGTGAACCGCGGCCGTTCCAGTACAAGGACCATGGCTCGCTGGTATCGCTGTCCAATTACAGCTCGGTGGGCATGCTGATGGGCAACCTGAAGGGTGGTAACTTCTTCGTGGAAGGCTGGCTGGCACGGATGATGTACATCAGTCTGTATCGCATGCACCAGGCCGCCCTGTACGGCTGGCCCCGCACGATCATGTTGCTGATCGCCGGCCGCTTCAACAAGCTGGTGCGCCCACGACTGAAACTGCATTAACCGTAGCACCTGTAGGAGCGCCTCTTGAGGCGCGAACCCGAGCCTAAGCGAAGGAGCACTTCCAGAAAGCAACCATCCCTTCTGGAACGATTGCCCGCTCTGCTGGCTCTTCCGCGTTCACACGCGGATTCGCGCCTCAAGAGGCGCTCCTACAGCTACCATGTAGAGACAACCGGTAGTTAGCGACCACCGCAACCGATACACTCCCTGCTACCCATGGACGACGGTGGCCACGATGAAAGAAACCTTTCTCTACTGGTTCGGCATTCTCAAAAACACCATACGCCTGTGGCTGGAAGGTAATGCCGCCAGCTATGCCGGGTCGTTGGCGTTCTTTACGCTTTTCTCCATTGCCCCGGTCATCATCCTCGCCGTGAAGGTGATCTCGTTGGTGATGAGCAGCGAAGCCGCCATGGCGGAAATTCTCGGCCAGCTGGAAGCTACCGTAGGACCCGCCGCCACCGAAGAAATCCGCAATGCCATCATGAACACCCGCGCACCCAGCCAGGGAGTTCTCGCCGGCATACTCAGCCTGACGGTCATGATCATCGGCGCCACCACCGTATTCGCTCAGATGCAGCGCTCCATGAACGCCATCTGGGAAGTGGTGCCACGGCCCTCACGCAATACCCTCGTGGCTCTGATCAAAAGCCGCCTGCTGTCATTGACCGTGGTGGTGTCCCTGGGCTTTGTATTGCTGGTATCCCTGTTGCTCAACGTGGCCGTGCAGACCCTGCTGGTCTACGCGGAAAACTGGATTCCCTTCCATTCCAGCGTGGCCCTGGCACTTGAGGTCATGGTCTCCATCATCGTCATCGCCCTGCTGTTCGGCATGATCTTTCGCCTGCTTCCCGACGTGGTACTGAGCTGGAAAGACGTGGCCCCCGCCGCCCTGATCACCGCCGTGCTGTTTGCCATTGGCCGCGCCCTGATCGGCTTCTATCTGTCTCACACGGCAACCGCTTCCACCTACGGAGCTGCCGGCTCCCTGGTGATCCTGCTCATGTGGGTGTACTACTCCTCCATGATCCTGCTGCTCGGCGCCGCCTTCAGCCGCGCCCACAGTGAAGCCCGGGGGCGGGTTATCCGTGCCCGCTCCACTGCCGTCAGGGTCCGCCGGGAAATTCACGAAACCCCTGCCTGACAGGCTGCGGAATCAGCCGCCTGGCAGGGTTCATGCCCCCTTCACGGTCGGATTGCCACGGTAAGGTATCATTCCAACAAGGGGGATCTCATGACACTAAAAGCACCGTTTTCCATAATCAGCCTGACCCTGCTGGCCCTGTTTCTCTCTGCATGCAGTGACAGCGACAACACCATTAGCCAGGAAGTCACCGCCACGGCGTACACCCTGTCCGAAGCGGAAACCAAGAAAGGCAATGTGGGTCTTGCCGCCTGGGGCGACCAGCTGGAACCCGGCATGAAAGCCATCGCTGTGTCCCGCGACCTGATTCCCAAAGGGCTCACCCATCGCACCGAAGTGGAAGTGGAAGGCATGGGTACCTATGTAGTGCTCGACAAGATGAACAAACGCTGGACCGACAAAATCGACATCTTGATGGCGGATAGGGCCGAGGCTCGTGAGTGGGGCAAGCAAACCGTCACCATTCACTGGGAAGCGCCACAGGAAACCCCCTGAACGAGCCGGCAATTTTGCAATTCTCCCGATGAAACCCTGGCGGGGCCGTCGTAAACTCCCTGTCATTGATGCCCCTGCCACGGTTTCGGAGTCCCCATGGCCACCCGCTTTTTATTGATTTCCCTGTTCCTGTTTTTCAGCCACCCGGCCCTCGCTCTGGACCAGGAAAGCTTTGCCATGTGCATCAGCAAACTGCGCCAGGCGGGCCTGGAAGCCGGCTTGCCTGCCCAGGTGATCAGCCAGCACCTGGATGATGCAACACTGAATGACAAGGTGGTGGAACTGGATCGCAGTCAGCCGGAGTTCACCAGCAGCTTTGCCGACTACTTCAACCGGCGCGTCAGCGAGCAACGTATTGAAAAAGGTCGCGAAAAATACCGCAGCCATCGTCAATTGCTCGACACCCTGACCCGGGAATACGGCATCCCCGGCCATTACCTGGTGGCCTTCTGGGGACTGGAAACAAACTATGGCGGTTACCTGGGCAACATCCCTACCCTCGACGCCCTGGCCACGCTGACCTGCGAAGGCCGGCGCGGTGAGTATTTCCAGGGTGAACTGTTCAATGCCCTGCGTATTCTGCAGGCCGGCGATGTCAGCGCGTCACAGATGAAAGGCTCCTGGGCCGGCGCCATGGGGCAGACCCAGTTCATGCCCGCCGTGTTTCTCAAACACGCCCAGGATCACGACGGCGACGGTCGCCGCGACCTGTGGGGCAGCAGCGCCGACGCTCTGGCCTCCGGCGCGCACTTTCTGCAAGCTCTGGGCTGGGAACGGGAAGCTCGCTGGGGCCGGGAAGTCAGTCTGCCAACGGATTTCGACTACCAGCTCACCGGCTTCGGCAACAAACGCCCGCTCGCCGACTGGGCCGAACTGGGGCTGACATTGCCCAATGGCCAGCCCCTGCCATCCGCAGACATGGAGGCGGCCGTGATCGTGCCGTCTGGCCATGAAGGCCCCGCCTTTCTGGCCTATCACAACTTCCGGGTGATCATGGGCTGGAACCGCTCCGAATCCTACGCTATTACTGTGGGCCGCCTGGCCGACCGCATTGCCGGCGCCGGCCCCCTCTCCAAAACGCCACCGCAGGCACCGCGCCTCAACCGGGATCAGGTGACCCGTCTGCAAAAGATCCTCAATGAACAGGGCTTTGATGCCGGCGAAGAAGATGGCCTGATGGGCCCCGGCACCCGCAAGGCCATCGCCCGCTACCAGCAGGCCAACGAGCTGGTCGCCGACGGATTTCCGGGCAAGGACGTGCTTACTCGTATCGGCATCCTGCCGTAACCGGCAAGACAACAAACAGCAGAAATCCCAGGCGGCGCCGAGACTCACTGCGCCATGCCCAGCACCTTGTCTTCCAGCACAGGGATGACCCAGTCGATAAAGGCCTCCAGACGCCGGGTCATATGTTCGCGATGCGGATACAGCAGGGTGATGGGCATGGGGGGCGGCACGGTGTCAGGTAGCACGCTGACCAGCCGACCGGAATCCAGATGGTGGCGCACATCGTAGTGCGGCACCTGGATCATCCCCAGCCCCGCCAGGGCACAGGCGATCATCCCCTCCGCCGTATTCACAGTGACACGGGCGGGGAGCGCCAGGCTGTCCAGCTTGTCTCCCTGCCGGTATTCCCAGCTTTCCACCCTGCCCGTCATGGACGACGCAAACGCCACGATGCGATGGGATGACAGGTCCTTTACCGTGTCAGGTCGACCATAACGGGTCAGATAGCCTGGGCTGGCACAATTACACAACGGCAAGCTTCCCAGCGACCGAGCGATCAGGTTGCTGTCTGCCAGCTCGCCCACCCGAATCACACAATCCACGCCTTCGCTCACCAGATCCACTGCCCGATCGGTGACACCCATCTGAATATCGATATCCGGGTAACGATCCAGGAAATCCGGCAACGCCGGTGCCAGCACACGCCGTCCCAGGCGCCCGGGCACATTGATGCGCAGCTTGCCTTGAGGGCGGCTATCGTTGACGGCAAACGCCCCTGCCAACTGTTCATAATCCTGCAACAGTGACTGGCTTTTCCGGTAGAGGAAGCGGCCCTCTTCGGTGACCTTGATAGCCCGGGTGGTGCGATTCAGCAGACGCGCGCCCATCTCGGACTCCAGTTCCTTGATCGCTGTGGACACCGTGGAACGGGGTATCTCCAGGCTTTCAGCGGCCCTGGTAAAGCTCAGGCAATCCACCACCCGGACGAAGATATGCATTCTTTCAAGACGATCCATGGCTTCTCATTGTTCGTTATTTTCGACAAGTGCTGTCAGCTTACACCGGTTTATGCCCCTGCCAAGCCTGCCGACAATAGCTCCACCACAAACAACCTGGAGCAAGACTGATGACGGACTACGGATTCAAGGACAAGGTGGTACTGATTGCCGGCGGCGCCAAGAACCTGGGCGGCCTGTTGAGCCGGGAAGTCGGCCGCGAAGGCGCCAAAGTGGTGGTGCACTACAACAGCGATGCCAGCCGCGCCGATGCGCAAGACACGGTCAAGGCAGTGCAAGACCTGGGCGGCGAGGCCTACATGACTCAGGGCGACCTGACCCGGCCTGCCAATGTGGAAGCGCTTTTCCAGGAAGCCAAGGACAAATTCGGCGGCATCGATATCGCCATCAATACCGTGGGCAAGGTGTTGCGCAAACCGATCATGGAGACCAGTGAAGATGAATACGACTCCATGTTCGATATCAACGCCAAATCCGCCTACTTCTTCATCAAGGAAGCGGGCAAACACCTGAACGACAACGGCAAGATCGTCACCGTGCTCACCTCTCTGCTGGCTGCCTTTACCGATGGCTATTCCACCTATGCCGGCGGCAAATCACCGGTAGAGCACTTCACCCGTGCAGCCGCCAAGGAATTCGGAGGTCGCGGCATCTCGGTTTCCGCCGTGGCCCCCGGCCCCATGGACACGCCCTTCTTCTACGGCCAGGAAACCCCGGAACGGGTGGCCTTCCACAAGTCCCAGGCCATGAACGGGGACCTGACCAAAATCGAGGACATCTCCCCCATCATCAAATTCCTGGCCACCGAGGGTTGGTGGATCACCGGCCAGACAATCTTTGCCAACGGCGGTTACACTACCCGTTAGCGCCAACAGGCAGGCACGTACCGTGCCTGCCGCCCATCTCACTGGGAGCCGCACATGCATACGCTTATCGTCATTCTCGGTGGTCTTTTGCTGTTCGCCATACTGGCGCTAATCGGCCGCTCCATCCCCTGGCTGCGACACCATCTGCTCGCCGTCTTCACCCTGTTCTGGTTTATCGCCTCGGCCATCAATATGACCGTGGGCATTGTCCATGCCGGTTATTCCTTTATGGCCGAACTGCCTATTTTCTTTGTGGTATTTCTGGTTCCTGTTGCCCTGGCCTGGGCGGTGAATCGAAAACGCCAGCGTTAGTGACGATGGTTCACCCTTCACGCCGGGCATGGCATGCTCAAGCCAGTCCGAACAAGGGAGCTCCTCATGCGATCACTGATCACCGTCACCCTCACGGCCCTGAGCCTGTGCGCCTGTGCCGACAACGCCGCCACCCTGACCCCGCAAAGCAATGACAGGGTTAAGACCGAGCAAATCACCGATGGCCTGGACCACCCCTGGTCCCTGGCATTTCTGCCCGGTAACGAATGGTTGATCACTGAACGGCGCGGCACCCTGCGCCGACTGGTGAATGGCAGCCTGCAGGAAGATCCGGTCAGCGGGGTACCAGAGGTGGTGGCCAGTGGCCAGGGCGGGCTATTCGATGTAATGCCACACCCGGATTTCGCCGACAACCAGCGCCTTTATCTGAGCTATGCCAAACCCTGTGGCGACAATGGCGGCACCACGGCGGTGGGCTACGGCACTTACCGGGATGGCGCCCTGAAAGACTTTCGCGATATCTACGTGGCGGAAAAAGCCTGCACCAACACCGCCAAACACTTCGGCGGGCGCATCCTCTTTGATAACGACGGCTACCTGTTTGTCACCGTGGGCGACCGGGGTGAGCGCGAGCGCGCCCAAGACACCGCAGACCCGGCCGGCAGCGTGCTGCGTCTGCACGACGATGGCCGCACTCCCGATGACAATCCGCTGGCCGGTCAGTCTGGCAAGGCCGCGGCCATCTGGAGTTGGGGCCACCGCAACCCACAGGGGCTGGCCTTGCATCCCGACACCGGCAAACCCTGGCTCAATGAGCACGGCCCCCGCGGCGGAGACGAAATCAATGCTGTGGAAGCCGGCGAGAATTATGGCTGGCCGGAGATTACCTATGGCCGGGAGTATTATGGCCCCGGCATCGGTGACACCAAGCAGGAAGGCCTGGCCCAGCCGCTGCTGCACTGGACCCCTTCTATTGCACCGTCAGGCATGGCCTTCGTGACCAGCGATCGCTACCCGGACTGGCAGGGCGATACCGTCCATGGCGCCCTGAAGCTGACCCATCTGAACAAGGTGGCCTTTGATGGCCACAAACCGCTGTCGGAAGTCCGCCTGCTGGAAGAAAGGGGCGATCGCATCCGTGATGTTCGCCAGGGCCCGGATGGCTATCTTTACCTGCTCACCGACAGCAGCAATGGCGCCTTGCTGCGCGTCAAATCCTCTCGCTAATACACCGCCCCGACGCCTGCCGGGGCCTTACAGTCCGACACAAAACCCGCCGGCTCATTCACTTTCTTGTACCAGTGTACCAACAGACCCGTCCCGGTTCCGCTTCTATCCTCATAGGCTAAAACATGTATAACAATTCGGGGATAGCACCATGCCTTCATCCTTTCTGCGGCCCGGGCCATGGCTCCTGGCAACCCTGCTTTGCATCGCATTGCCCTTGACCGGTTGTGGCGGCGGTGGAGGCAGTGCGGCCACCGTCTCCAACAACAGCAACACCCCGGAAGCCAACGCCGGTAACGATACCAATGGCAGCAACGGGGACGGCAGCGGGTCGGCGGAAGATCCAGCACCGCGGAACCTGAGCTGGGGCGAACCCTATCAGCGCGACGAGCAGTACCCGAACACCGTCGACCTCCCCCAGCAGCTGATTACCATGCGCGACGGCATTCGCTTGGCCGCCACCGTGACCCTGCCAGCGGATGAAAACGGCAATGCCATCGACGGCCAGTTTCCGGTGATCGCCACCTTTACCGGCTATAACCAGGCGCTCGGCGCCATCGGTGCCGCCGACCCGGCGCTGGTGAAACGGGGCTACGCCTACATCATCGTCGATCTGCGTGGTACCGGTGCCTCCGAAGGCAGCTGGCAGGCGTTCAGCCAGATAGATCAGGATGACATCGGCGAACTGCTGAACCACATCAAGACCCAACCCTGGAGCAACGGCAGCATCGGCATGAACGGCGCTTCCTATATGGGCATTACCGGGCTGCTCGCCGGTGCCCGGGAAGACCCGGCAGTGAAAGCCATTTTTGCCATTGTGCCCATGGGCGATGCCTACCGGGATATCGTTTTCACCGGTGGCCAGATCAATGCCGGCTTCATCCCCCTGTGGGTCACCCTGGTCACCGGCCTCGGCATCATTCCCACCCCCGCCGGGCTGGATAACAATGAACCGGGGTATTACCTCAACACCACACTGCAACACCTGCAGGGCGCCCTGACAGAATTCCAGGTGCCGGTAGTGGCTGGCGCCCTGATCGGCGATGAAAATAAATACGACACTGAATTCTGGCGTATCCGCTCACCGCTGGAGCAAATCGACAAGATCACCGCACCGACCTTTGTGGTGGGCGGGCTCAACGATATTTTTCAGCGCGGCGAGCCCTTGATCTACGAGGGCCTGAAAGATCACACCACCGCCAAGCTGTTGATTGGCCCCTGGGAACATCTGGACGGCTCTTCCGGCGCCGGACTGCCCGCCGACGGGGTGCCGGCGCTGTCGACTATCCGCCTAGCCTGGTTTGATCAGTACCTGAAAGGCATGGACAGCGGTGCCGGCGATTACCCGCCTGTCACCCAGTACTACACCGGTGAGGAACGCTACGTCACTGCCGCCGACTGGCCGCACCCTGAGGCAAAAGCAGAAACCTTTTTCCTCCACGGCCAGCCCGGCGCCCCGCTGTTCGGCAGTATTTCACCGAGCGCCCCCGTCACCAACAAGCAGACCAGCCTGCTGCAGACCCCGGTGAATGGCCTGTGCTCCGCCAGTGCCAGCCAGTGGACCGCCGGCGTGCTCGGCCTGATCCTGCCGCCCTGCTCGGCCCAGGACAATGTGGTGAATTTGCTGGAAGCGGTATACACCAGCGAGCCGCTGGAAGAAGACATGGTTATCAACGGGCCGATCACCGGGCAGATCTGGGCCTCCACCACCGCCCTGGATACCAACGTCACCGTCAGAGTGAGCGTGGTGGGTGAAAACGGCATTGCCCGGCCGCTGACCCACGGCATTCAGATGGCGTCCATGAGTGCCTTCGATGCCAGCAAATCGCGCTTTATGAACGGCAAACTGGTTCAACCCTGGCACCCGTTCACCGAAGCGTCGCAAAAGACCATCACGCCCCTGCAACCGTTCCGGGCCGATGTGGAAGTGTTCCCCACCAGCGCCCGGATCAAGGCCGGGGAAAAACTGCGTATCAGCGTGGGCACCAGCGACCTGCCCCACGGCCTGAGCCCGATCCCGGATCTGCTCACCAGCCTGCTGGGCGCCATGACCGTCTACAGCACCCCGGCCATGCCGTCACGGGTGAATATTCCGTTGGTGCCGGCCAGCGCACTCTAACCCGGTGGCCCTGCCTTAGCGGGCAGGGCCAGCACCCGTCACTGGTGCTGGAGAATATTCAGCAGCCGACCAAAGGGATCGCGCACGTAGAACCGTCGAACGCCCCAGGGCTCACTCACCGGGCCATATTCCACGGCCACGCCGGCCTGATGGATTCGTTCCAGCGCCGCCTCCAGGTCGTCCACCTCGATGGACAGGTCCGGTACCGCCGTTCCTGAGCCGCCTTCTGACCCCACACTCACCTGGACCCGCATGGTTTCTGGCGAGCCATAGGTGCGAAACCAGCCGTGATCCATGATCCGTTCCAGCCCCAGAATGCCGCCATAAAAGGCCTCCGCCTTTTCCGGATCCGGGGTGGCCAGGTTGGCCATGATGCGTTTCACCTTCATGCTTTCTCCTGGTCTGCTTTCAGGGCGCCTTCGAACATGCCCGCCCTCTCATCAGCCACCCTAGGGCATTTTTCTCCGTGCTAGAATGAACTCTCTTCAATTCCGGTAATCCCATTCCCCCTTGCCACCCCTAACGCAACTCGCAGCCCTGCGCAGGAGCCCCTATGACCACCGACTCTGCTCGTCTGCTTCGCCTTTCCCTGGCCCTCGCTCTGGGCGGCTTCGGTATCGGCAGCGGCGAGTTCGTCATCATGGGGTTGATGCAACGGGTGGCCACCGACCTGCAGGTGCCGGTGCCAGATGTGGGCTACGCCATCAGCAGCTATGCACTGGGCGTGGTGGTGGGCGCGCCGCTGATTTCTTCCCTGGCAGCCCGGGTGCCACGCCGGGGTCTGCTGATTACCCTGATGCTGGTCTTTGCCGTGGGCAACATGGCCAGCGCCCTGGCAACGGACTTCTGGACCTTTGTTGGCCTGCGCTTTCTGGCCGGGCTGCCCCATGGTGCCTACTTCGGCGTAGCCGCTCTGGTGGCGGCATCGGCAGTGCCCTATCACATGCGTGCCCGGGCCGTGGCCCGGGTGATGAGCGGGCTGACCATTGCCATCGTGGTGGGCGCACCGCTGGCCACCTGGGCCGGCAACCTGTTTGGCTGGGAGGTGGCCTTTATCGGCGTCGGCGTCATTGCCCTGTGCACCGCCCTGCTGATACGCCTGTGGGTGCCCGCCCAATCCCCGGACCCGAACGCCAGCCCACGCCGCGAACTGTCTGCCCTGGTGAAACAGCGGGTGCTGTTCACCCTGGGCGTGGCCAGTATCGGTTTCGGCGGCATGTTTGCGGTATTCAGTTATGTGATGCCCACCCTCACCGAACAGGCCGGCATGGCGGAGCGCTGGGGGCCATTGGTGCTGATGGTGTTCGGCATTGGCACCATTATTGGCAACTTTGCCGGTGCCCGCGCTGCCGACGGCAATCTGCTGCGGGCCATTCCGTTAATTCTGATCTGGTGTGCGTTGATCCAGGCGGGCTTCTATTTTGCGGCGAACTGGACGGTGGCAGGCATCCTTTTCGTGGGGTTGGTGGGCACCAGCATGGCGCTGGGGCCAGCCCTGCAGACCCGCCTGATGGACGTGGCCGAGGACGCCCAGACCATGGCCGCCTCCATGAACCATGCCGCCTTCAACCTGGCCAATGCATTGGGCGCCTGGCTGGCAGGCATCACCGTCAAACAGGGACTGGCCTGGTCCAGCACCGGCCTGGTAGGCGCGGCACTGGCTATTGGCGGTTTACTGATCTTTCTGTCCGGGCGGGCGCTGGAGAAACGCAGCTCGCACGCTGCGCCCGCCCTCTCCGACAGAGACTAGAAACGCTGCAGGAAACCGATGTTGATGGTGGTCAGATCAAAGTCATCATCATCGTCAAGCTGCACCCATTCGGCGGTAATCGCCGTTTCCTCGCTGAGATTCACTTCCACCCCGGCACCGTAAGATGGATCACTGGCGGTACGCTCTTCTGTGTTACGTGCCGTTCCGAGCAAGGTGCTGAATTCCGTGGTGACTTCAGCGGTGGCCGTGGAGTGGCCCAGCAAAACATAGGGCACCACCGGCAGACTCCGGTCCAGGCCCACCTTTAGATAAGCGCCTACCAGCCATTCAGGGTCCAGTGATATCGAGGCAGCACCATCACTGATGTCATCATCATCAAAGCCATAACCGAGACGCCCTTCCAGCCCCACAAAGGGATTGAACTGCAAACCAAAACGGGCCTGCAGAGCCGACGGCTCAAGATCATCACCCCCTGTTTCCTGATTCAGCATGTTGTACTGCACGCCGAAATATCCATCCTGTTGATACACATCAGAGGCAAAGCCAGGGACAGCAATAACAAGCAAAGGCAACAGCAACGTTTTTTTCATGATCTCTCCTTGGTCAGTTTTTCTCGCACATCAAGAGTATCGTTATGAAACCCTATTTTCATAGGTCCTATGACATTATTCCGACACAAAAAAAAGGCCGCAAAACAGTGCGGCCCAACGACCTGTTTCTGCTACTGCAGCGACAGGCTATCGGCATTCATAACACGGGTTTTCCCGGTCAGGAATCAGCGATCAGGTAGTAGAAAACGTTATCAGCACATCGGCATGATGCTGGTGCGGGGGATAAATCATGGCGGGCTCTCCCAAGTCCATTTGGCAATATTTCCGGAGCAGTATTATTGTTTCCCGACAGCGTATCTCTTTCATTTTTCCTGTCGTTTTTTTGTTTTAGCAGTACGCTCGGTGACGTGTTCAATAGAATGCGCTGCTCGGCAAAAACAGACTTTGCGCCAGCGCACATTCCCGACCCGAAAATGTGGCTTTTTTGTTATCGGCAGGTTCCTTAACGTACCCCGGCGGACAGTGATTCCGGCTGAACAAACTTGCCGGTAACCGGAAATCGGACTTCTACCAACAGGCCACCATGTTCATGGTTCGCCAGACGAATCTCACCGTGGTGCATATCGACGATGCGCTTGACGATGGCCAGACCCAGGCCGCTGCCACTGAGGGTGCGGGCTTTCTCACCCCGCGAGAACGGCTGCAGCAACAGGGGAATATCCTCTTCGCGAACGCCCTTGCCATGATCACGGACGGTCAGGCACACCACGTTTTCCATCACAGCAGTACGCACCTCCACCGGTGGCGCGCCGTACTTGAGTGCATTGCCGATCAGGTTGGCGAGCATCCGTTTTACCGTTAGCCGCTTGAGCATCAGGCGCGGCAGATCCTGTAGCTCAAAACGGGTCTGCTCCGTGGGGTACTTGCCGGCCACTTCCTGTATCAGCTCGTTGAGATTTTCCAGGTCGGGCTGCTCATCGGCGCCATCGCGGATAAAGGAAATGAACTGATCAAGAATGGCATCCATGTCCTCAATATCTTCGATAATGCCGTGGGCCAGTTCCTCGTCCTGCATGAATTCCGCCGACAGACGCAATCGGGTCAGCGGCGTACGCAGGTCATGGGATACCCCCGCCAGTAACAGCGCCCGATCCCGCTGGGCCTGTTGCAGGTCACTGGTCATGCGATTGAAGGCCGCATTCACCGCCTGAATTTCCTCCGGCCCGATACTGGTATTCAATACCGGCACCGCTTCACCTCTCCCCACTTTCAAGGCGACCCGGGCCAACCGCCGCAACGGCAGGTTAAGCCCCCGGGCAATCAGCAAGCCACCGATAATGGCCAGCAGCGGCACCGTCACCCCCCAGCCGAGCAGCAGATAGCGGTCATAGTCGCGGAAGAATTCCATCGGCACCCGCAACCACTGCTTCTGAAAAGAAGGCGCACTGACCCACAGCACTGGCTGGCGACTGTCCTCCAGCCTTACCGTGACCGGTTCGCGCAGGCGTTCCTGCACCTCTTCCCGAAACCGACTGACCACCGGCTGGGATAACAGCACGGTACCCTGATGCAGGTTGTCCGGGGTGGCCACTTCAATACCGGTGGCGCCGGCCAGTCGCTGGGCCAGGCGGGCGTCTTCCTCACCGGAAGAAGAAAACGCCAGCTCCGCTTGCAGCACCGTCAGGCGAGCGTATTCACGAATACCGGGCAGGTAGGCATTGCGGGCGAAGAACCACAGGGTCAGCGCCTGGCTGATACCGATGACCAGCCCCACCACGATGGCGGAACGGACAAAGGCAGTGCGAGGATAGATTTTCATCGGCAAAGCTTACACGCTCCACGCCGCACGCAACACGCGCATGATGCCTGCTGCGTGCGGCCTGAAGCGTCTCTTAATCAGGCACAAACACATAGCCCACGCCCCACACGGTCTGGATATAGCGGGGCTTGGAGGGATCGTCTTCCAGCAGGCGGCGCAGGCGCGACACCTGCACGTCGATGGAGCGTTCCATGGCAGACCATTCGCGACCCCGGGCCAGGCTCATCAGCTTGTCGCGCGTCAGCGGCTCACGGGGATTCTGTATCAGCGCCTTGAGCACGGCGAATTCGCCGGTGGTCAGGTTCTGCGGGTCACCGTCGCGGAGCAGGGTGCGGTTACCCAGATCCAGCTCCCACGGCCCGAAGCTCACCTCGCCTTCTTCCTTGCTCGGCGCCCCCGGCAGTTCACGCACATGGCGACGCAACACCGCCCGGATGCGCGCATCCAGCTCACGGGGGTTGAACGGCTTGGGCAGGTAGTCATCCGCACCGGCATCCAGCCCTTCAATACGCTCCGCGTCATCGCCCTTGGCGGTGAGCATAATGATCGGCATACGGTTTTCTGCCTCCCGGAGCCGGCGGCAGATGGACAAGCCGTCCTCACCGGGCAGCATCAGGTCCAACACCATCAACGAATAGAGCTCCCGGGACAGGGCCCGATCCATCTGTTCCGCATCACCTACTGCCTTCACGGCATAGCCTGCCTCTTCAAGAAAACGCTGCAGCAGACTGCGCAGGCGGGCGTCATCATCGACGACGAGAATCTTGTCCTGTTGTTCTGTCACGGTGCCTCCACTTATCGCAGACTCTGATTTACGCGTTGTGGACCGAACGTGCAAGATAATGGTCTGAGCAGATTGTATAAAAACATTGCAGTCTGCGAATCTGGGTCATTGTGGTCGGTGC
The DNA here is from genome assembly GCF_002364155.1 of Alcanivorax sp. UBA3183. Classification (NCBI taxonomy): domain Bacteria; kingdom Pseudomonadati; phylum Pseudomonadota; class Gammaproteobacteria; order Oceanospirillales; family Alcanivoracaceae; genus Alcanivorax; species Alcanivorax sp. UBA3183. The sequence continues at coordinate 50,923 of NZ_DEXN01000043.1, forward strand.
AGAAGCACCGCCAAAGTAGGCACGAGAAAAAGAAATCGCTAGAGTACGCGACAAATGAGAATGGCTATCAATAAAGGATTCCTCCCTTGCGAGACCGCCTGAAACAGCTTCCGCCCGTGGCCCTGGTCATCCTGGGGACGATTCTGGCCATTGTGCTGCTGGCCGTATTCAAACCCTCGGCCCCCACCCGCGATGTCAGTGAACGTCACGACCGGGTACGTTTTATACTGGCCGACCCCGGCGCCCATTCGCCCCAGATCCAGCTTTTTGGTCGGGTGCAGTCACCCCGTGCCGCCAGTCTGACCGCCGTGGTCACCGCTAACGTGGCAACGATCCCGGTGCGGGCCGGCAGCAAGGTCAGCGCCGGCCAGTTGCTGATCCAGCTGGACGACACCGAAGCCGCCCTGGCCAGAGACAGGGCCAGGGCCACCCGCGATGAAGCCGCCGCCCAGTTGCAGACCACCCGCTTGCGCTACCAGAGCGACAAGAAAAACCTGGCGCTGGAAAAAAAGCTGGCGCAACTGAGTGAAGATAATCTGCAACGGCTGCAATCCCTGCGTGGCAAGCAACTGGTGTCCCAGACCCAACTGGATCAGGCAGAAGAAGCCAAGGCACGCGCCGAGTTGTCGCTGGGTCAGCGCCAACTCAGTGTCAGCGATTTCAAGAATGAGCTGGCCCGCATGGAAGCCCGCCTGGCCAGCGCTGAAGCCCAGCTGCAGCAGGCCGAACTGGACCTGACCCGCACTCGCGTTGAAGCCCCCTTCGATGGCACCGTGACGCAAATCCCGGTGGCGCCCGGGGAACGGGTGCGCCCCGGCGACCCCTTGCTCAGTCTGTTCGCCGACGCCGAGCTGGAAGTGCGCGCGCAGATTCCCGAGCGTTACCTGGCCGCCGTGCGCGATGGTCTCGACCAGGGTGAGCTGGCCGCCAGCACCGACCTGGAAGGCCGCACCCTGGCGTTGAATCTGAAACGGCTGGCCGGCGAAGCCAGCGATGCCCGTGGCGGCATTGATGGGTTATTCGAATTTGTCGACGGCGTGCCCGCGGCGGCCCTGGGCCGCCCGCTGACCATTACCCTGACATTGCCGGCCCGGGACAACCTGATCGCCGTGCCCGCCACCGCCCTGCACGGACTCAACCGGCTCTACCTCATTGATGACGACAACCGTCTGCAGAGAACCGCAGCGGACATCGTCGGCGAAGCCATGACGCAGACGCAGTCGCAACTGTTGCTGCAGGTCCCCGACCTGCAGGGCGGCGAGCGCATCATGACCACCCAGCTCCCCCAGGCTATCGTCGGCCTGCCGGTGGACCCGCAACCGGTACCGGGAAGCAACGCCGACACCGACAAGGCGGATGTGAAAGACGCGCCGGCTACGCCTGCTATCAATAGTAAAAAAGAGGGTGATCAGGGTGAGTGAGCCACGGGGTCTGATCGCCAGCTTCACCCAGCACAAGGTTGCTTCCAACCTGCTGATGCTGCTGATGGTGATGCTCGGGTTTCTCGGCCTCAACCGGCTCAACACCCAGTTGTTCCCGAATTTCGATTTTGACTACATCACCGTCACTATCCCCTGGCGCGGCGCCAGCCCCGAGGATGTGCAGCGCTCCATCACCATTCCGGTGGAGCAGGCCATCAAGACCCTGCCCAACACCAAGAAACTGATCGCCCGCTCCCAGCAGGGTGCCTCGGCCATCTTTATCGAACTGGAGGACGGCACCGACCTGGGCCTGGCCCTGGATGAAGTGCGCCAGCGTATCGACTCCATCCGCAACCTGCCCCAGGACGCAGAACGACCGGTTATCCAGAAGATCACCAACTATTCGCTGGTCACCTCCATCATGGTGTCCACGGAAAACGGCTCCCTGGAGGAGCTGCGCCCGTTGGTGCGCAACATGGAGGACGAGATCCTTGCCCTGGGTGCCGGCAAGGTGGACTTCCTCGGCCTGCCGGAAGAGGAAATGGCCATCCAGGTGCCCGCCGCTGCCCTCCATGATCTGCGCATGAGCCTTGGCGAGATCGGTAATCGGGTGCGCAATTTCAGCCAGGACATTCCCGCCGGCACCGTGGGCCGGGATGACGCCGCCAAACAATTGCGCGCCCTCGGTCAGCGCCGTGACGAACGGGCCTTCGCCGACCTGCCGCTGATCACCACCGCCGACGGCCAGCAGCTGAGCCTGGGCGACGTGGCCATCATCGAACGGCGCCCCCGGGATGACCAACCCACCCTCACCTACCAGGGCAACCCGGCCATCGAGCTGCAGGTGATGCGCGGCGAAGACGGCGACATGCTGGAGCTGGCCGACAAGGTGCGCAGCTGGGGGGCCGACTACCGCGCCACCCTCCCGGAAGGCGTACAGATGACCTTCTATTTCGAGGCCTGGAAGCTGGTGCAAGAGCGTATTTCCACCCTGCTGTGGAACGGCATCACCGGTCTGCTGCTGGTCATCGCCACGCTCTACTTCTTCCTCAATGCCCGGGTCGCCTGGTGGGTCACCGTGGGCATCCCGGTGTCCTTCATGGCCACTCTGGGGCTGGTGTGGCTGTTCGGCGGCACCATCAACATGATCAGCCTGTTCGGTCTGATTCTGGCCCTGGGGATCATCGTCGACGATGCCATTGTGGTGGGCGAGGACACCCTCACCCATTTACAGCAGGGGGAATCCGCCCAGCGCGCTGCCCTGGGCGGTGCCCGACGCATGTTCTGGCCGGTGGTGGCCTCCAGCACCACCACCATTGCCGCCTTCCTGCCACTGGGCATGATGAGCGGCGCCATGGGCAAGATCGCCTTTGATATTCCTTTCGTGATGATCTGCGTGATCCTGGCATCGCTACTGGAATGTTTTCTGGTGCTGCCCGGCCATCTGCATCACAGCTTCCGGGGCATTCAGGTCAAGGCCTCTGGGCTACGCGAACGCATCGACGCGGGTTTCAACCGACTGCGCGAAGAACGCTTCCGGCCATTGGTGGCCTGGGCCATCCGCCACCGCCATCTGGTCAGCGTCTCCGCCGTGGCCGCTTTCATTCTGGCGCTGAGCCTGATCGCCACCGGCTGGCTCAAGTTCACCTTCTTCCCGCCGGTGGATGGCGACCAGCTGCGCGCCGTGGTGGAATTTTCCTCCGGCACCGACCGCAACCAGGTGGACCGCTTCCTGGCGCAACTGGAAACCGCCCTGAACGAGACCAATGAGGAACTGGGCGGCCATCTGGTCAAAACCGTGATCAGCCACCATGGCGCCGCCGCCGGCTTCCCCAACCCCGGCGGGCGGATGGAAAAATACGGCGACGAATACGGCACCCTGGTGGTGGAAGTCTATGTGGGCTCCGACAGACAGATCAGCAATGACGAACTGATCCAGAGTTGGCGGGACAAACTGACCCTGCCCGCCGGCCTCGACCAGCTAACCATTTCCCAGCCGGAAGCCGGCCCGCCCGGCAAGCCCATCGAGGTGAAGCTAACCGGCAGCGATGCGCCGACTCTGAAACAGGCCTCCCTTGCCCTGCAGGAACGCCTCAACGATTTCTCCGGGGTCAGCAACGTGGACGACGACCTGCCCTACGGCAAGGAACAGCTGACCTTTGAACTGACCGCCCGGGGCCGGGCCCTGGGGCTGACCCTCAATGAGGTGGCCAGCCAGTTACGTGCTGCCTTCGACGGCAACCTGGCCCAGCTGTACAACGAGGAAGACGAGGAAATCGAGGTGCGGGTGATGCTGCCGGACAACGAGCGGCGACAATTCAGCGCTCTGGAACGTCTGCCCGTGATCACCCCCCAGGGGGAAGCCATCGCCCTGCGTGACGTGGTGAACTTCGACGCCCGCAAGGGTGTGGACTTGCTACGCCGAGTGAATGGCGAACTGGCGGTCACGGTCTACGCCGATCTGGACCCGGAGCAGGGCAATGCCAACGAAATCATCGCCAGCCTCAACGACAGCACCCTGCCCGACCTGAAAGCCAAATACGGCATCGGTGTCGGCTACGAGGGCAAGCTGCAGGAGCAGGCTGACAACCTCAAGGACATGGCCACCGGCGCCCTGCTCGGGCTAGCGCTGATCTACGTGGTCCTGGCCTGGGTATTCAGTTCCTACTCCTGGCCCCTGGCGATCATGACCGCCATTTTCTTCGGCCTCACCGGCGCGGTGATCGGGCATATCCTCACCGCACCGTTCGGCATCAAGTTCTCCATGTTCTCGGCCATGGGGCTGTTCGGCCTGTCCGGCATTATCGTCAACGATTCCATCGTGCTGGTGAGTTTCTACCAACAACTGGTGGCCGAAGGCATGGAACGGTTCGAGGCCATCGTGGAGGCCTGTGTGCGGCGACTGCGGGCCGTGCTGCTGACCTCCATCACCACCATCGCCGGCCTCACCCCGATCCTGTTCGAAAGCTCCCTGCAGGCCCAGTTCCTCAAGCCCATGGCGGTGAGCATTGTCTTCGGGTTGCTGTTCGGCACCGTATTGATCCTGCTGGTGGTGCCGGCCATGCTGATGCTGATCGAAGAACAGCGTGACCGCTTTCAGGGCCTGGGCCCGCACCTGGCGCCAACCAACTGGGGCGAACTGGCCCGCCGCGCCTGGCGTTTCGACCCCATCCATTACCGCCAGCAAGCGGGTCCCCAGGGGCTGGGTGGGCACCTGTGGTGGGTGATGATTCTCGGCCCCTGGCTGTTACTGACGATAGTGGGCAAACTACCGCTGCTGCTGCAGGCACTGAAAGCCGATGCCGGGCTGCTGGTGATAGCGCCTTCCGCGCTGCTGTGGCTAGTAATGATGGGGCTGGGTGGCGCCTTCCTGTGGCAACTGTTCCGCCGCCGGCAGCGGGCCACCGGGCTGGCTGTACACTGGCTGCTGGTGACAGGTTTCGGCAGTCTGCTGATAGCGGCATTGGCGCCTCTGTCAGGCCGGCAAGGGGAGTTGCTGGCTGGCGCGTTCTGGTCACTGGCAGGTTGGAGCCTTTTCACTGCCGTAATCGTACTGCCATTGCTGTTCTGGAGTCGGCGCAGCGCCCATACCCTGACACGCTGACCGAAAACGGCATCACAGTGCCATAATTCGACAGCTTACCTTTTGACCAGTGACTGGTATTATTCGCGTCTGAAAGCAAACAGACAAAAACAAAGTACCGCCGACGCACAGCAGGATCGGCGCGAGGAGAGCAACATGGCCAAAATTCTTGTGGTGGACGACTCGCCGACTCAACTGACCAATCTAGTCAAGATCGTTCAGGGCGAAGGCCATGAGGTCATCACCGCCACCAATGGTATGGAAGGTATCGAAAAAGCCCGTGAGGAAAAGCCTGACCTGATCCTCATGGATGTGGTGATGCCGGAACTGAATGGCTTCCAGGCCACCCGCAAAATCACCCGTGACCCGGCTACCGAACAGATTCCGGTGATCCTGGTGACGACCAAGGATCAGGAGACCGACAAGGTCTGGGGGCAACGCCAGGGCGCAGCCGGCTATATCATCAAGCCGCCCAAGGAAGCCGAGCTGATCGCCAAGATCAACGAAGTGCTGGGCTAGTCCAGCCCCGCAACATAGCCGCTTCGACAAGTCAATCTGTTAACGACCGGGATCATTGCCTATGATTTCGGTCGTTTTGTTTTACGCCTGCACGCAATACGTCGGCAGGCCGCACGCAGCCAGGAAATGTCATGCGCAGTATTGAACAGATTATCGCCGAGGAAATCGGCTGTCAGGAACGCCAGGTCCACGCTGCCGTAGGCCTGCTCGACGACGGTGCCACCGTCCCCTTTATCGCCCGTTACCGCAAAGAGGTAACCGACGGTCTGGACGACACCCAGCTGCGTAACCTGGAAGAACGGCTGCGCTACCTGCGCGAAATGGAAGAACGCCGCGACGCGATCCTGAAGAGCATTGCCGAGCAGGAAAAACTGACCCCGGAGCTGGAGAAGGCGATCAAGGCCGCCGATACCAAAACCCGGCTGGAAGATCTCTACCTGCCCTACAAGCCCAAGCGCCGCACCCGCGCCCAGATCGCCCGCGAAGCCGGCCTGGAACCGCTGGCCGACGGTCTGCTGGATGATCCGAGCCAGAACCCGGAAGAGCTGGCCGCCGGCTTCCTGAACGAAGAACACAAAGTTGCCAGCGCCAAGGATGCCCTGGACGGCGCCAGGCAGATTCTCATGGAACGCTTCGCCGAAAACGCCGATCTGCTAACCCGTCTACGTACCTTCCTGTGGGACAAGGCGCAGATTCAGGCCAAGGTGGTCGACGGCAAGGAGAAGGAAGGCGCCAAGTTCAGCGACTACTTCGACCACAGCGAAGCCGTCAAGAATATCCCCAGCCACCGGGCTCTGGCCCTGTTCCGCGGTCGCAACGAAGGCATCCTGCATGTCTCCATGGTGCTGCCGGAAGAACTGGAAAGCGCCCAGCCACACCCCTGCGAAGCCATGGTCACTGCGGAAACCGGCTGGCAGCATCAGGGCCGCGCCGCCGATGACTGGCTCAAGGAAGTAATGCGCTGGACCTGGAAGATCAAGCTCAACACCCACCTGGAAACCGAACTGCTGGGCCGGGTCCGTGAGCTGGGCGAGGAAGAAGCCATTCAGGTGTTCGCCCGTAATCTGAAGAGCCTGCTGATGGCCTCCCCGGCCGGCCCCAAGTGCACCATGGGTCTCGATCCGGGTCTGCGTACCGGGGTGAAAGTAGTGGTGGTGGATGCCACCGGCAAGTTGCTGGAGCACAGCACCATCTTCCCGCACCAGCCGAAAAACCAGTGGGACCAGTCCCTGTCTGCCCTGGCTGCCCTGTGCCTCAAGCACAAGGTGGAATTGATCGCCATCGGCAACGGCACCGCCAGCCGCGAGACCGACAAGCTGGCCGGCGAAGTGGTCAAGGCCAGCAAGGGCAACATCCAGAAAATCATGGTCTCCGAGGCCGGCGCCTCGGTGTACTCCGCCTCGGAAACCGCCGCCCGGGAATTCCCGGATCTGGACGTATCCTTCCGTGGTGCCGTCTCCATCGCCCGCCGCCTGCAGGATCCGCTGGCCGAACTGGTGAAGATCGACCCGAAAGCCATCGGCGTGGGCCAGTACCAGCATGATGTGAGCCAGCTGAAGCTGTCCCGCTCCCTGGACGCGGTGGTGGAAGACTGTGTGAACTCCGTGGGCGTGGACGTGAACACCGCCAGCGCCCCGCTGCTGGCCCGTATCGCCGGCCTCAACACCACCATCGCCGGAAACATTGTCACTTACCGGGAAAGCCACGGTGCCTTTGGCTCCCGGGCCGACCTGAAGCTGGTGCCACGCCTGGGTGACAAGACCTTCGAACAGGCCGCCGGCTTCCTTCGCATCATGGACGCCGCCAACCCGCTGGACAGTTCCTCCGTCCATCCGGAAGCCTACCCACTGGTGGAAAAAATCGCCGAGAAACACGGCCGGCCGCTCAAGGACCTGATCGCTGACGTGCCCTTCCTGAAGAAGGTCAACGCCGCCGACTTTACCGATGACACCTTCGGCCTGCCCACGGTCACCGACATCCTCAGCGAGCTGGAAAAACCCGGCCGTGACCCACGCCCTGAATTCAAGGCGGCGGTGTACAAGGAAGGGGTCGAAACACTCAAGGACCTGAAACCGTCCATGATGCTGGAAGGCACCGTCACCAACGTGACCAACTTCGGCGCCTTCGTGGATATCGGCGTTCACCAGGATGGCCTGGTGCACGTATCCGCACTGGCCGACAAGTTCGTGGAAGACCCCCATGATGTGGTCAAGCCCGGCGATATCGTCAAGGTGAAGGTGCTGGAAGTGGACCTGGACCGCAAACGCATCAGCCTGACCATGCGCATGGACGACCAGCCCGCCGAGAAAGCCGCCGGGCAACGCCCTGCCAGTGCCCGCAAGGGCAATGGCGGCGGCCAGCGTCAGGGCGGCAACAAACGCGGCGGCGGCCAGGCCCAGAGCAACGCTGGCGGCACCTTTGCGGATCTGTTCGCCAAGGCCAAGGACGAGCAGAAAAAAGGCAAGAAGCGCCTGTAGTCATGGCTCAGGCTGACGGAAACGGCGGCACCCTCTTCCTCTCGCGCCGCTCTCGCCAGTGGCGGGGGCGCAGGGGAACAGGGTGCCGCTCCCGTGCAATGTAGGGCGGACATGCCGATGGCCTGTTCGTCACCCGGAGTTCGATAACGGAACCGCCTGCTATGGCACAGCTCGAACAACGCATCCATGCCCTGCTGGATTCAGACGCCGCCGCCACCCTGGCCGGCATCCGCCGCGGCATTGAGAAAGAAAGCCTGCGCATTACCACCGATGGCACCCTGGCACAGACGCCACATCCGCCGGCGCTGGGCTCCGCGTTGACCCACCCCTATATCACCACGGACTATTCCGAAGCCCTGCTGGAATTCATTACTCCACCCAGCACCGAGCTGCACAAGCCGCTGGAGTTTCTCGAACAACTGCACCGCTATGTGTACAGCCATATCGATGATGAGGTGCTGTGGGTCAACTCCATGCCCTGCATGATCCGCAACGATGACGACGTGCCGGTAGCCCAGTACGGCAGCTCCAACGTGGGGCGCATGAAGAGCGTCTACCGGGAAGGTCTGGGCCACCGCTATGGCCGCAAGATGCAGACCATCGCCGGCATCCATTACAACTTCTCCTACCCGGAAGAATTCTGGAAACTGAATCAGGTGCTGGAGGGAGAAAACGGCCCGTTACAGGACTATATCTCCAGGCGCTATTTCGACCTGACCCGCAATTTTCAACGCTACTCCTGGTTGCTGGTATATCTTTTCGGTGCCTCCCCGGCGCTGTGCAAATCCTTCCTGGCAGGTCGCGAACACCAGCTGGATACCTTTGACCACACCCTGTTCAAGCCCAACGCTACCAGCCTGCGCATGAGCGACCTGGGCTACCAGAACAATGCCCAGTCGTCCTTGGCCATCAGCTACAACAATCTGGACGAGTACGTCGCCACTCTCACCCATGCCATCAAGACGCCGGAACCGGCCTACGACAAGATCGGGGTGAAGGTGGGCGACGACTATCGCCAGCTCAATGCCAACATCCTGCAGATCGAGAACGAGTACTACTCCTCGATCCGCCCCAAACGCACCATCAACAAGGGCGAGCGCCCCACCACCGCCCTGCAGCAACGCGGCGTGGAATATATCGAGATTCGCGCCCTGGACCTGAACCCCTTCGAGCCGGTAGGCATTAACCAGCAGGAAATCCGCTTCCTGGATCTGTTCGCCACCTACTGCCTGTTGCGCGAATCGCCACAACTGGAAAAATGCGATCTCCATGCCAGCAAGGAGAACCTGCGCAAGGTGGTCTACGAGGGGCGCAACACAGCCATCGAACTGTGCAACTGGGGCAAGTCCGTCTCCCTGAAAGACTGGGCCAGCGAAAAGCTCACCCAGATGCAGCCCATTGCCGAGCTGTTCGACCGCACTCACGGCGGCACCAACTACAGCGATGCCCTGGCCCGCCAACAGGAAAAAGTGGACAACCCGGACACTACCCCGTCCGCGCGCATTCTCGACAAGCTGGAAAGCCGTCAGCAAAGTTTCTTTCAGTTCGCCATGGATCAGGCTCTGGCCCACCGGGATCACTTCCTGTCACGCCAGCGTTGCGACGAGACCAACCAGCGCCTGGAACAACTGGCCGAACACAGCCTCACCGAGCAGCGCCATTGGGAAGACGCGGAGACCCAGAGTTTCGAGGATTACCTGGCGGATTACTTCCGCGACTGAAGCCCCGACCAACCACGTGAGTGACTCTGACAGCAAAAGGCATTTTCACCACAGAGGGCACAGAGCACACTGAGAAAGACCTTAGCTCTGCGCTCTCGGTGTGCTCTGTGGTGAAACGGGTTGTTTTTATACCCCGGGGCGGTTGTCACAAGGCCGCTGTGCGCCGCGTCTCAACACCACCGTTCCGTCCGGTTTTTGTGCAATTTCACAACAAAAAGACGTACTTCTTCCCTGTTCAGTCTGTATTGCGGTGGTAGTCTCGGACAAACAGGCAAGGGAGCGTCGCGATGCCAGATCGTGATCAGTGCGAAAAAGCCTACAATCAAGGATGTATGTGGGGCATGGGTGGAGGCGACAACAATCGCTGTCCTTATTCCGCCGATGATGCCCTGGCAGAATGGTGGTTTCAGGGGTGGGAAGCGGGTATCCAGGCCTGGCATGATCGCAACCTGCAGGAGCAGGATGCCAGGCAGGCCTGACACCATCCGAACAAACAGCAGCCCCACCCTCTACCTCGACCCTGTGGGAGCGGTCGTTCGACCGCGAATGCCCTGTCCCATGAAGATCGCGGTCTAACGACCGCTCCCACGGTTCAATCCCCCCCTTGCCGCCAACCCCGCTTTTGCCTACCCTTCGCCGGTCCCCGACGAAAAGAGTGGCCCATGTCGTCCCTTATCCCAGCACCCCGTCAGCTTAACCTGCTTGCCCTGTTGGCTTGTATTGCCGCCATGGCCGGTGCCCTTTATCTGCAGCACGTTGATGGCCTGGAACCCTGCCCGTTGTGCATCTTTCAACGCATCGGCGTGATAGCTGCCGCCCTGATTCTGCTGATTGCGGCTCTGCATGGCCCCGGGCGCATTGGTGTGCGTGTTTACGGTCTGCTCACCGGCTTGGCTGCCATCGGCGGCGGCGCCATCTCCATCCGTCATATCTGGCTGCAAAACCTGCCGCCGGATCAGGTGCCCGCCTGTGGTCCCGGCCTCAATTACATGCTGGATGTGTTCCCCCTGCAAAGCGTGATCCAGGAAGTGCTGGCGGGCTCCGGGGAATGCGCAGAAATGGACTGGGCTTTCCTGGGCCTGAGCCTGCCAGCCTGGTCACTGGTGGTCTTTTCCGGCCTGCTGCTGGTGGCGCTGGTGCAACTGTTCCGCCCGCTCCCCAAACGTTGATCGCCCCATGATCGACGGCCTGCTGATCCTGCTGTTTTTCCAGTTTCTTGGTGAGGTGCTAATCCGCCTCACCGGCATCCCCCTGCCCGCCTCCGTGGTCGGCATGGTGCTGCTGTTGCTGGCCCTGCTACTCAATGCCCCCTTCAGCCAGCGAGTCGCCCCTGCCGCCGGCGCCCTGATCAAGCACATCAGCCTGCTGATCTTCCCGCTGGGGGTAGGCATCGTGCTGCAATGGCATCGCTACGAAGACTATGCCCTGGCACTGGGCGTGGCTGTGGTGCTAGGCACCCTGCTCAGCATGGTGCTGGTCACCCTGATGCTGAAGAAGCTGCTGGGCGGCAAACATGGTAAGTCGCGGGGAGGCAGCCATGATTGATAGGCTCGACAACCTTGCAGACCTGGTGCACACCCCGTTGTTCGGCATCCTGCTGACCCTGGTCAGCTACCGCTTTGCCCTGTGGGTGTACGGCCGTAGCAACAGCCTGCCCCTGTTTCACCCCTTTCTGGTGGCCTCGATTCCGGTGATTGTCGTGCTACCCCTGGTCGGCGTGGACTACGTGGAATACCGCGACCAGACCACCCTGATTTCCTTTCTGCTGGGTCCGGCAACGGTAGCACTGGCCTGGCCTCTCTATCGACAGCTGCACACGGTACGCAGCGTGCTCACACCGATCCTGATCGCCACCGTGCTGGGCGCTTTTATCTCTGCCGCCATTGCCGTGGGACTGGCCTGGTGGCTGGGCGCTCCCGCCGAAGTGGTGGGTTCACTGGCGCCCAAATCCATCACCACCCCGATTGCCGTGGAGGTGGTGCAATCCACCGGTGGCTATGTGTCACTGGCCGCCGGCGCAGTGGCGATCACCGGCATCGTCGGCGCCCTGGCCGCTGGCCCCATCTTCCGCCTGTTGAGAGTCACCGACGACCGCATCAAGGGATTTGCACTGGGCCTGGTAGCCCACGCCATCGGCACCGCCCGAGCCTTCGAATATGGGGAAAAAGCCGGTGCTTTTGCCGGACTGGCGCTAGGCCTGTGCGGGCTGGTAACGGCGCTGGCGCTGCCCTGGTTGTGGCCCTGGGTAGCGCAATATCTATAAGAGCCGCGACAGGCTGCACGCATTACGCAACACGGATAGCGCTAAAAAACCGCTTTTTAGAAGAAATTTGTCTTTAACGACAAGTGGCTGAGATAGCGTGCTTTTTCCCCCTGACCCGACTTCACGCCGATTTTGTCCCATTGCCAGCACAGTCCCGCCAGTCCTAGGCTCGATAGCCCAACAAGACAATAGTCAACGGGCACTCCAAGGAGGAACCATGGTGAGCTCCCATTCTGCAGCTCTGGCCCAATGGCAGCGCATTGAGGCGCTGGTGCAGGCCTGGCTGGATGAGCGTCAGCAACTGATTGTGCTGCTATGCACTCTGCAGGGCCTGAAAGGCCTGTCCGATCACCGTCAGCCTTTGCAGAAACAGGTACAGAATTTCTGCCAGCTACTGATGGACTACATCAGCGCCGGCTACTTCGAGGTGTACCGGGAGCTGGTCAACGAGGCCCGCCATTTCCATCGCGACAACCCTACCCTCACCCGACAGATTCTCCAGCAACTGGACAACTCCACCGACGAAGCCCTGGCCTTCAACGAGCATTTCGAGCGCCCGGAACAGTGGCTGGCACTGCGGGATCAGTTACCGGAACGCATCACCCTGCTGATGCAGACGCTGGAAGAAAGGTTTGCGCTGGAAGACCAGCTGATTCTCAGCATTCACCAGCAGGAACCGCCACGGCAGCAGGCGACGCATTGAAAGCAGTAGCTAGCCACGAATTTCTAGCTGCAACACGAAGCAATGCATGGCGTGTAGCAGCACCCGCCGTGCTCCGCGCGTCAAGGTTAACTGTAGGAGCTCCGCTCTCTGTGCTCTGCGAGTATGAGGCGCGAATGAAGGTGGCTACCAGCTAACCGGTTAAATGAAACCTGTCGAGTGCGGATATTCCTGATCGCCCTGCGGGCGATTTCCGCGCTACGCACGGTTCGCACCTCAAGAGGTGTTATTCGCTACGCTCACCCTTCGGGCCGCACGGAACTACTTGCGTTACTCCGCTACGCCAGGTTCCTACAGCGGCTTCGTAGCGATGTCGCAGTCCGCACCGCAGGGTTTGTAGCAACCAAAAAGGGCGCCCGAAGGCGCCCTTTTTGTTGAAGCGTGAACCGAGGAGATTAATTCCTCGTCAACTCCTGCTTCATTCGCTGCCTTTCACATCCAGCAGTTCGATCTCGAAGATCAGCGCCTGGTTGGGGCCGATATCGCCGCCAGCGCCTTGCTCGCCATAGCCCAGAGACGGCGGCACAGCAATTTTCCACTTGTCGCCTTCCGCCATCATCGGCAGCGCTTCCTGCCAGGCAGGAATGATGTGCTGCAGCCCGAAGGTGGCCGGCTGACCGCGCTCTACAGAGCTGTCAAAGACGGTGCCGTCCGGCAGGGTGCCGTGGTAGTGAACCTCCACGGTGTCTTCCAGGGTCGGGGATGCACCCCCTTCTTCACCGGACTCCAGCACTTCGTACTGCAGGCCGCTGTCGGTGACGGTAACGCCTTCACGCTCGGCATTCTCGGCCAGAAATTTTTCGCTGGCTTCCAGGTTATTCCCGGCCGCTTCTTCCATCTTCTTCTGCTGGGCTTCAATCATACGGCCCTGGAAGTCACGAATCAGCTGGTCCAGATCTTGCTCACCCAGCTTGGATTTGCCGTCTTCGGCAAAGCCATCACGCAGGCCTGACACCATGGCATCCAGATCCAGGTTTTCCAGGCTACGCATCTGCTCCGCACTGCGGAAGCCCAGTGCGTAGGACGCTTTCTGATCATCACTTTTAAGCTCAACCGTTTCCTGACCACACGCTGCCAGCAGGACAGTCCCCGCCAGCACGATTCCCAATTTCTTCATTCTGCCTCCAATTGGCCTACTGTTGTTGTTGCTGTTCCGGCACCTTACCACCGCGCATTTCTTCGGCAGTGATGGTATTGGGCGCTTTTACGGTAAAGGGTTCCGCCTGCACACCGGGCGGCGGAATCTGGCCATACTGCCAGTTTCCCTGGGGGTCACGCCAGCGATACATCTCTGCGCTTTCCCCATTTCCCCCCATCCAGGGAGAAATCTTCCGGTCCAGCAACCGTTCCGGCTGCTGCCAGTTCTGTTCGACATGCTGCCAGTCCAGTAGCGGCTTACCCCCACCGAGCGGCACAGTAAACAGCGCTGCCAGCACAACTGCCAGCAACACGATGATAATCAACAGGTAACGCATGATGTTTCCTCTCCCCCTTTACTGAGCCGTCTTCACAGGATTCAGTTCCCCGCGAGAGCAAAATAACATCACAAATTACATCAATGCGCCTTATTTTGCGGTACTGTTGGTTTTGTGAGCAGCATCACCTTTTCTTCTGACGGTAATCGCGCCACCCAAACCGCCGGGTACAATCCCCCGCAAAAAAACGAATAAGACACGGCATGAATAGCGCACAGAACAGCCCTGCCAAGGGGATCGGCTCCCAATCGCGTTCGTCCAGCCCGTCCCGCATGGTAATTCTGATCGCAAATAGTAAAGGGGGCTGCGGCAAGACCACCATTGCCACCAACCTGGCCTGCTATTATGAGGCCTTGGGGCGACAGGTATCCCTGCTGGATATGGATCCACAGCAGTCGTCTCTGCAATGGCTGAAACTACGTCGTGATACCACAATTCGCGGCCTCGGCTGGCCAGCCGGCGAGCCGGTCTCCCTGGGCCGACTGCAACAGAAGCTCGATCAGGCCGGCCCGATTACCATCATCGATTCACCCGCCGGCCTGGACCCCCATCATCTTGATCACCTGCTGCGCCTGTCACAGGTGGTACTGGTCCCGGTACTGCCCAGCCCTATCGATATTCGTGCCACCACCCGTTTCCTGCAAACCGTCATGCTGGCCCCCAGCTACCGGCGCCGTCCGCGTCGGCTGGCAGTGATAGCCAATCGTTCCCGCACCCGCACCCGCATGTACGAGTCTCTGCGCCAGTTTCTCGCCAGCCTGAAGATTCCCTACCTGGTTACCCTGCGCGATACTCAACTCTATGTGCAGGCCATGAGCAATGGCGAAGGCGTCCTCGACGCCGCCGTCTCCCGTCACCTGGATGACCAACAGCACTGGCGTCGTATTGGTGAGTGGCTGGAGGTGCAGCGGCATCTGATACAGACCATGCCGGGGTTTCGGTAAACCACCTGTAGGAGTTTCCTTACAGGGGACGAGCCGCGTGTAAACGCGGAATTGCCCGCAGGGCGATCAGGTTCTACAGGTCGACTCATGGCAGTGCGGCAGGTGAAATCTCTTGTCGCCTCACTTCGCGAGGTTCGTCCCCTGGAAGGGAACTCCTACAACGGCTTTAAAGTTGGGGCTTGACGTCAACTGCCCTCCGCCAAATCCCGCATCGCCCCGGTCAGCTTGCTTAAATCCTCCGGCTCAATCACGAATGGCGGCATGATGTAGACCAGTTTGCCGAACGGGCGGATCCAGACGCCCTGTTCCACAAAGTGTGCCTGCACCTGTTCCATGGCCACCGGTTCTTTCATTTCCATGACGCCAATGGCACCCAGCACCCGGGCATCAGCCACGGGGGAGAGGTCCTTGAGAGGCAGCAGCTCCGTCTTTAACTGCGCCTCGATGGCCGCCACTTTTTCCTGCCAGCCGGAATCCAGCAGCAACTGGATGCTGGCATTGGCCACCGCACAGGCCAGCGGATTGCCCATGAAGGTGGGACCGTGCATCAATACACCGGCTTCACCATCACAAATACCCGCTGCTACCTGGCCGGTACAAAGGGTGGCTGCCAGGGTCATGTAGCCGCCGGTGATCGCCTTGCCCAGGCAGAGAATATCCGGGCACACATTCGCATGTTCCAGAGCGAACAGCTTGCCGGTGCGGCCAAAGCCGGTGGCGATTTCATCAAAGATCAACAGCACCCCGTACTGATCACACAAGGCGCGCACAGCCTTCAGATAGGTGGGGTGATACATCCTCATACCGCCGGCGCCCTGTACCACCGGCTCCAGAATCACGGCGGCAATCTCCTGATGATGATCCGCCAGCATCTGCTGGATGGAATTGAGATCCTCGGTATCAAAATCACTGTCGTAGGGGCATTGCGGCGCCTCGGCAAAATAATGTTTGGCCAGTACGCCGCTGAACAGGGAGTGCATGCCATTGACCGGATCACAGGCAGCCATGGCTCCGAACGTATCGCCGTGATAGCCGTTACGCAGGGCCAGCAATTTATCCTTGCCGGTATGCCCCTGGCTGAGCCAGTACTGCAACGCCATCTTAATGGCCACTTCCACCGACACCGAGCCGCTGTCAGCCAGAAAGACCTTCTCCAGCGGGTCCGGCGTCAATGCCACCAGTTTCTTGCCCAGCTCCACCGCCGGCTCATGGGTCAGCCCACCGAACATCACATGGGCCATGCGGTCAATCTGGTCCTTGGCGGCCTGATTCAGCACCGGGTGGTTATAGCCATGCACCGCCGCCCACCAGGACGACATGCCATCCACCAGCTCGCGCCCATCTTCCAGCGTCAACCGCACCCCTCTGGCACTGGCCACAGGAAAGGTAGGCAAGGGTTTCGAGGTGGAGGTATAGGGGTGCCAGAGATGATCGCGGTCGAAGGCCAGGTCGGTGGTCATGGGGAAATCCAGTGAAACACAAGGGAAATGAAGGATGGCAGGCAGGCGTTAAAAGTTCAAAGCGCGAGGTGGTGGCACCGTAGGAACGTAGCGTAGCGAAGTAACGCACGTTGTGCAGTGCGGCCCGAAGGGTGAGCGCAGCGAATACACCTCTTGAGGGGCGAACCGCGTGTCAACGCGGAATCGGCCGAAGGCCGATCAGGAATGTCAGGGCTCAACAGGCTTTTCTGGAAAGGGATGGGAGTAGCTGCGATACCATTTCCTCGCCAAGGCTCGGATTCGCACCTCAAGAGGTACTCCTACAGCGGCTTCGTCGCAATGCCTAGAGCGCAACCAGATCATTGAGGGATTCCTGCAACCCTTCGCACTGCGCCGTTTCCGGCACCAGCACCAGCAACCAGCCCATGGCGTCCACCGGTTTGCCCGCAGGGATAAGGTTGTCACACAAAGTCGGCAGGGTGGCCAGTAACCAGCGCTCCCCTTCCAGCTCCACCTGCTGCAGCTGCCGCTTGAATTCCGGCAACCGGGTGTCTTCACCGGCCTTGCGGCGCACCGCCCGCAACGGGCGCAGGTAATCGGCTTCAAACTGTCCGGCCAGCTCTGCCATGCGGCGCCCTACCCCGGCATCCGGTTGCTTACCTGACTCTGCCAGCCACAGGCCAGACAGCAACAGGGCCACCGGCACCTGGTAATCGTCCTGCAGATGCAGGCAAGCCCGCTCAAAATTCTTGTGCTGCCATCGCCCCAGGGCATAGCGCCACAGATCCTGCTTTATGGAGTCGTCCACGGTTCCCCCGTTACGTTTGCTGGCTTACACTGCGCCGGTTCTCATCAACCCCGGATTACCCCATGCTCTCTCTGGAACACATCAACCTTCGCCGTGGCCCCGACCTGTTGCTGGAAGACGCCAGCGTGGTCCTGCACAAGGGCTGGCGTGTGGGGCTGGTGGGCCGCAACGGCACCGGCAAGAGTTCGCTGTTCAAGCTTATCATGGGCGAACTGGAGAGCGACGGCGGCAACCTGAACCTGCCCTCGGACTGGCGCCTGGCCATGATGGCCCAGGAAGTACCGGCACTGGAACAGCCAGCCATCGATTATGTGCTTGACGGCCACCGCGCCCTGCGCCGGGCAGAGAAAACACTGGCAGACGCGGAAATCGCCGGTGATAACCACGCCATCGCCCATGCCCACGGCGAGCTGGAAGCCCTGCACGCCTGGCAACAACCGGCCCGCGCCGCCACCTTGCTGGCCGGCCTTGGTTTCAGCGAAACCCAGCAACAACAGCCGGTGGCCAGCTTCTCCGGTGGCTGGCGCATGCGTCTGAACCTGGCCCAGGTATTGATGAGCGATGCAGATCTGCTGCTGCTCGATGAGCCCACCAACCACCTGGATCTGGATGCCATCCTCTGGTTGCAGAGCTACCTGATACAGCAACCGGGGGCACTACTGGTGATCTCCCACGACCGCGCCTTCCTGGATGCCACCGTCAACCAGATCCTGCATATCGAACACAAACAACTGAAGCACTACAGCGGCGGCTACTCGGATTTCGAACGCCAGCGCGCCGAGCAACTGTCCCTGCAGCAGAAGATGCACGAGAAGCAGCAGGCCCAGGTAGCCCACATGCAGAAGTTCATCGCCCGCTTCAAGGCCAAGGCCTCCAAGGCCAAACAGGCACAAAGTCGGGTGAAGGCACTGGAACGGCTGGAACTGATTGGCCCGGCCCACGTGGATTCCGGCTTCAGCTTTGAATTCCACAGCCCGAACAAACTGCCCAACCCCATGGAAAACCTGGATGCGGTGCAGTGCGGCTACCCGGGCGCACCGATTCTTGACCAGGTCAGCCTGAGCCTGCGCCCTGAATCGCGCATCGGCCTGCTCGGCCCCAACGGCGCCGGCAAGTCCACCCTGATGCGCACCCTGGTGGGTGAACTGGCGCCACTGGGTGGACGCTTCGAAAAAGACGGCGACCTGGTGATCGGCTACTTCCACCAGCAACAGGTGGACCGGCTGGCCGCCGACGACGCCCCCTACCAGATGATGTCCCGCTTTTACCCCAAGTGGAGTGAATCGCAGCTGCGCAGCGAGCTGGGCCGTTTCGGTTTCCACGGCGATGATGTGTTTGCACCGGTGGGCCGTTTCTCCGGTGGCGAAAAAGCCCGCCTGGCGCTGGCTATGATCGTGCAGGAAAAACCGGCGCTGCTGCTCCTCGATGAGCCGGCCAACCATCTGGACCTGGACATGCGCGAAGCGCTGACCATGGCGCTGCAATCCTTCGAGGGTGCGGTGGTGCTGGTGTCTCACGATCGCCACTTGCTGGAAACCACCGTGGACGAGTTCTATCTGGTGGCCAACGGGTCAGTGAGTCGATTCGATGGCGACCTGGATGACTACGGCCGCTGGCTGCAACAGAACCGCCGCGACGGCAAACCCGTCAAGGAAGACAAGCCCGGCGACGGCCTCGATGCCAAGGCCCGCCGTCAACAGGCTGCCCAGCAACGCCACCAGCTGCGCCCGCTGAAAAAGCAGGTGGAAAAACTGGACAAGCAACTCAGCCATTGCGACCAGACGCTGGCCGAGATCGAGACAGCCCTGGGCGACGAAGCCCTGTATACAGACGACAGTCGCAAAAACGAAATGAATGGATTACTCGGCGATCAGGCGCGTCTGAAGAAACAGCACGACGAACTGGAAGAGCAGTTACTGGAAGCCATGGAGTCGCTGGAGCAAGCCGAAAGTGAACTCACCGACTGATTCTGATGCGTTCACTTTCAGGCTTTGCTCGCTACATTTGCACCAGGCGTGTCTGATACACCACCGGACCGGTGGGCTGGCCGGTCGGTGAGCCACCCGCCGGTTCCAGACTGATCGCCAGAGAGCGGGACTGTAACAACTGGCGCACCTGCTGATCGCTGAGATCAATCTGCAACCGGGCACCGCCCGTAGGCAGCAACGCCAGTGATATCGGCGCGCCCGACTCCGGCAACAACCACAACTGGTAATCCCTGCCACCGTCCGCCGGCTGAACCGGCGGCATGGCCTTCACGCTCAGGCGATGATCCGCAGAGGCATTCACCAGCCACAGCGGCTCCGCCTGCTGACTCTGCACCACACCTACATAATGTGTGACCACCGGCGGTGACGGCGTCCAGAGCAGCAAGGCAAAAACCGCCAGCACGGCGATACCCGTACTCCAGCGCCAGGCGGTCAGGGTCTGCCACCACCGCGACGCCACCGGTGCCGTTCCCGGGAAGAGCCGTTGCTCGATGCTATTCCACACGGCCTTCGGGGCGGCCTCTTCCGGCAAGGATTCATTGAAAGGCTGCAGCCGTCGCTCCCAGTACCATACCTGACGACGCACCCGGGCAGAGACCATCATCCAGCGCTCAAAACGTCGCCTGGCGGCGCCCTGCAGCGTGCCAACCACATATTCTGCGGCCAGCGCATGATTACGTTCGTAATTATCCGGCTTCATGTGTCCAGACACCGGCGCAATACATCCAGCCCGCGACGAATCCAGCTTTTTGTGGTTCCTAACGGCTCGCCCATGGCGACCGCCAGCTCCTGATGAGTGAAACCACGAAAGTAGGCCATTTCGATACTGGAACGATACCGTTCATCCAGATCTTTCAGGCAGTGATTGAGTCGTTGACGATCAAGCTGATTGCCAACGTTATCCATTGGGCCCGGTGTGTTGCTTTCCTCACGATCACTGACGCTATCGTAATCCGCTTCGTGGCGGCGGCGGCGCAAGGCATCAAGACAGCGATAACGGCCTATGGACATCATCCAGGTCTGCACGCTGCCGCGGTCACAATGGTATTCGCCGGCGTGGTGCCAGACCTGAATATAGGTTTCCTGAAGCACGTCACAGGCCTCATCACGATCACGCAGCAAGTGCACACACATGCCAAATACGGCGCGATGGGTTTTCTGATAAAAACCAGCAAAAGCCTGACGGTCGCCCTGAGCGATTCGAGCCAGCGCGCGTACTAGTCCGTCGTCTGCTTCCGCCATGACGAGGCACCCCCTGTATTACCATAAGTCGTTCCTCACTAATGACAGATGCGTTGTCGTTAATACGTGAAAAAAACCGATTTGGATGCACAAAAAAAAAGAAAAAGAAATTCTGCATCCAGTTCCTCTCCTGACGCGTACTACCTACACACCGACAAGAAAGGAGATTCGTCATGCTATCCCGCCTTACCCTGCTTCCCGCGGCCTGTGCTGCCGCCACTCTGCTGGCCAGTGCCGGCACGATGGCATCCAGCCACCGAGAAGCGCCATTTATTACCGGTATGCCCAAAGTCGACGGTACGGATTTCTACATGTTCAACAGTTATGAATCCGGCCGAGAGGGTTATGTCACTCTGATCGCCAACTACCTGCCCCTGCAGGATTCTTATGGTGGTCCCAATTATTTCTCACTGGATGACGACGCCATCTATGAGATCCACATTGATAACGATGGCAACGCGCAAGAAAACATTACCTTCCGTTTCCAGTTCAATACCGAACGCCGCGACCTGGCGGTCGATGTAGGCGGCACCTCTGTCCCCGTACCACTGATTAATATCGGCGCGGTAACCGGCCAGAACAACGATGCCCAGAATGTACTGGAAAGCTTCACCGTAGAAATGGTGACCGGCGACCGTCGTACCGGCAACGTACAAAACCTGACCAAGGCCGGCAGTGGTGACAGCAGCTTTGCCAAACCGCTGGACAACATCGGCACCAAATCCATTGGTGACTACGAAGCCTACGCGGACAACTTCATCTACGACGTCACCATCCCTGACTGCCCCATGCCCGGCCGCGTATTTGCCGGACAGCGCCAGGAAGGCTTTGTCGTTAACCTGGGTGAAGTCTTCGATCTGGTCGCGCTGAATCCGCTGGGTGCACGGGACTCGCGCAGAAACATCATTGCCGACAAGAACATCACCAGCCTGGCATTGGAAGTCCCGGCTGACTGCCTCACCGGTGACAATACCGTCATCGGCGGCTGGACCACCGCAAGCGTCCGGCAGGCCACAGTCATCAATCCGGCACCCCAGGGCTCAGAGACTACCGGCAGCAGTAACGCCAAAGGCCCTGCAGTGAAAGGCGGCGCCTTTACCCAGGTGTCCCGTCTTGGCTCTCCGCTGGTCAATGAAGTGGTTATCGGCCTGCCCGACAAGGACCGTTTCAACAGCAGTGAACCCAAGGATGATGGTCAGTTTGCTACCTATGTGACCAACCCCAGCCTGCCTGCGCTGGTAGAAATCCTGTTCGGTGTACCGGCACCGGAAACGCCCCGTAATGACCTGGTCACTGTCTTCCTTACCGGTGTGCCCGGGGTCACTCAATTACCCACCGTTACCGCCAGCGAAATGCTGCGCCTGAACACCGGGATCCCGGCCACGGCAGCAGGTGGCCAGAATGATCTGGGTGTTGCAGGTGGCGACTTTGCCGGCTTCCCCAATGGCCGACGCCCGATTGATGATGTGGTAGACATCGCCCTCACTGCGGCTGAAGGCTTCCTGTGTGGCGCCGACGTGAACGGTGAAGCCGCGGGTGGCGAAATTGGCTCCTGTGGTACTCAGGACATGCAGGTCAACGGTGGCGCCATCGTCAACGACGGCGCCCTGCCCAACGCGGCGGACTACCTGACCCGTTTCCCCTACCTGAACACCCCACTGCCCGGCGCCGATAACGTTGCCGCAGCAGAGTGAAGGAGGACATCATGCGATATCTACTGGCTACCATCATCAGCCTGAGTGCATTGGTGCTGAGCGGGTGCTTTGGCAGTGACAATGACCGTCCCCGCCAGCAGGCGCCGGTGGCGATCAACTACACCGCCTTTGTGAAAGCTCAGCTAGCCACTAGCGGGGATACCCGGGATCCGGTTCCCATCAATGATACCCGCTTCATTTTTCGTGATCTGAATAACCCGAACGCCTATGACGATGTATTGGCAGCGGAGAAATGAAACCAGCCTCCACTACCGCGATGCGGTAGTGGAGGCTTTTCACCCGCACGTTTCAGAGAGCTTCTCCGGGACTGACAAAGGCGCCAAAATATGGCGTCTTTTGTCGGTTGCGGTGACTCTCTTTTTGTTTTGCATGGCGGCCCCCGCAAGCGCCGCCCCCTATACACCGGGCGGGGACCATGTGGTTCTCGCCCGCCTTCCCCAGGTTCCGGCAACGCTGCAGGCGCCTTCTCCAACCAGCGACCTGTCAGCAGCGCTGGCACTGGCCCGCTCACAGATTGACTATGCCAGTGCCCAAGGCGATCCCCGCTTTCTCGGTTACGCCGAGGCCACGCTGGCTCCATTCAGTCAGGACATGTCGTCACCGGCAGCCAACCTGCTGATGGCCCGTATCGAACAGCAACGTCATCAATTTGCCCGTGCCCGTCATCGCCTGACACGACTGCTGGAGCAGTCACCCAACCAGGGACAAGCGTGGCTGATGCTGGCCAATATTGACCGGGTACAAGGCCGGCTCGATGAGGCCCGGCAGGCTTGCCAGGCAGCATCCCGTACGCTGCCGCCCACCACCGTTTTGCTCTGTCAGGCCAGCGTCCAGGCCATCACGGGCCAGCGGGAGCAAGCCTATCGCACCCTGCAGGCCCTGGCATCCAGCCCGGCCGCCCCACAGGGAAAATCCGCCCAATGGCTGAACACCCTGAGCGCGGAAATAGCGCTGCAACAGGGCCGTCTCGAACTGGCAACCGAGCACCTGCGTGACGCCTTGCAACAGGCCCCGGATGATCCCTATCTACGCTACCTGCAAAGTGACCTGTGGCTGGCCAGCAACCAGGCACAGGCGGTCATCCGCGATCTCACCAACTGGCAGGACAGGGAAGGCGCCTTGCTGAGGCTGGCCATTGCCGGGCAACGCCTTGAGCACCCTCAGGCCCAGGCCTGGCGGCAGGACTACCGGGCCCGCATGGCCGCTGACCAGGACACCGGTCGCCAGCGCCACTTGCGCGAGCACGCCCGCTTCCTGCTTGAAGTAGAGTCCGATCCGCAAGGCGCCCTCACGCTGGCCCGGGAAAATTGGCAGCAACAACGGGAACTGGCTGACCTGCGACTGCTGCACGCCAGCGCCATGGCCGCCGACGATCAGGCAACCTTGAGCCAGTTACAGGCCTTTGTAGACCGATACCAGGTTGACGATGCCCAACTCACTCAACCTGCCAAGGGAGCCAGTGAATGAAACTCCTGTCTTTGCTTTTCCTGCTCTTGCTGGCCGGGCAGGCATTCGCCCACAAACCCAGTGACAGCTATCTGGTGATCAACAGCAATGCCGGCAACGCCCTGATTGAGGGTCGCTGGGATATCGCCCTGCGCGACCTGCAGCTGGTGTTGCCACTGGACCAGAATGGTGATGGCGACATCACCTGGGGCGAACTGCGCCGGCAGCAACGCAACCTGGACGCCACCGTACTCCCTGCACTCACCATCGAGGCACTGCACGGCGCGCAACGACACGCCTGCGCCCTCAACCTGACCCGACTGCAGGCCATCGATCATGTGGATGGCACCTACGCCGCCCTGCACTGGCGCGGCGACTGCCAGCGGCCGCCGGAGCAACTGGCCGTGGGCTACAGCTTCCTGTTTGATCGCGACCCCAGCCACCATGGCCTGCTACGGCTGGAGCAGGGAGATACCACCCTCACCGCCGTGTTCAGTAATCAGCATCGCAACCAGTTGATGGGGACCGATGTCGGGTCGCAATGGCAGGCGTTCCAGGGGTTCATCCGCCAGGGGGTACACCACATCCTGATCGGCTATGACCACATCCTGTTCCTGCTGACACTGCTGTTCCCGGCGGTACTGGTGTGGCAACGGGGTGGCTGGCAGCCAGCCCCCACCATCACCGGCGCGCTGACTCAGACACTGGCGATTGTCACCGCCTTTACGGTCACCCATTCGCTGACTCTGGCATTGGCGACACTGGGTATCATCACGCTACCTATCTGGCTGGTGGAGTCCGCCATTGCCATCACCGTAGCGTTGGGTGCAGCGGCCAACCTGGTGCCCCGCCTGTTTCCCAAACGCTGGGTAATGGCCTTTGTGTTCGGGCTGATTCATGGCCTGGGCTTTGCCTCGGTACTGGCCGATCTGGGACTCACCGACAGCGGAATTTTCCTGCCGCTGCTGGGCTTCAATCTGGGCGTGGAACTGGGACAGGTCGCCATTGTGTTGCTGTTTGTGCCAGCAGCCTATCTGGTCCGTAATACCGTGGCCTATCGACGGATCTTTGTGCCGGTAGGCTCGATAGCCATCATGATACTGGCCGGAGTGTGGCTGGCAGAAAGGCTGAGCGGCTCCTGACCAGGCGATCATCTTCCCCTCTTCTCCCGGGAGCCATGCGTGCATGGCGAAGGGTTTGGGGGGATCAACCGCCAACCCCTGAATAAAACGTAGGGTGGATTAGCCAAAGGCGTAATCCACCTTCATGCCGAGGGGAGCAGTGAGTATTTCCAACCATAAAAAAGCCGCTCCGGTTTCCCG
This sequence comes from Alcanivorax sp. UBA3183, assembly GCF_002364155.1. NCBI lineage: Bacteria > Pseudomonadati > Pseudomonadota > Gammaproteobacteria > Oceanospirillales > Alcanivoracaceae > Alcanivorax > Alcanivorax sp. UBA3183. Next base: position 76,007 of record NZ_DEXN01000043.1, read on the forward strand.
GGGCGGCTTTTTTATGGTCGAACAACGCGACGGCGCGGCACCCAACGTTTCATCGCTGGCGCCACACCAACCCCGCGTTGCCACTTTCAACTTGAAACTTGCAAGGACGCTTACAAGATTTCGATGATGGTCGCGTTAGCAGTGCCCAGTCCTTCGCAGATAGCCAGCAGACCGTACTTGCCACCGCGACGCTTGAGCTCGTAAACCAGGGTTCCCATCAACTTGGTGCCGGTGGCACCCAGCGGATGCCCCAGCGCCTGGGCACCGCCGTTGACATTGAGCTTCTCGTAGTCGGCACCCACCGCCTTCATCCATGCCAACGGCACGGAACCAAACGCTTCGTTCACTTCATACAGATCGATATCACCAATGGTCATACCCGCCTGCTTGAGGACTTTTTCGGTGGCCGGAATCGGCCCTTCCAGCACCATGGTCGGATCGGACCCCACCACCGCCATGGCATGAATGCGGGCCAGTGGCGTGAGACCGTATTCTTTCACTGCCTTTTCGCTGGCAATCATCACCGCAGAAGCGCCATCGGTAATCTGGCTGGCATTCGCGGCACTGATATGGCCGCCTTCCTGCAGCGGCTGCAGGGCCTTGATCGCATCCAGCTCCGCTTCCCAGCGAATCCCCTCATCGACGATGTGCTCGTCGCTGCTGCCATCTTCCAGGGTAATCGGCACCGGAATGATTTCCTCATTGAAGCGGCCGGCTTCGGTAGCCGCGGCACCCCGCTTGTGAGAGTCGTAGGCGAACTGGTCCAGCTCGGCCTTGCTCACGCCGTACTTCTCCGCCATGCGCTCGGCGCCGATAAACTGGCTGAAGTTTTCACCGGGATAGCGCTTGCTGATTTCACCAGTAAACGGGTTGCCCATTTCCTTGACGGCGGTTACCGGAGCACCGATAGGCACCTGGCTCATGGACTCCACGCCGCCGGCGATGACCAGATCCTGGGTGCCACTCATCACCGCCTGGGCAGCGAAATGAATAGCCTGCTGGGAGGAGCCGCACTGGCGGTCGATGGTGACACCGGGTACGGATTCCGGCAGACAGGAGCTGAGAATGGAGGTACGTGCCACATTGAAGGTCTGCGGCCCGATCTGGCTCACGCAACCAAAAATCACGTCGTCCACCTTCTCCGGCGCCACACCGATACGGCCTACCACCGCATCAATCACCCGGCCACCCATATCCGCCGGATGTACCTTGCTCAGCCGACCATTCTTCTTGCCTCCGGCGGTACGCACCGCCGCTACGATATATGCCTCTGCCACCTTGCCTCTCCTCACACGTCGTTGACTGGTGAAAACTCGATAATGACCTTGAGGCTACGCTTGAGGCAGGGAACGGCTCAATGACAGAAAACAACGCGGCAAGCAGCCATTCGGTCACCGCTATGTCAGCGCAGGGCCGCCATACAGACGGTAAAGTTCGAAAAAATCGATTAAATCGCCCAGCCAGTTCCGCTGTTTCATCAAACTGTTCCAGCTCATCCTTGTCATCACTATTCTGACGCTCACATTCGCTGAACCGTCACCGCTGGCATAACGACAACTCTCTGCAGAAACAGGCAATAACCGTCCAGCAACCCAATACCGCTACTGCACGCGCCGGCACTACTGTACGCGCAGCAAACGTAACACGGAGGCGCACTGCACCTCCGCAGTTGGACACGGAGCCATGAAACACACAGAGAGACAGACAGCTGTTGCCAATTCCCATGGGACGGCCATGACCGGGCTGCTTGTGATCCTTCTCGCCAGCCTGGCAGTGCCCGGCACCAGCAGCGGGGCCACCAATGTCGATACCGTGCAGCTGGCCCGGGCCGGCGACCCGGCATTCGAAGAGCAGCGCCCACGTCGCCCCCGCACCAACCCGGCACAGGAGCGGGAAACCGGCAGCTGGTCCCTGACCCTGGATAACGATCTGCTGGTCCCGGGCAGCCGGGATCAGGACTACACCTATGGCATCAGTGTCGCCGCCACCGGTACCCGTGCCCGGGACTTTGCCCTGTCACTGAATACTCCGCTGACCTGGATCGACCGGTTGACCTGGGTGGAGGGCATCACCAACAGCAATGTCCGGGGCCATAGCTTCGAGGCCGGCATCTTCGGGTTCACCCCGGAAGACAAGGAAGCCGAGGCCCCGTTGTATGACGACCGCCCCTACGCCAGCCTGCTGTATGTCTCCAGCAGCCGGGTACAGGTAGACCCGGCCAAGCAAGTGGCCTGGCACAGCTCACTGACAGTCGGCGCCATGGGTCTGGACCTGGCCGGTGATATCCAGAACGGGGTCCACAAGGTGATTGGTAGTGACCGGGCGGAGGGCTGGGAGCATCAGGTCAGCGACGGCGGCGAACCCACCTTCCGCTATGCCGTGGCCCGGCAGAAAATCCTGCCCGTTTCCACCGACAACCTGGAAGTGAAGAGCACCGTGGAAGGCTCGCTGGGCTACCTCACCGAAGCACGCTGGAGCCTGAGCTTTCGCGCCGGACGTCTGCATACACCCTGGTGGCAGACCAGCCCGGAACTGGCGCACTACGGTGAACGCAACAACGCCACCGCCATGAGCCAGGATCATGAGCATTACCTGTGGGGCGGCATCGCTCTGGTGGGCCGAGCCTACAACGCCTTTCTGCAAGGCCAGTTCCGTGACAGCGAAGTGAGCTACGACAGTAACGAGCTGAACCATGGCGTGGCCGAAGCCTGGCTCGGTTATACCTGGGCTTTCAGCGACGGCTACCGGCTCAGCTATGTGCTGCGCGGTCACACTTCCGAACTGAAAGACGGCGTGGGCGATCGCAATGTGTTGTGGGGCGGACTGGTGTTTGCCAAGACTTTCTAGGGCCGATTCAGACCACATCCATTCACTGTTCCGGCGTTGCTCGAAAACAAAGGACGGCGGTCACCTCCATACCGAATCTTTTACTTTGCAAGCAACGCTGCAACGGCGGCCCAGGATTTCAACGCTTCCGCGTAGGAGACCGTATCCGAGGATTCCCAGGCAAACAGCGTATCAATCTCTCTGGCGAATACTGTGCCGTCCATGGCCATGCCAGCTAGTCCTGTTCCCCGATATGCTTGAGCACCAGCGCCGCCAGACCGTTGGCATTGCCAAAATAATCCAGCAACTCAATGGTGAGATCGGGAAACCGTTGTCGGGCATCTTCCACCTGGGCCGGGATGTCCTTGCCCACGTGTTTTCCCTTGTTGAAAAACAACGGATACAGCTGCACACGGGTAACCGGCTGGTGCTCCAGTTGCTGAATCGCCTCCACCAGGGAAGGCTGCGCCAGCTCGAGGAAACAGGGCAGCACCGCCACGTATTCCTCGCCCGCCCCATGGGCGGATTCCGCCACGGTTTCCACCAGGGCACGGAATTCATCGTTGGCAGTGTCACTACGGCTGCCATGGGCCATGATTAGCAGGGCTTTGGACATGGGGGCTCTCCCTCATCAATCTTTCTGTAGGAGCGTCGCTGACGGCGCGATAACCCACGTAAATCAAAAGCAATTTCACCACAGAGGGCACAGAGCACACAGAGAAAACCCATTCTTTTCCTCAGTGATCTCTGTGCCCTCTGTGGTAAATACCGATTTTCAGGTTTTGGGTTTATGCACTTCGCTCACCCTTTGGGCCGCACTGCTTGCGTTACTCCGCTTCGCTGCGCTCCGACAGTGGCTTCGTAGCCAGTTCGTGACTGGTTTCGACGACGATCCCATGCCGCCTTGCCAGCGCGTCCCGGTCATCATCGTAGCCGCCACCGATCACCGTGGCCACCGCTATTCCCCGCCGGCGGCAGCGCTCGATCACGCCCCGCTCACGGTCGGCAATGCCCTGCTCGGAAACACACAGCCGCCCCAGTGGGTCATGCTCGAAAATATCGACACCGGCATCATAAAGCACCAGTTGCGGGCGCACGGTATCGAGCAGGTTTTCCAGGGTTTCGAACACCGTATCCAGATAATCCCGGTCAGTCATACCCAGCGGCAAGCCCACATCCAGATCGCTTTTCTGCTTGCGCACCGGAAAGTTTTTTTCGCAATGAAGGGAACAGGTAAAGGCCCGCGGCTCATCCGCGAGCATGGCGGCGGTGCCATCGCCCTGATGCACATCGCAATCGAAAACCAGCAGACGCTCCACGGCGCCGCTGGCCAGTAACTGTTTCGCGGCGAACGCCAGATCATTGAAGATACAGAAGCCGGAACCGAAATCGTAATGGGCGTGATGGGTACCACCGGCCAGATGGCAGGCCAGGCCCTGTCTCAGGGCAAGCTGCGCCGTAAGCAGGGTTCCCATGGGGGCAATGCAGGTGCGCTTCACCAGCCCCTCGCTCCACGGCAACCCCAGGCGACGCCGGGCCTTGTGATCCAGGGTGCCAGCAACGATGTCCGAGACATACTGCGGACAATGGGCCTGGCCCAACAGGGCCGCCTTGGCCCGGCCCGGACGAAATTCGTTGTCGCCGTGGGCTATCCCCAGCCCCCGCAAGTGCCCATGCAGCCGGCCGAACTTTTCCATGGGGAAACGGTGTTCGCCGGGAAAGGGAAAGCTGTAATCGGGGTGGTAGACCAGGGGCAGCACGGCAGACCATAAGGTGAAAAACAGTTACCACATTGTGGCGGCCGATGCTTCCCGGAGCAACGACTCCGGCCTGCCTGGCCCCTTAAAACAACCACTCCAGACCATGCCGCGCCTGGTTACGGGCATTTTCGGTAATCACCTCGCCGTGGGCCAGGCTGAGTTTTTCGAAGGGCCATTCCAGAATGCGGGTGATGCTGGCGCGGGCCTTTCTGCGGTTCAGATACACCAGCCGCAGGATCGGGTGCCAGCCGGGCTTTTGCCACAGACCACCCAGCTTCAGATACCAGCGGGTAAAGCCATGGTCACACTGGCGGAAGTTTTCGATCAGATCGGCGGCGATCAGGGTACGGCTGGCGGGATGATAGAACACCGTCTCTTGCAACATGGAGCCTTCGATAAAGACCAGCTCGAAATCGTCCCCCCAATCCGGGTGCGGGGTTTCCGACAGGGTGGCATCCAGGGTCAGATCCTTGCGCTTGCCCGCCAGTTTGGCCGGGCCATGCAAAAGCGCATCCGGGTAACGCTGTTTTACCTCGGCGGCAAACACATGGTGGAACAGATTCGGGCAGACGATATGTTTCACCTCACCCAGTGCCGCCAACTCGGCTGCCAGATCCTCATCCACCGGTACCGGCGAATGCAGTAACAGACCGCCGCTGGACAGCTTCACCACCGTCATGCGGGACCCCACATGCAGGCCCATGAAGGCGTGAGGGACGGCGACGTGCCAGATGGTGTCGGTAAGCGATTGAAGCTGGCTCATGGTGTGATCCTTCCGTGTCTCTGAACCATCAAGACTAAAGGCCAAACACGCGGCTATCCATGGCTTTGTCGTAACGGCTCCAGCAGCTTTTCAGTGCCGTCCATTTTCAACATCAGCGCCAGCGCCATCAGCCGGCCCAGCTCGCCGTTGGGGAAACCCTTACTGGCAAACCACAGCAGGTAGGGTTCAGGCAGGTCGATCAACACCCGCCCCTGATACTTGCCGAACGGCATGGTGCGTTCGATCAGGGCTTTCAGATCTTCCTGTTTGAAATCCATAGAGACTCAGCGGTAACGGCGACGCAGGCGGCGGTGACGATGGCCAAAAAAGGCGCGAATAATCGCCGACGTGACTGTCGGCAATACCCGCGGCTCGAACACCAGGGTGTCGAGAAGCCTACAGCCAGTGTCGCTATCCTCCAAGCGTCTTTCATGACGCCAAGCTCGCATACCAGTCATGGGCGAGGCCTCCACGAAGCCTTCTCCGGGAGTGAGGGACAGCAACGTCAGGTCCGAATACCCTATCGGCAGCCAGCCAAACAGTTTGATGGAACTACGAAACAGCGGCTTACCCGGCGTCAGTGGCACGTCCTGCAATCCCTGGACACCCGCCGGAGCCCCCATGGTCAGCCAGGGTCGCATTTCCTGGTTGATGCCTTCCATGGCAGTCATTGCCTGCCACAGAGCAGCCCGGCTCACCGGCAACGCACTGGAAAATTCCAGTCTGATCAACATGACTCCTTTTCCTCTGCACATTGCTGGCCGCCCTGTTCATCGCGTACCTGACGCAGAATCGACAGGGCGCTGTGGGTAAACAGGCCGGCAATCGCCAGCGCCACCAGCAGGTCCGGCCAGCGGCTGCCCAGCCAGAGCACCAGGCTGCCGGACACCAGCACCGCCAGATTGGCCAGCGCATCATTGCGCGAACACAGCCAGGCGGAACGGATATTGGCGTCCCCTTGCCGATGACGCAGCAGCAACAGGGCACTGACCACATTGGCAACCAGCGCCAGCCCGGCCACCCCCATCATCATCTCTCCCTGGGGAGCGCTGCCCTGCCACAGGGCCCAGACACTGTTGGCCAGCACCACCACGCCCATGATCAGCAGGGAGAACCCCTTGATGCGGGCGGCCCGCAGCCGCCAGGCCAGGGACTGGCCCAGCGCCCACAGGGTCAGGCCATAGGTGGCCGTATCGCCGAGGAAATCCAGCGCATCCGCCTGCAGGGCGCGGGAGTCCGCCAGCACCCCGGAGGTCGCCTCCACCACAAACATCACCGCATTGATCAGCAGCACCAGCCACAGCACCCGGCGGTATGCCGGCGCCGGGCTGGCCTGGATATCGGTATCGCAACAGCCCATCAGTCAGTCTCCATCAGTTCACGCAGGTCATCGGCAATCGGCATGGGTTGTAGCGGGTTGACGTTGGCGCCGCCGGTATTACCCAGGGGCACCCACAGCCGCGACAACAGCATGGCCGCCAGCAGGCGCAACAACTGACCACGCACTTCGCGGGCATCCAGGCGCTGCCACCCCACTTTCAGCATCCACCAGTGGCTCTGCACATGGGGGGTGACCCGGGTCTGGCCCAGCACGTGGGCTCGCTCCAGCAGCGCGAACGCCTGCTCCCAGCGGCGTTGGCGGTAAGCCAGACGCGCCTCGCTCATCGCTGTCCCGAAGGCCTGTCGCTGTCGCTCATTCATGAAAAGCTCCTTGAACCCATACCGTTATGTCACCATTAAAAAAGCTATAGTGACTACAGGTTCAAGCCCCGGAGGCGCCATGAGCACCCTTTTTTCTATCGGCACCCTGAGCAAGGCCGCCGGCTGCAAGGTGGAAACCATCCGCTACTACGAAAAGATCGGCCTGATGCCCGAACCCGCCCGCAGCGAAGGCGGCCAGCGACGCTATCACCGCAAGCACCGCGAACGGCTGCAGTTCATTCGCCACAGCCGGGAGCTGGGCTTCACCCTGGATGATATTCGTGAACTGCTGGCCATGAGCGAGCAACATGGCCACGCCGACAGCATCGCCCGCCGCCACCGGACTGCCGTGCAAAACCGCATCCGCTCGCTGACGGCATTACGCGATGAACTGGACCGGATGATCGAAGAGTGCGAACAGGGGCATACCGGCGAGTGCCGAGTCATCGAGGTACTCAGCGATCACCAGGAATGCAGCGGCGATCACTGAGGCTTTTTTGCCGTTTACCCCATATGGGGGAAGCTCATTTCTGCCCAGTTTCTACAATGAAGGAGCCTCTGGAGAGCTTCTTGCGTATTCAGCGTGGCCTGAAGGGTGCAG